>DHWK01000135.1:24733-37594 GCA_002413145.1 bacterium UBP12_UBA5184
TCGCCGCCATCGGCGGTTTGCGGATGCCGCGCCCGAGCCGTTCGCCGACGATGAGACCGGCGGCGAGTGGCCACGCGCCGGCGAGCGCGAGGGCCGGGACGCACAACATATTGATCGTGTAGCCGACCGCGATTTCGATCCAGTAGCGCTGCGTCCGGTCGGCGACGATCCCCGAAAACGAGCGCACCACATAGCCGATGGCCTCGCCGGCGCCGGCGGTGAGGCCGACGACCGTCGCGCTCGCCCCGAGCGTCCCGAGAAAGGCGCCGGTGACGCTGCGGCCACCCTCGTACGTGAAGTCGGCGAAGAGATTGACCACGCCGACCGCGAGGACGAACCGGAGGGCCGCCGATCTCCGTGCCGTCGCCATCGGGCTGGAGTATGGTGCCCGGAAGTCCTATGCCTTTCGGGCAGGCGCGAAACCAGCAGCCCCAAAGCGGATACTATCCCCCAAGGAGTCCCGATGGATCCGCTGCTTTTTGCGACCGCCTACGCCCTTAGTACCAGCGCCGGCCTGCGGCCGTTTCTCACGCTGGCCTTGGCCTCGCTGGCGATGCATTTTGGTTATCTCCATCCGGCGCACGAATTCGCTTTTCTCGGCAGCGACGGCGCTACGGTGATGCTCGCATCGCTCGCGATGCTCGAGTTCGTCGGCGAAAAGATTCCGGCCGTCGATCACGCCCTGCACTTCCTGCACATCGGCATCAAGCCCGTTGCGGCGGCGCTGCTCGTCGGCAGCGCCGCCCCCGACGTCGCGTCGGGCGACGGTTCGGCGTACGGTTTCGCGCTCATGAGCGCGGCCGCGCTCAACGCACTCGGCGTCCACGCCGGCGTCGCAACGGTTCGCGGCGCATCGACGGCGACGACGGCCGGCCTTGCCAACCCCTTCATCAGTTTGATCGAGGATGCGGCGGCCGTCGCGTCAACGACCCTGGCGCTTCTCGCACCGCTGGCCGGCGCGGCGCTCGCGCTCGCGCTGACGCTCGCGCTCTTTTTCGGCACGCGCTCGATCGTCCGTCGTCTTCGGCCGCGCCCAACTCCGGCGCGACTCGCCTAAGCGCGGCCCCCGCGCAAGACGCGGCCCGGAAGCGTCCCCGTCGGGGTGCCGTCGCGCACGACGACCTCACCGTTTACCCAGACCGCACTGATTCCGCTGGGATAGGCGTACGGTTTTTCGTACGTCGCGGTGTCGACGATCGTCGCCGGATCGAAGAGCACGAGGTCCGCGTAGTAGCCTTTCGCGATGCGGCCGCGTTCGCGCAAGCCGAAGATCTCCGCCGGGAGCGACGTCATGCGCCGAATCGCCTCGCCGACGTCGAGCGTGTGGCGTCCGCGCACGAACCGCCCGAAGACGCGCGGAAAACAGCCGAACGTCCGTGGGTGCGGGAGCCCGCGCGCCGTCGGGCCCGCTAAGGCGCGAGCCGACGCATCGCTCCCGATGCACGTGAACGATGCCGACAACACGGCGGCGACGTCGTCTTCGCTCATCGTAAAGAAGATCGCCTGAGGCTCGAGCCGCTCCTCGACCAGCAGCCGGATCGCCGCCCGCGCCGGCGGGAGGCCCCAGCGCTGTGCGATCTCGCCGATGCGCAATCCGGCGAGTTCGTCATTCTTGGACGTCGCGAGCGTGGTGATCAGGATGTCGTTCCACAGCCCGTTCCAGTCGAGTTCGAGTCCGAGTGCGATCGACGCCGCGGTGGCCGGATCCGTCAAGCGTTCGAGGGTCGCCTCGCGTCCGCCGTCGCGGATTTGGTCGGGGAGAATCGTTACGAGATCGGTCCAGCTCGCGGTGTACGGGTAGACGTCGGCGGAGACCGCCAGCCCCGAGCGGTCGCGCGCAGTATCGAGCGCCGCGAGCGAGCGATGGACTTTTCCCCAGTTCTTCTTGCCGGCTGCCTTATGGTGAGAAAACTGCACGGCGACTTCGCCGCGCCGCGCCACCTCGAGTCCCTCATCGACGGCTTCCAAAAAGGCATCGCCCTCGTCCCGAATGTGCGAAACGTAGCGAGCCGCGCCGGCAACGCGCGCCTCGGCCGCGCACGCGGCGAGTTCGTCGACGTCGGCGTACCGCGACGGCGTATAGATGAGACCACTCGAAACGCCGAGCGCGCCCTGCTCGATCGCGGCGCGCACGTACTCCGTCTCGGCGCGGAGTTCGGCGGCTTCCAAACGGCCTTCGCGATCGCCTCGAACGCAGCGGCGCGTCGTTCCGAGCCCGACCAGGGTCGCGACGTTCAGAGCGACCCGTCCGCGCGCCACGAGATCGAAGAATTGATCGAGATCACGCCATTCGGCCTCGAGGCCAAAGGTCGCTAGATCTTCGCGGCGCCGGTCGTAGGCGAGTCCGTAGAGCGGCGCGACGGAACTGCCGCAGTTCCCGCCGATCTCGGTCGTGACGCCCTGAACGATCTTTCCTTCGCAGCGCGGATCGACGAGCCAAAGTTCGTCGGAATGGGAATGCACGTCAATGAAGCCCGGAGCAAGGGCGAGGCCCGTTCCATCGATTCGATGGACCGCATCCCGGTCGCCGAGCGCGCCGATTAAGGCGACGCGGTCGCCGACAAGCCCGACGTCGGTTTGCACCGGGCTGGTTGAGATGCCGTCGTAGAGGGCAGCTCCTTCGATGAGAGTGGTTATCATGCAAGTTTGGGCCCGGACGCCCTGGGTACAACCAAGTCGTATCCCACGTTTCCGGGGAGGATCTCCGTATGATTGACGAGTCGAGGAAGCAAGGCCTGAACGGCAAAGCCGGCGGCGAAATGTCGGTCCGTGAAGCCGGGAAGAAGGGCGGCGATACCGTTCGAGAGCGGTACGGCTCGGGCTTCTACGAGCAGATCGGCCGGAAGGGCGGCCAGGCGACGCGCGAGCGCCACGGCGCCCAGTTCTACGAACAGATCGGCCAAAAAGGCGGCCGCGTCGTTAAGGACAAGTACGGCAGCGATTTCTACGAGGAGATCGGCCACAAGGGCGGCCAAAAAGTCAAGCGTTTGATCGCCGAGGCTAAGAAAAACTCCGCATAAACGGCGAAGTTCCTATGAGCACGGGACTCGCAAAACGGGGGCGGCTGCATCACTTGATGCGGACTGCCCCCGCGACGTTGTTGAGCTGAACGTCACCGCTCCTGACGTCGAGCGTGAGGCTGCCGACGGTGAGCGGCATATCCGCGCCCGAGTCGATGACGCTCTTATGCGGGAGCGAAAGACGCTGCGTCGCGTCGCTCCAGGTCGCGGCGTCGGTCTCGAAGGTACGGCGCACGACGCTTGGGTCCGCCGTTTCGATATCGATTTTTCCGGTCGCCGAGAAATCGTGCGTCAACGCGTTGACGGTCATGTGTTTCGCGCGGACGTGCAGGTACGGTTTCTTGTTCTTGAAGATGACGCCGTCCGTGACGTCGTCGAGATCGAGGATCGTCTGATTCGCGCTGGTGATGATGCGGCCGTAACACGCCGTCCACGACGGTCCGTTGATCCGTTCGCCTCGCGCGCAGCTCTTGCCGACTACGACCGTCGTGTTATTCGGAGGGGGGCCGGCTTGATCCAGACCCGCGACATAGAATCCCGCTGCGACGTAGCCGAGCGTGAGCGCGCCGGCCGCCCAGGCGAGAATTTTTAGCGCCGAACGCGACGTCGTGCGGGCCATGCGAGAATTCCCCCAAAGAGTGCCAAGCAGACGAGGGCGACCGGCAGCGGGCCGATCGCGTCGTAGGTGGTGGCGACGGGTGCGCCGATTTCGCCGATCACGACCGTGCTGACCTCGAGTTTGCTTTGCTCGACGTAGCGGCCGTTCGGTGCGACGATGCCGCTGATGCCGGTGGCGGCGGCCCGCACGATCCAGCGACCCGTCTCGATGGCGCGCATCCGTGCGATCTGAGCGTGCATGTACGGGCCGGCCGTCGTTCCGAACCACGCGTCGTCGGTCGCGATCGCGAGCGCCTGCGCGCCGTGCCGGACGTCGTCGACGTTGAGGCCGCTAAAGGCCGATTCCCAGCAGACGATCGGTGCGATGCGCATCCCCTCGACGTCGACGACTCCCGGCGAGTCGCCGGTGCCGATGTCGTTGACTTCTTTCGCCCACGGTATCCATTCCAGATACCGCCGCAGCGGCAGATGTTCGGCGAAGGGGACGAGCTGGCGCTTTTGATAGACTCCATCGACCTTGCCGTCGGGGCGAAAAAAGAAGAGCACGTTGTATTCTTTGCGGGGTTTGAATACCTCGAACGTTCCCACGACGAGTTCTGCTCCGACGAATTTCGCCAGCGCGCCGAATCGCGCTCGAAGGTCGGGATCGAGGTTGAGCGCGCGCACGATGACCGTCTCCGGCCAGAGCACGAGCTTGACGCGGGCCTTGCGAAGGCCCAGGGTGAGCGCGGTATAGCGAGCCAAGGTTGGAGCGAAGGCTTCGGGTCTGGCCTTGACGCTTTGCGGGATGTTCCCTTGGATGGCCGCGACCCTGAAAGTCGGAGGGGCGAGCGTTTTCGCCGGCCACGCCAGCCACGCAAGTGCGACGCCGGCGACGACCGCGCCGTACGCGATGCCCGCATGACGCAGCGCTACGAGCCTAAAGGACGCGCGCACGGCGTAGGCGGCGTACGCCGCCAGGAGCGCGATCGCAAAGGTAATGCCGTACGTTCCGATATAGGCGCCGAGCGGGGCGAGCGGTGAGTCGACCTGCGAGTAGCCGATGCTTCCGAACGGAACGCCGAGGACGCCCAACCCTTCGCACCGGAACCACTCGGCGAACGCGAAGATCCCGGCGCCCGCGAGCGGAACGAGCGGGCCCGGCGCCCGGCGCTGAAGATGCGCGATCCCGAGGGCGGGCAGCGCGAATCCGAAGAAAGCGTCGCCGATTCCGGGGCCGAGGGTCAAGAATTCGCCGAAGGGCGCGATGAGCGCGCCCGCGGTTTCGCCGAACCACGCGAAATTGATTGCAAAAAATACGCTGCCGGCCGCCCAGCCGACTAGGAAGGCGCGCTTCGGCGAGAGCCCAAACCAGGCCCAGTAGAGCGCCGCCGCCCCCAGCGGTGCGAACGTCGCCACATTCGTTTTTGGAAATGCCAGCGCCATCAGCACCGCACCGCCGAGCGCGACCGCCAGCGCCGCCCACGAGGAAACCATGTCCTTCCGCCGCGTCTCCTCCGCCGTCTCCATCCTCGCGCTAGCGTCCCTCGGACTTGCGGCGTGCGGACGTCAGGTGACGCCGGAGCGCCTGAGTTCGATCCTCGCGGGCGATATGGTGATCCGCTTCCGCACGAAGAACCCAATGGATTTCACGAACAACAAATATGCTATCGTGTTTGATACGTGCGCTCCGGGATCCGAGCCATACCCCAACGCCTTTGCCACCGGCTATACGAATTACTCGTACGCGTTCGTGATTGGGGGCAGTCCCTCCGTAGCACTCCCGACCCTCTATCAATACATCCTTACATCGGGCTCGCTGAACCCCGTTGCGGTGACGTCGTTGCAGCCGTCGACGGTACAACTGCAACTCAATGACAACGGCTTGGGCACGGAATTCAGCCTGACGTTTCCGAGATATTTGCTCGCGAATCCCCTCGCGCAACCGAACGGCGGCTGTACGAGCGGGACCGTGCCTGCGACGGGCTGGTTCGTCAATTTCTTCACGATCGATGTGAGCGCTAACCGGGTCTTGGACTCGCTCGGTTTGGGCGGATCCAACGACGCCTCGTACTCACTCTTGGTCGACACGACGACGGCGTTCCAAATGGCGATCAATCGTCCACCGGGTTCGACCTTGCCGTCGACACCCTCGGCTCAGATCGACGGCGGCGAGATCGATAATTATCTTTAGAAATTTAAGCCGCCCGGGATGACCGATGAGGGGTTGAACGTGCCGATCTGTCCGCCGATGGCTTGGTTCGGGAAAGCCAGGATCGAGATCGCGAAGTTCCACGCCTTGAGGTCCTGGTTGTAGGACAGATCGGCGCGGTAGCAGTTGCCGATGATCCGGCTCAGGTACATCGTCTTATTGCCGA
This sequence comes from bacterium UBP12_UBA5184, assembly GCA_002413145.1. GTDB lineage: Bacteria > Vulcanimicrobiota > Vulcanimicrobiia > Vulcanimicrobiales > Vulcanimicrobiaceae > Zemelea. The sequence goes on from DHWK01000135.1 coordinate 30,729, forward strand.
GCCGGCCCTTGTTCTTCCAGTCGACGTTGGTCGAAATTTGCAAGGTCGTGTCGCGCCCGAAACCGGTGATCGCCTGAACGTTGGTCGCGAAGAAGCCGTTTCCGGGCCCCGGGACGTACGAGCCGCCGAGCAGCAGATAGGACCGCAACGAGGGGCGCACGTTCAACTGGTAGGTGAGCGCCTGCGCCTGACGGTTGAAGTACGTCGCCGCGCCGATCTGCAGCAAGTAGACGTCACCGTTGAAGATGCGTAACGTCTCCTGCGCCTGGTGAAATCCGCCCGAAAGGCGGTCGAGCGTTTGGAACGGCACGTCGGCGGGCCCAATCGGATGGCCCTCGCTGTAGGTGATCGCGTTGACGATGTGGCGTCCGACGGGCGTCGTCAGTTGCATGTTTTGCAACTCCGTCGCTTTGGCGTCGCCGGTCCCGTAGTAGTCTTGTCGAATATCTTCGGTCGCGCTGAAGTCGCTGACGCCGAGTTTCAGAGTGACCGGCTCGGTGAGGTGCAGCTCGGCGCGTTGCGTCGAAAACGCGTTTTGCGGCTCGGCGTACTCCCCGACCGTCATGGTAGCCTGGAACGGGAAACGAAAGCCGTGGAAATTGATATGCGGGAAGATCTGTATCTCGGGCAGCTTGTCGAGCGCTAGACCGGGGACGCTGTTGTCGGTCTTATCGTAGTTGACGTCGTAGTCGGCCGCTTTCGTCGTCCAGTGCAACAGGTCCTGAAGGTGCAGGGTATCCGTCGAGAGGCCGGACGCGGAAAATTTTCCGTACGTCACGTTGATCCGCTCGCTCAGGGAGGGGCTGACCGTGATCGAATCGACGAACCCGAGATTGAAGCTGTTCGAGAGCGAGCCTTGCGTCTGACGCGAAAACGACAAGGTTTCGGTGCTGGCGCGGCCGATTCGCGAAAGCACCGCATTGATGTTCCAGGCCGGGGGCAGCGAGATTCCGGGGCCGTAGTCGCTGGTGTACTGGGCCGAGAACGACCCTTTCAAGCGGTTGGAGAAGTAGTCGGTCTCGGTAAGCGTGGCGTTGGTTTGGCGACCGCCGGCCAAGCGATCGTCGATCGTATAACCGTCGAACGTCGCGTAGCGCCGCTGGCTCTTGGTTCCAAAGAAAGCGGAGTAGCCGAGTCCGAGCCCGCGCTTGGTCATGTAGTCGAACCGGTAGTAGCCGTAATACGTGTCCGAGGGGTTGAACCCCAACCGCATCTTGACGTAGTAGCCCTCGAGCTGCGAATAACCGAGCACCGGTAAGAAACTCGTCGGCCGCCGTGGGTCCGAGACCTCGCGCAGCGGGATCACGAGGAACGGCAGATACAAGATGGCGAGCGGACCGAGGAAGACGACCGCCTTGCGCGCGATGAGCTTGCTGCCTGGAAAGACGTCGATCGTGCGCGCCTCGACGTGATACCCGTTGTGCGGATTCTCGCAGGTGGTGAACGAGCCGCGCTCGCCGTGCGAGATGCCGCTGTTGTATGCATTGAGCTCTTGGGCGGAATAGTGGATCTTGCCCCGCTCGACGCCTTCGGTCGATTCGCCGTGGCCGTGGAGCAAGGTCGCGTGACGCGTCCGCGTGTCGAACGTGATCAGGTCGGCGTAGAGAATCGAATCCTGATTCTTGTTGATCAGGTAGGCGTGGCCGGTTACCGTGATCGTGTGATCGCCGTCGTAGTGGGCGCGGTCGCCGATCAGCTGGCCTTCGGAGTAGAAGACGTGGACGTTCCCGGTAGCGTCCCACGGCTCGCGCTCACGGTTCGTCCCGCGAATCTCGTTCGCCGCGACGGCCATCTGAAACGGGCCGAGGGTCGGGACGGGCGTCGGGCCGGTTTGCGCCGGCGCGGTCGGGCGCGGAAGCGGCGTCGCGCTGCCGCCCGCCGGCGGAATGACCGGCGGCGCGCCGGTCGGTACGACGAGATAGACGGGCCCGGTCGAGCCGGCCGCGGGCGTCGGCGACGGCGCCGCCGGCGGCGTCGGGAAATAGGTGCCCTGCGGCGCCGGCGGGACCAATTGCCCGGGTCCGGGGAGCGCGCTCGGTAAGGGGCTCGGCGTCGGCGTTGCGGCGGGCGTCGCGGGGGCCGCGGGACTCCCCGTCGGAGCCGGGGCGGGGCTCGGCTCGGCTTGCGCGATCAACAAGAGTTTCGCCGGCATTGGGAGCGCCCCGGGCGGGGGCGGCGTCGGCGTCGAGACGACGTGTTCGTCGCCGCAGCCGGTCTTGATCAGCTTGACGATGCGCGGATCGAGTTGAATCCCCGAAGGCGCCGCGTCGACCGAACCCATCCCGCGCACTACCAGCGCAAACAACGCGAACGTCGCGAGTGCGGCGCGCGCCTTCAAGATCGCCCGCCTAGTGCTCGACGCGGTAGAACAAAACGCCACCGGTCACCAGCATGATGAGATTGGGAAGCCAAGCGGCGAAGTATGGATCGAGCGCGCCGTTCTTTCCGAGGGCGGAGAACGCCGACATCAACAAATAGTAGACGAATAACAGCAGAATCGACAGTGCGATCCCGATCGTGCGCCCTTTCTTCCCCAAGCGTGCCGCCAGCGGCATCGCCAGCAACACCGCGATGAACGCGGCGAACGGGGCGGCCAGCTTTTGTGCCAAAGTGATCTTGAGGACGTCGAGTGCGGATCCGCCTTGACCGGTCGCCTGCATCGTCTTGATCTGCGTCGCGAGCTGTTTCGAATTGGTCATGTACGGATCGCTTGAATTGCTGTTGACGAACTGTTCGGCAGTTTCGCCCAGCGGAAGGCCGACGTCGATGTCGGCCTTCTTGCTCAGCCCGCCGTCGTACTCGCCGGTCGGCTTGAAGCGCGCCACCCGCGCGTTGATGAGGTGCAGCGTCGCGCCTTGGATGACGGCGGTGTCGGCGTTGGTCACCTGACGGTACGGCGAGTTGATCGCGTTCTCGAAGATCATGACGTTCTTCATCGTCTTGTGATCCTGCATCACGTCACCGACGTAGAAAACCCGGCCGGTCGACTCGTCCGTCCGGAAAAAGCGCGGTATGATCGGCAGCTCTTGCGTGTGCATCACGATTTGGTAGAAAGTCCGGGTCGAATACTCGATGCTCTTGGGGACGACCGTTTCGTTGACGTAATACGAAAAGACGAAGGCCGCGATGCCGAGCCCGAGCGGCGCGGCCGAGATGCGCAAGAATCGCGCTCCGGACGTCCGCAGGGCCTGCAGCTCGTTGTCGGCGGCGAGTCGCCCGATGCCGAGCAAGGTGGCGGTCAGGCAGGCGAATGGAAACGCGAACGGCGTGAAGATCGGAACGCGAAAGACCAGATAGCGCAGGAGCAAAAAGGGCGAGGCGTGGGCGTTGATGATGTAGTCCGCGGACAAGAAAAACAGATTGATGAATTGGAACAGTAAGAAGGCCGCAATCGCGAACAGAAATGGCGGCAGCATCTCGCGCACGATGTATTCGTCGAGGATGGGCGGCCGCCACGCGAAATTCATCGGCGCGGGTGCGGCGCGAACCCCGGGAATCGTCGCCATCAGGCCACTCTAGAAGGCAGAGGCCCGCAGCGCGGCGTTGACGCGCGCGACGTAGGCGCGCGTCTCGGGGAACGACGGCACGCCGTGGTGCGCGTCGACGGCGCCCGGCCCCGCGTTATACGCGGCCAGCGCCAGCGAAAGATCGTTATGGTAACGCGCCAGCAGATCGTGCAGGTAGCGGCAGCCCGCGGTGACGTTTTCTTCCGGATCGAATCGGTTGCCGACGCCGTAGGTCAGGGCCGTGGCGGGCATGAGTTGCATCAAACCCGCCGCGCCGGTCGCGCTCACGGCGCTCGGATCGCCGCGCGACTCGACGGCGATCACTGCGTCGATCAACTTCGGCGACAGCCGGCTTTGCGCNNCTGAAGCCCGACCCGGTGCCGGACGATCTGATCCAGAAGATATTGCAGGCCGGGCAATGGGCGCCGTCGGGCGGCAACACCCAGCGTTGGCGCTTCCTCGTGGTCAGGGACCCCGAAGTGAAGAAGCAGGTGCAGGCCTATTACAGTCGCCTCTACGACGAGCAGGTCGGGCCGCGCTACGCCTCGAGCGCGCCGCCGCCGGGCTCCGACGCCGCCCGCTACCAGCGGCAGAACGCGGCTGTCAAATACCTGACCGACCACTACCACGAGGCGCCGGTGTGGATCCCCCCCCCCCCCCCCGGGCGGGGGAGCCGCTGCAACGCCGCGCTACTCATCGCGTGCGGTCCGTTGGGAATCCAGCCTCCGCCGCTGCATCCGTACAAACCGCCCAAAAATGCCAAGCCCACCAACAGTCTCATCACACCGCTTGAAGGGTTCGTTTGCCTCAGGAAAGCGGCCTGTGGCGCGACCGGCGGGGTCGCTTGCTTGCACTGCGCCTGGGCTCCGGTGACTCCGGACACTTTACGGATTCCGCACATTCTTCTTACGTAGCAACTCTCGTATGGGCTTGTCAGGGGGGGGCATGCCTAGTATAGTGGTCTGAAGTGGTTCCTAGTGGTACCGGGTGGGAGGTTTTTACCTGCGCGACGTTCCGCGTTTTACAGGGCAGGCCGAGCACGCTCTTGATGACAAGGGCCGCCTCGTCGTTCCCGCGCGGTTCCGGGAACGCCTCGGCCCCGGCTTCATTGTAACGATCGCCCAGCCCGATCCGTGCCTGGCCTTATATCCCTCATCGACCTGGGACGCGGTCTGCGAGAGGCTGGAGAGCGCCTCTCGGAAGGACGAACGCTACCGGCGCTTCGTCCGCCACCTCTCGGCCCACACCGAGGAGGCCCAGTGCGACGCTCAGGGCCGGCTCGTCATCCCGCCCAAGCTGCGGGCCTACGCCGGGATCGTCCGGGAGGTCGTGACGATCGGCACCCTTACCCGCGTCGAAGTCTGGGCGAAGGAGCGGCTCGGCGAGACCGCTCCACCCGAAGACGAAGCCGTCGCGTTCTCAGCCGAGCTCGGGCTCTACTGATGTGGATCATCTACCCGTCCTGCTCGGGGAGGCGGTCGAAGCGCTCGCGGTGTCCCCATCTGGGACGTACGTCGACGCCACCTATGGGGCGGGCGGCCATACGCGCTCGATCGTCGAGCGAGGCGGCCGCGTCATCGCTTTCGACGCCGACCCCGAGGTTGCGCTCGCGGACGATTTGGCGGGCCGGGTCACGCTGGTGCGCCGCAATTTCGGCGATTTGGAAGACGGCCTCGCTGCGCTCGGCGTCACCCTGGTGGACGGCGTGCTCTTCGATTTGGGAATCTCATCGTTACAACTCGCCGCCGCGGAACGCGGATTTTCCTTACAGCGGGACGGACCGCTCGACATGCGTTTGAACCCGCGCGAAGGCGCGAGCGCGCACGAACTGCTGTCGAGTTTGGAGGAACGCGCCCTCGCCGACCTGCTCTTTGAATATGGCGAGGAGCGAGCGGCGCGGCGCGTCGCGCGCGCCGTCGTCGCGGCGCGCGCCGCAGGCGCGTTGCCGGATCGTACGCTCGCCTTCGCCGCGCTCGTCGCGCGCGCCGTGCGCGCGCGCGGCCGGCGACGCGTTCATCCGGCGACCAGAACGTTTCAAGCCTTGCGCATCGCCGTCAACGACGAACTCCGTGCGCTTCGGCGCGGACTTTCCGGCGCAACGGCAGCGACTCGCCCCGGCGGCCGCATCGCCGTCATCAGTTTTCACTCTCTGGAGGACCGCATCGTGAAACAGACCTTTCGCGACGACCGACGTCTGCGCGCGCTGACGAAGAAACCGATCCTCCCCAGCTCCGGCGAACTGACGGAAAACCCGCGCGCGCGCAGCGCGAAGCTGCGCGTGGCGGAGCGCGCCGCGTGAGCGCCTCAGCGCTGCAGCAGCACGTCGGGCCCGTTCGCCGTCCGCGCACCACCGCGCGTACGGCTCGCAACGCCGCCCACAGCCGCCGCCAGCGTACGGCATCGCTGCGCTATCGCTCGAGCGTGCGAATCGTCGGAGCGCTCGGCGCCGTCACGCTCTTGGTCGTCGGCTACCTCTGGCTGATGGCCAACGTGACGAAGCTGAACTACGAGTACGCGAAGGCGACGCACGAGCGGGTGCGGCTCCTCGATCAAGCGGCACGCCTCGACGATCAAATCGCCCAGCTCGAATCGCGCGAGCGGCTCGCCGCGATCGCCGCAAAGCTCGGAATGGTCGACCCATCGCGCTTCGACGTCGCCAGCCTCACGCCGTTGCCACCGCAAACGGAAACCGCGTCGTCGCAGCGAGCCGTTCGCGGCGTCGCACTGCTGCCCGCGATCACGGATTGGCTGAGGTAGTCCTTGGCTCGGCCTTGGGAACGCCCCGCGCGCAGCGCCTGGGGGTCGAGCAAACGTAAGACGAAGCCGAGCCGTGACGAACTCTCGCGTTCGCTTGCGCGGGTCGGCCATCTTCGCGCCAAGATGCTCTTCTATCTGTTTGCGCTGATGGCCGTCGGCTTGTCGGTCCATCTCTACCGCATCCAGATCCTGCGCGGGCCGGTGCTTGCGGCGCAAGCGCGCGATCAACGGCTCGAGACGATCGACCTCGTCGCGCGGCGGGGGACGATCTTCGATCGCGACGGCAACACGCTCGTTCGTTCGTTGCCGTCGCAGAGCGTCTACGTTACGCCGCGTGAAGTGCTCGACAAGCCTGCAACCGCTCGAGCGCTGGCGACGGCGCTCGGCGTTCGGGCCAATTCGATGCTCGAACGCCTGCGCTCGACGCAGCCCTACGTGTTGCTCGATCGCAAGATCGACCATGACGCCTCGGAACGGGTGCTCAAACTCAAGCTTGCCGGCGTCAGCGTCGTCCCTGAAGAGACCGGCGTTCGGTTCGTTCCGACCGGCCGGCTCGCTTCGACGGTGCTCGGCTTCACCGGGATCGACGAGAACGGCCTCGAC
>DHWK01000121.1:0-3805 GCA_002413145.1 bacterium UBP12_UBA5184
GCATCGGCGCGACCAGGACGACCCGAATCCCCAGGTCGCGCGCAATCCGCGCCCGTTCGCGCAGCGCGCGGGGCGCGCCGATCAGGTTTGGGGCGTAGAACGAGGGCTTTCCCGCCTCGAGCGAGGCATCGAGAACCGCGGCCTGACAGGCGTTCACGCGTTCGAGGAACGGTGAGTACGACTGATCGGCGATCCCATGATCGTCCTTGATAATGTCGACGCCGGCCAAGGCAAACGTCCGGCACAGGCGCGCCAGCTCGGAGACCGGCAAGCCTTGGGGTTTTGTCGCGGTCGCGGTCAGCGGGCGCTCGCGCGCTCCGACGAGCTCGCGAATCCCGGCGATGCCGTGGCGCGGCCCCGGAAATCGCGCGAGGAGTTCCGGGGGCAGATCGACGTCGACGAACTGCACGTTGTCCCAGAGCGAACAATTCCCGAAGATCATGTTCACGAGCTGCGCCGGCTCGCCGCCGGTCGTCGCGCTCGCAATCTGCACGTCGACCATATAGCGCCGCTCGCCGGCTTCGCGAATACCGGCGACGCGCGCGACGATCTCGTCGAGCACGAAGCGGCTGCCGATCGCCTCGAGCGGGCACTCGACGCTCTGCTCGAGCGCCAGCGCCGCGGCCCGCTTCTCGATGAGTTCGGGCTCGGATTCGATCAGGTAACGGGCGGTCAGCCAGGCCATGCGGCTGGGATTCCAGAGCCCGCCCGGGCGCTCCCCGTGCTCGGCCCGCGACAGGTGCGAGAAGCACGTCGCGACCAAAGGCTGCCATTATGACCGAGTACATCAGCGTCGTCACGACCACCGGCAGCGAAGGGAACGCCCAGCAGATCGCGAGCGCCGCCCTCGAGAACCGCCTCGCCGCCTGCGTGCAGATCTCCGCACCGATCGAAAGCCGCTATTGGTGGCAGGGCAAGATCGAAACCGCGCAAGAGTGGCGACTAACGATCAAAACGCGCACGACGCTCTTCGACGACCTCACCGCCGCAATACGAGCCGTCCATCCGTATTCTGTCCCGCAGATTCTCGCGCTGCCCGTGGTCGCCGGCAATCGAGACTACTTCGCGTGGATCGATGAAGTGACGACGCCGCCTACCGAAGTCTAGGGACGGCGAAGCGGGACCCGCAACCGAAAACGCGCGCCGCCGAGGGGCGACGTTTCGACCTCGACGGTGCCGCCTACGCGTTCGAGTAACAGCCGAACCAGAGCGAGCCCGAGCCCGCTACCCGCCGCTCTGGCCGTCGTGCCGCGTCGCGCGAGTGCGAAAATCGTTGCCCGCTCGTCTTCCGGAATGCCGGGACCGTCATCATCGATTGAGACGCGCGCCGCGCCCGGAACCTCGGGCGCGACGGAGATGCAGATGCGCCCAGCCTCCGCGCCATGTTTGATCGCGTTCTCCAAGAGATTGACGAGAATCTGCGTCATGCGATCGGTTTCGAGAGCAATCGGTGCAAGGTCACAAGCGAACTGCGAAATTACCGTCCGTCTCGAAATAGCGATCGGCGCGACGGCATTCAATGCCGCGGCGATAGCCGCTTGCAGATCCCCCGTGGCGTCCTCGTCGGCGGGCAACCGCACCTCGAGCGCCGACGCATCGAACAGCCCATCGAGGAGGCGCCCCATTCTAAGCGCCTCCGAACGCGACGTCTCCAAGAAACGCCTCGTCGTTTCGGGATCGAGATCTTCGTCGATCAGGGTTTCCAGGTAGCCGCGAATCGACGTCAGCGGCGTCCGCAGTTCGTGCGCCAGCGTCGCAAAGAAAGCGAGATGACTTCGCTCGCGTGCCCCCCGCGCAAGGGCGGTTTCCACCGCACGCTGGATCTCGAACGCAGCCGGCCTCGCCCCTAGCGTCGTCCAGCCGGTTTCGAACTGCAATCCAGTCTCTGCTTCCATTGCAGTCGCTAAACGAGCGAGAGCGGCCCGGCAATCAGATGGCCCCGGCGTGACATCGCCGGCTCGAACCGGAGCGAGCAACGCCGCCAAGAAATCGGCACTTTCCGCATCGTGAGCGACGACGTCGTCTTCGCGTAACGTGCGTTTCGCCGTGGCGACGAACGCGCGCAGGCAACGCCGTTCGATGCTACGCGCTGCTCGCTTACCGCGCTTCCACGCAACTTGTTCGAAATGTCTCGTCCTTACGACGAGCAACGGAACCGGGCGATCGGACTCTGCACATAGACGCAGCGCTAGTTGTTCCATACTCCGAGTGATGCGTTCGCAGCTAGCCTGCGAGAAATTTGTAACCATAACCGTGCAGCGTTTGAACGCAGTCTGCTAAGCCGTGCTGTTCGACGAGCTTCTTGCGCAGCCGGCGCACGTGGACGTCGACGGTCCGCTCGTCGCCGTCGAAGTCGTAGCCCCACACGCGCTGCAGCAGAACCTCGCGCGACATCGCGACGCCAATGTGATCGGCCAGCACGCGGAGAAGGGAATACTCTCGAGGTTTCAAGCCGATATCTCGCCCGTCTATTCGGACCTCGCGCGCCGCTTCGTCGATTTCAAGTCGACCAAAGTGCAGCACTTGAGGGGCCGGATCGTGATTCGATCCGCTCCGCCGTAGGATCGCACGCACGCGAGCGACGACTTCGCGGGGCGAGAAGGGTTTCGTCAGATAGTCGTCCGCCCCGAGCTCGAGGCCGACCACGCGGTCCACTTCATCCGCCCGAGCCGTCAGAATGAGAATCGGCGTCTGCCTCCCTTCGCGTCTTAAGGCCCGTGTAATTTCGAAGCCGTCGAGTCCGGGCAACCCAATGTCCAGCACGACCAGATCCGTGCCGTCGCGTGCGATACGGAGGGCGGTGGAACCATCCGAAGCCTCGATCGCCATGAAACCGTCTCGCGCTAAATGATGGACGACGAGTTCGCGGATGGGGCCATCGTCTTCGGCGACGAGGATGCGCTGGGCGGCCATGTCTGCTTTAGTACCCTCGAACTGCTCTGGGGGGCGCGCTCTATTCGCATGCGACGTTTGGTAACCTCGTGGACAAAATTTGGTAACATTCGTGTCCCATAATCGGCCGACGAATGGAACTCTCGCCCGCCGATCGCGACCAGCTCTTCACGAACCATCGCCACCTCTGTCGACGGGGAGCGCGGCGCTTCTTGCGGCGGGGCCTCGAGCGCTCGGACCTGGAGCAGGTTGCCGCGATCGGACTGCTCAAAGCGCGCGACCGCTACGATTCCCGCGCTTCGACGCCTTTCGCCATCTACGCGTGGCGCCTTATCGTCGGGGAGCTGAGTCACCACGTGCGGGCGCACGAACATCTCATCCGGCCGCCCCGCAAACTCCAGGCTCTCGAACGCCGGTACGCGACGGAATGGGAGCGTCTGGGTGGCATCCTCGGACGCGAGCCCGACGACCGCGAGCTCGCCGCCGCCCTTGGAACGACCTTCGGGACGGCCGTGCAAATTCGCGAACTGCTCGTACGTCGACGTTGTCCCGACGTCCTCGAAGCAAGCGCGCTGGAAACCGGGACACCCCTACACGCCGGCGCTGCGGCGCTGGACGTCGACGACTTAATATGGTTGAAGGGCGCCCTGGCGCGTCTTTCGCCGCTCGAACGCCGCGTCGTCGTCGGCATCTATTGGTGCGAGTTGCCGAGGACGGTGCTTGGGCGCAAGCTGGGACTTGGGGCCGCGGCCGTCGCGAACCTCCACGATCGAGCGGTCTTGCGCTTGCGGACCGACGGCCGGGCCGGTTTATGATTGAGGCGGCCGAAAACGCGTCGACGCAGAGAACCGCGGCCGCGTTGGTCTCGCGCGCGCTCGCGTACGAGGCAGACGTCCTCCCAATCTCCTACGAT
>DHWK01000121.1:3877-10165 GCA_002413145.1 bacterium UBP12_UBA5184
GCTACGATGGCGCACTTCTGACCGTGGGCGTGAGCGTAGAATCCGACGAACTCTCGGAACGCCTGCGGCAACAGACGCGCAAGGACATTCGCACCGTTATCTTGCCGGTCCGTGAAATACGCGAAGCCTTGCAGCGCCTGTATCCCCCGGCTGCCGCCCGCGAATCCGATTCACAGGCGGCGCTGGTTCTTGACGAAATCTTCGCCGCCGCAATCGAGTGTTATGCCTGCGACGTTCACATCGAACCAACCGAGGAACGCTCGGGGCGAGTCCGGCTCGACGTCGACGGCGTCCTCCAGCACGACCGCGTACTCGAGAGCGGTCTCTACGAACGCGTCGTATCGCTGCTAAAGGTTCGCTCGAATATGAATACGGGTGAGTCACGCCTTCCGCAAGACGGACGGCTCAGCGTCACCTTCGATGGCCGCGGCTTTGACGTGCGTACGTCGACGATCCCGGTCGGAGGGCTCGAGAAAATCGTCCTCCGCTTTCTCCAGCGTTTCGATCTCGTTCCAGACCTCGAGCAACTTGGAATGAGCGGCGAGATGTTGGGCCGCTTTCAGCGCGGACTTCGACGCCCGGGTGCGTTTTGCGTCATTGCCGGACCGACCGGTTCCGGAAAGTCGACGACGTCATACGCCTCACTTCAGACCCTCGATCTCGGGCGCGTCAACGTCTGTAGTGTCGAGGACCCGATCGAGTGTCGGATGCCGGGTATTTCGCAGATCGCGGTCAACGAGCGAGCCGGCGTTACCTTTCCGGTTGCGCTGCGAGCGCTCTTTCGACAAAACCCCCATCAGCTTTTCATCGGCGAAATGCGCGACGCCGAAACGGTGGAAATCGCGCTTCAGGCCAGCCTTACCGGAATCTCGCTCTTGACGACGTTGCACGCGCGAGACGCGCTGCGCGTGCCGGCTCGACTCGTCGAGCTTGGCGCCGAGCGCTCAACCCTTGCTTCTTCGCTGACCACGTGCGTTTCACAACGGCTAATACGCATGCTTTGCCGACGCTGCAAACTCAAGTCATCGATTTCGTCTCAGGCTCTTGCAGTCGGTCGCCGTTACGGATTGACGGTCGGCATCGACGCGTGGGAAGCGCAGGGTTGCGACGCGTGCGATTTCAGCGGCTTCCAGGGCCGAATCGGCGCTTTCGAAGTACTCGAGATGAAGGCGGAACTCGGCGCCTCGATGGAGCGCGGCGACGCACCGGCGGAACTTGGGAAAGTCGCGTTCGGCTTGGGTTACCGTCCAATGATCGTCGACGCGTTACGTCACGTCGCCGCCGGCGTGACTTCCGAGGCCGAGGTTCTGCGCCACCTCAGTTACGAGGACGCGGAATGAAGGGCGTCGCTTAGCGTGGGTTCGCAGATCGAGGAAGCGATGCGGCGCTGCCGCGACGATTCGTCGTCAAGCAGCACCTCTGACATCCACATAGAGGCGAATGAACCACCCTGGCGCCGCGTCGACGGATTGATGCGTGCGATGGATTTGGCGCCCACAGAGTCCGACGCGATCCGAGCGTTCTGCGAAGCCTACCTTGGGAAACGCGAGTACGAACGGCTCAACGGACCCTCAGGCTCCGCCGACGGCGCAATCCAACATCCCGCCCTTGGAAGCATCCGCATCCACGCCTTTCGAGCCGACAACGGCATCTCTCTCTCGCTGCGACTGCTCAATGGCGCGATTCCTCTGCTCAGCGATCTAGGCTTGCCTGCGGTCATCTCGTCGTTCGCCGATTTTCCGCACGGCCTCGTCCTTTTTACCGGCCCGACCGGCTCCGGCAAGTCGACCGCGCTCGCCGGTTTGGTCAATGAAATCAACCTCAAGTATCCCCGTCACATCGTGACGGTCGAAGATCCCATCGAATACCGGCACCGGAGCCAACGTTCGCTCGTGCGGCAGCGAGAGATCGGTCGGGACGTTGGATCGTACGCCGAATCCCTTCACGGCGTGCTCCGCGCCGACCCCGACGTCATCTTGATCGGCGAGTTGCGAGATGCCGACGTCATGTCGGCTTGTCTCCAGGCAGGAGAAACCGGTCATCTGGTTTTCAGCACGCTCCATACCTCGGAGGCGAGCGAGACGGTCGCGCGCATCGTCGGGGTTTTCGATGGCGGAAGACAAGAGCAGGCACGAATGCAGCTTGCGACGTCTTTGCAGGCAATCGTTTCGATGCGCCTGATTCCGAGCGCTCGCGGCTACGGGCGCCGCGCCGCCTGCGAGATTCTCTTGAACTCAGCCGCCGTTCGCGCGCAACTAATGTCGCCCGAGCGATCCGTTCAGATACGCAACACGATCGAAACGTCGCGCAAGGACGGGATGCAGACCCTCGAGATGGATCTGTCACGCATGGTTGCGGAGCGATTAATCTCCTACGAAGCCGCGATCGCTGCCTCGGACTATCCGGAGCAGATCAGTTCCAATGGAGGCTCGTTCGCGTAATGTCGTTCACGTATCGCTATCGTGCCCGCACGATTTCCGGCGAAGCGGTTCGCGGCTCCATGCGCGCCGGCGACCGAAAGTCGGCCCTGGCCAGCCTGCGGGAGCGTATGCTCGTGCCGTTCGCGCTCGAAGCAGCGCCGACTGCTAAGTTTGGCGCATTCTTTTCGGGCGGCCGCCTGCGCGAGAATCTCGCTTTCTTTCGTGCGTACGCGACCCTGGAACATGCCGGCGTGGACTTTTCGACCTCGTTTGACTTGCTCGTGGCACAGGCGCGCACCAAGCGATTCCGCGAAGCGCTAGAGGCCGTTCGGTGCGACGTCGAGAGCGGCGGGGAACGCCTTTGGGCCGCGATGGCGCGGCGCCCCGAAGACTTCAGCGATCTGGAGGTCGCCATGGTCGCGGCCGGCGAGGAAGCCGGTAACCGCGAGGACGTCTTCGATCGGCTAGCAGGCTTCCTCGAGCGCGACGCCCGCCTGCGAAAGCGCCTCGCGGCGGTCCTGCTGTATCCGGCGATCGTCTTGACCGGTGCGAGCGCCGTGTTCCTGTACGTACTGTTTGGCGCGGTTCCCCAATTCATACGCCTCTTCCAAGCCTTTGAGGTCGCTCCCAGTCCCCTGCTCGGCTGGCTTGCACGACTCGCAGACGTCATGCGCAACCCCGCACTTGCGGGTGCGTTGATCGCAGCCTTCGCCATCACCGGCTTCGCGCTAGCGCGCTTCGCGGCGACGCCATCCGGCGCAATCGTGCTAGACCGACTGCGTTTGCGGGCACCATTCTTTGGTGCATTGATCAAGCGCATTTGCATCGCCCGCTTGGCTCGCGTGCTGGCGACACTTCTCGAGTCCGGAGTCAATCAACTACGTGCACTCGACGTCGCCATCCCTGTGGTCGAAAGCCCGCTCATGGCGGCGGCGTTGCGCCGCGCTCGCGACGGAATAGCCGGCGGTGCGTCCGGCTCGCTCGAGGAAGCTTTCGCCGAAGCCGGGGTCTTCGAACCACTCGTGCTCGGTTTCATCCGCGTCGGCACGCACGCGGGAGACGTCCCGCACATGCTGTTGCGCGTCGCAGATTACTACGAAAGCGACGCCGAGTCGATGCTCGACGCCTTGCCTCAAGCGATACAGACCGCGGTCACGCTTGGGCTTGGGGCCCTGGTGGCCGCTATTGTCTATATCGTTTACGTCCCGCTCTCGACGCTCTCTACCTCCATCCATTAAAGGAGAACACGCCGAATGATGTCCGCTCCCGCACCGCGCGCTTCGGAACGCGGCTTCACCCTCGTCGAACTGATGGTCGTCGTCGCCATCATCGCCGTCATTGCCGGAATCATCATCCCCAATTACGTTCATGCCCGCCGCCAGGCCACCGTATCAAACTCTGAAGCGAACTTGAAACAGATCGCGACGGCCCTCGAGCTGTACTTTGCCGACAAGGAAGACTACCCAGCGGGCAGCCACGTCAACGTTACGCCCGCGCTGTTTGGCGGCGCCGCAAACGCCTATCTCAACGCCACACCCGAGAACAGTCATCAGGATTACGTCTACACGTATGGGGGCGGCGCCGGGCTAGCCCCGACGTACGATGTGGAAGATCCGGTCGCCTACGACGCCGCCAGCATCGTCAACGTATCCCTCGGCCCGAACGCCACCGATACACAACGGGCGTGCGGCGACACCGGGACCTGTTCGCGGCTACACTACGATCCGCGTTACGGGATTTACGGCCTCAATCAATGACCGCCCAACTCCAAGTCGGCGCTTGGCTCGCGTTCTGGGCAGCGTGCTGCTCGCTGCTCGCCGGCCGGCCGCTACCGCCGGATATCAAGATCCGCTTCGAGACGCTCTTCGTTCCCGCGCTAGCCGTCGGCTTGGCAGCGACCATCCTACGCGAGCCCGGGCGAGCGTTCCTCGAAGGGTCGGCGGCGGTCATGCTCGTCTCCGCCGGCATCGTCGACTCTCGCACCGGATACTTATTCGACGCGGTAACTTTGCCTTGCGCCGCCATTTGTACGCTGGCTTCCATCCTGTCCCAGTCGGCATGGGAGGCGGCGGCGACGGTCCTCGTTCTAGTAATGCCTCTGGCAGCACTCGCGTCGATTTCGCGTGGAAACTGGCTGGGCTGGGGCGACGTCAAGGCCTGTTTCTCCCTGGCGGTCGCTTTTGGCCCAATCGAAGCGCCGGCGACATTGTTTATTGCGACCCTCTCAGGCCTGCTCTCCGCGTGCATTTCGAGTAAGCGGCGGCGTACGATCCCATTCGGTCCGCACCTAGCCCGCGGCGCAGTACTAACGCTTATCTTGGCGCCGCTCGCTCACCGTCTGGAGGCGTTCGTTAGATGATCTTCGCACGACACCATCGCTTACCGCTCGGCGTCGACATCGACGCGGACGACGTCTCGATCGTGGCCATCGAAATGCGCCACACCAGCCTCGTCGTCAAAGCCGCGCAAAGTTCCAGTCTTCCGCGCGTCAACGCCGCAGAGCGAGATCGCGCTATCGTCGAGACCTTGCGCGGCTTGCGCGACGATCTCGCGCTCGTCGAACGACGCTGCGTCATCGCGGCGCCGCTCGGCGAAACGCTGACGCGCGTGTTTCGCCCCCCGCCCGGGATGCGACCAGTCGAAGCCGAGCGGGCCGCGATGTTCGAGGCTGACACTTTTGTCGCGTGGCCGAGCCGCGAACGCTTGATGGCGCTCGACCCGATCCCGGATCGCTCCGAATATCTCCTTTCGGTCGCGCGCACGACGGCGGTCGAACGTGCGACGCGGCTTGTGAAGCTCGCGGGACTCGAACCCGTGGCCGTCGACGTCCCCGTTTGCGTTTGGCGTCGTACGGCCACCGAGACCGATGCGGTCCTCGATCTAAGACAGGATCGAGCAGCGCTTTTTGTCTTCGGTGATCCGCTGGGCATCGTCGAGCGGTTTCCCGAGAACTCGGGCGATCAGTTGGTCACGCAGCTGCGCGCCGTCCTCATTCAAGCGCGTCGCGACGGCGTCGCCGACGTTCAACGAATCGTAACGGTCGGACAGCGGGAGCGCGCGGCACCGATTGAGACGGCACTCGGCGACGACGGCTACGAGGCCGGTCCGTTAACCCTTGGCGGCGCCACGGCACCGCCTTGGGCGTTTGCGTACGGCCTGGCAAATTGGGCGGTCCTCTTTCGAGAACGGCCGGCCGCATAATGCGTGTCAATCTTCTTCCGCGCGACCCCGAGACGATTCGCTTTGTCGGCAACCGCGTCGATCTCGGCGACCTCCGGCGACTCGTAGGGCTCGCGCTTCTCGGCATCGTTTCGCTCCTTGCCTCCAGCGGGATCCAGGTCTGGCGCGAGCACCGCCTAACCGATACGGCCGTACAATCCGAAAAGCTGCTCGAACGTCACGCGCCGCAGCGCCTTCGCGTTTCCGCCCTGGCCCGCGAGGTCGCCCTGTTGCAGCGCATCGACCAAGAAAGCGCGCTCGCCAGGCACAGCGGTAACGACGCGGCTGTCGCGCTGGCGCGCCTTGGAAACGCGATTCCGAGCGGGGCCTGGTTAAACGCCCTCGACCGAAGGCCGGACGGCTATTTTGTCACCGGGGGCGCACGTGACCTTACGACGGTTGCGCGCACTCTCGACGGTCTCGCTAGCGCGACCTCGTCAAGCCGCGCACACTTGGCGGGGATCGGTCTCGCCGATGGCAGGTTGACGTTCAGCATTCGCGTTTCCACTCAGAACGGAAGCGCCCGATGAGTGAAACCTCTCGTACCACTTTCTGGCGTGCCGCATGGCTTGCCGCTATGTTCGGCGGAGCGGTTCTCGGCTACGTTCTTTGGGAGCCGATGGTCGCAGCTTCTGCCGCTCGGGTCGAC
>DHWK01000121.1:10207-10541 GCA_002413145.1 bacterium UBP12_UBA5184
CGACGACGCAGCGGCGCGTCTGCAATCCGAACGCGTCGCCTTTGCAACACAAGCGGGGCTCGAGCACGAACGCGAGCGGCTACGTCGGCGTTTCGCTTCCGCCGCCTCGGGTCGCGAGGAGTCGGACCTGCTGCGCCGCCTGGCGGTGGTGTCACGNNGTGCGAGTCGTCGCTGCCGACGTCGCCCCAGCCAGCGCGCCCGAGGGTCGACAGCTGCGCGATCCAGCTTCCCTCGAAGGCCTCAATGCGCGCATCGAACTCGAGGGTAGCTATCGCGCGCTGCTCTTGGCGATCGACGAACTCGGCCGCACGTCGGACCTGGTGAGGATCGAGCC
>DHWK01000121.1:10696-13444 GCA_002413145.1 bacterium UBP12_UBA5184
CCCAGCCTGCACGCAGCTGGATCGCATCTCGGAGCAACCGTACAGCTTATCCTTCTCCGGCCGAGGTCCGTTCAATGAGCGTGTTTTTCTCGCGTTTTCTCACGGTAACGGCCCTGTTGGTAACGGCGCTCGGCGGTTACGATCTCGCGGCGCATGCGCGAGGCGCCGCACCGAATCCACCACTTCGCGAAAAGCCGGCGACGCGCTCTTACGTTTCAGTCGAAGCCGCCATCAAGCGCGATCCATTCTCTGAGGCGCCGCGGCAGCCTGAGGCGATTCCTTCGCCGGGTCACGAGCTGGACCTCACGGCGCTGTCGGATTTCATCGCACGAGACGCTCGGCCGGATCCCCCGCAGTTAGATGCAGAGCTGGTTCTTAAAGCCACGATCCTTGGCGACGCTCCGGTCGCTTATCTTACAAACGGATCCGCGATGCGCATCGTACGCGTTGGTGACAACGTCGGCGGCCGAAAAGTCGAAGCGATCAAGGCGCGCAGCATCGTGTTGGCCGGTGGGATGCGACTCGAGCTACTCTCGGCGTCCGCTTCACCCTCGATGCCAATGCCACGACGCTTCGTTCGAGGACGCATTCCAAGACCGACTCCGAGTTCTCCGCAGCCGAGGTCGACGGCTTCCGCCTTGCCGATGCCGCCCCCGACGCCCGCACCGGCTCCCACCATCAGATTCGGCGCCTATCCACTCGGTTCGAGGCCCACCTCGGATCCCTCCGCGCCGACGGCGTTCCCATATCCCTATCCTTACTCGCCGAAATGAATCGGAGTCGAACGATGCCGTGTTTCTTCCGCCACCTCGTCGCGTTCGTATTGACGCTCGGGCTCATCGGTCCGGGGCCCCCGCCGGCACCAATCACCCTCGACATCCGTGATGTAGACATCTACGATGCCGTCCGCCTGCTCTCGACACAAGCTGCGGTCAACTTGGTACTCGACGCTTCGGTCGCACATCGGCCGGTGACGTTACAACTTAGGGGATTGCGTTTTGACGACGCTCTGGCGGCGTTCGCGCGTCTAAATAATCTGGTCGCAGTCCGCCTGGGAGACGTCGTCTATATAGGAACCCCGGAAGCGATACATCGGCGCTACCCGCCGGCCCCGGGATCCGAGAACCGCACGCGAACCTTCTTGCTTAAAAATGCTCAGCCCGATGCGCTTGCCAAAGAACTGACCGACGCGTTGCCGCCCGGCACACTCGTCCTGGCGGATCGCCGTACGTCAGGACTGGTCGTAACGGCAACGGCCTCGGGCCTCGCTCGAGCCGAAAGCTTAATCGAAACGCTTGACCGTCCTTCCGATTTTGCGAGCGTAACACTGTCGCTCCGATTTCTCAAAGCGGCAGACGCCCTCCGAGCGCTGCAGGCAACGTTGCCCGTCGTCCCCCCTTCGGGTGCCTACGCGATCGATCAGCAAAACGCGCTCCTCGTCAGCGGGCCTGCCGATTTTCTGGCTCGCGCCCGAGAGAGCGTCTCACAAATCGACCATCCGGCGCAACAGGTCCGCTACGAAGTGCGCGTAACGGACATCTCGCCGAGCGATTCCAGCAACATCGGTGTCATTTTTGGGGGATTTTCGGTGGGCGGTCAATCCGCCGCGGGTCAGGCGAGCACGGCGTTCGTCAGCAACTCACTCGCCATCAATGCGACGATCAACGCGCTGGTCAATAAAGGCGAAGCGTCGATTCTCGCGCAGCCGACGCTAACGACGCTGAACAACGTTCAAGCATCCCTTCTCGTGGGACAGCAGTTTCCTATCGTGTATTTCGACGCTCGAACTGGGACGCAACAAGTCCAGTTTGCCAACGTCGGAGTCAATCTTTTGGTTTTGCCGAACATCGGGGCGGATGGCGCAATAACGACGGATCTCGAAACCGATTACAGCACGATCGTCAATTTCGTCAGCGGCTTTCCGATCATCGGGACCCGCAAAGCGCAGTCGACCCTGCGCGTACACGATGGGGAAACCATCGTCATTGCCGGCCTCTTTCAGGAACTTGACGCGCGCACGCTCACGAAAGTCCCCCTTCTTGGCGACGTTCCGGTGCTCGGTGAGATTTTCAAGAATCGCGTGCGGTCGCACGTAAGGGACGAGGTCGTCTTTTTCATCACCCCACATTTGGTTAAGGATCGGGAACGTAATTCATGACGTCCGCCGCCTCAGGCATCCCGCAAGTTCTGTTCGCGCGCGTTCTCGCCGGCGGCGGTCCGTACCGGGAGCATGAGGTCCTCTCCATCGCGTTCGTCGACGCATCGCTGGCGCGACTGCTGGCCCATTCTCAGGCGGGCGACGATTGGCCGGACCGAAATGGTCACGAGCGTTCGGGCGATGACTGCTTCCACACCATTCCGGAGACGATCGTCGTTGAAGTGCTTACCGGCGCCGGCCCGCACACCAAAGACGACCGACTCGTCTTATCGTTCGTCGATCCGCAAGTCGCCCGAGTCGTAACCGGGGTAGACCCGACCCTGAAACCCAAAGCGAGTCTTTCGCTCGCGCCGGGCGACCAGACCGCGACGACGCGACCCATTAGCGATCGGGTGCTGGCGCCGCGTGCGATTCTGCTCTTCGAGCGATGGAATGAGCATGAGGCGCGGCGCTTCATCGCCGTGGTCGAGAAGCTCTTCACGGTCGAACGCCTTGGTTGGCACCGCCATGCGTTAGCGATGCGCCTTTTGTTGCCCGATAACCTCGTACTCGGGAGCCTGCAAAGTTCGCACGACGTCCTCTCTCAATTG
>DHWK01000045.1:0-3627 GCA_002413145.1 bacterium UBP12_UBA5184
TTTGTGCGTGCGATCGAAGTCGCGTCGTAGCTGCGAGCGCTAATACAATAGATACGGCGCGCGGGCTGCGCTGAAGGCGCGCGTCGCGGCGTCCCATTGGTGGAGAATTTCTTCGACCGATAGACCTTCATGCAAGCCCGTGCGCAGGCTATCCGTCCCCCAGTCACGATCGACGTTTTTCGCGCTTCCGGTCGCGAGCGCCGAGGGAGCCAATCTGCGCGCCGCGACGAGCAACTCGACCGCCGTTCGTACGGCGCGAAAGGCGTGCGGATCGGTCAGGACGAGCTCGACCCCGGTAAGGGTCTTGCCCTCCCAAAATCCGTTCAGCGGCGACCATGCGGCCGCGCGAAAATGTACGCCCGGGACGTTCCGCGCGTTCAAATATTCGGCGAGCTTCAGACCGTCGACGCCGAAGGCGCCGGCGTACCAAAAGGGCTTCGTATAGCCGGTGCCGTTATTCAAGCCCGCGGAATTGATGAGCCCGGTCGCCGGATAGACGAGCGTCGTCTCCCATTCGGGGATATTCGGCGAGGATTGCACCCAGAACAGGCCCGTCTCGGACCAGAGCATCGAGCGCTTCCAGCCCTGCATCTTGATCACGCGCAAGTCGCAGCCGATGCCGAACTTGTCGTTGAACATTTGGGCGAGTTCGCCGACCGTCATGCCGTGCCGGAGCGCGATCGGATAGAGTCCGACGAACGACGCGAACCGCGGATCGAGCACCGGCCCCTCGACGACCTCGCCTCCCAGCGGATTGGGCCGGTCGAGGATCCAGACTGCCTTATGCGCCGTCTTCGCCGCCTGCATGACGTAGGCCATCGTCGAGACGTAGGTGTAGGCGCGGTCGCCGACGTCTTGAATGTCGAAGAGTAAGACGTCGACGCCCTCGAGCATCTGTGCGTTCGGTTTGCGCGTCGCTCCGTATAGGCTATGGACGGCTAATCCGCTGTGCTCGTCGACGTACGATGCGACGTACGCGCTCGCAGGCCGGTCGCCGCGTAAGCCGTGTTCGGGTGCGTAAATTGCTTTCAGGCAGATTTGCGGATTGCGTCGAATTGCGTCGACGATCGTCTCGAGACGCGACGTTACGCCGGTTTGGTTGGTCACGATGCCGACGCAGCGTCCGTGTAAGTCGTGCCAGGCGTCGTTCAGGAAGACCTCGTCGCCGAGGACGAGGTGCGCGGCCGGTAATGGCGCGGCGCCGGCCGGGACGCCCACGACTAGCGACGACGCGAGCACGAGCGAGGAGAACAGATGGCGCATCCCCTCGCGCTTCGCGTCGCACCGTCTTGCGGCTTGCCGGGCCAACGGGGGCGAGTGCGCGCCAGGCTGCGTATCAGGTCCCGGCAAAGTCGGATCGAATTCCGAGCGGAATCAGGCCCGCCGTCCCCGCCAGCGCGAATAATTCGTCGACGGCGCGGTTGCCGTCTTCGCCGACGTCGCGCGTGTAGTCGTTCACGTAGAGCGCGATGTGCGCGCGCATGACGCCCTCATCCATCTCGAAGGCGTGCTCGCGTACGTAAGGCATCACGGCGGCTTCATCGCCGCGCGCGTAGTCGAGGCTCGTTCGGATCGTAGCGCCCAGCCGCTCGATCGACTGCGCATCGAGATCGCGGCGCGCGAGGATCGCACCGAGCGGAATCGGGTATCCCGTTTGCTCCTCCCACCATGCGCCGAGATCCACGACCTTCGTCAGACCGCTCGCCTGGTACGTGAAGCGCGACTCGTGGATGATCAAGCCGGCGTCCACCTCGCCGGCGGCGACCGCCGCGACGATGCGGTCGAAGGGCATCGCAACGGCGTCGATCGGACGCTGGTGCGCTAGGCGCAACAGCAGATACGCGGTTGTGAGTTTGCCGGGGATCGCGATGCGAGCGTGGGGCAGGAGGGCGCCGAGTGACGGAGTTCGTCCGTCGGCCCCGGGTCGCGAAACGAGGAGCGGCCCGCAGCCCCGGCCGAGTGCGCCGCCGGCGCGCAAGATGCGGTACTTATCGAGCAGATAAGGAATCGCGCCGTACGACGCTTTGGTCAGCGCGTAGCGGCCTTCGCGCGCGGCGAGATTTAGCGTCTCGACGTCGCCGAGAACGACCTCGACGGCGGGCGCCTCGCGTAAGAGGCCGTTGATCCAGGCGGCGAAGATGTAGGTGTCGTTCGGACAGGGCGAGTAGGCGAGGGCCGGCGCCTCGCTCACGCAATTCGGCCGAGCACGGCGTCGAGCGCGGCGCGCAGCGCCGTCGTTCCGGCGGAGAAATTCCATTCGCCTCGCGCGCGATCGTCGACGTAATTCGAGATCCCGCGCACCTCGAGCGCCGGAACGCCGGCGAGCGCGGCGGCGCGCAGCACGGCGAAGCCCTCCATCGATTCGACGTCGGCGCCGTAGCGCGCGAATAGCCGTTCCGCCGTCGCCCGCGTCGCCGTCACTTGAGCGACCGTGACCCCGCGCCCGACGCGATAGGAAAGGCCGTCGCACTTCTCGATTAGGTCGCCCGACGCCAAGACGTCGGCGACCAAACGTGACTCAGCGGGCAAGCTCAACGGCCCTCCGCCTTCGAGGCCGAGGTCGGCGAGAAATTCTTCGCGCACGATGACCGCATCCCCGATTTTCGCGCGGCCGCGAAACGCGCCGCCGATCCCGGCGTTGACGACGGCCTTAAATTTCCCGAGCGCGAGCATGCGCGCCGTTTCGGCGGCGGCTTCGACGGGCCCGATGCCGCAGGCCATCATCTCCACCCCTTCCCGTTTGGGAAAGCCGCGCAGTTCGGCCGTGACGGCATGCACGATCAGGATCAGCGACGTGTCCTCAACGCGCGGTTTGGCGCGAGCCGACGAGCAGCGAAATCCAGAGCGGCCCCACCAAGAGGTGGACGAGGTTGGTCAAGAATGCGGGGCTCTTCCCTTCGAAGTAGTGTCCGACGAACTGCAGGACCCAGCCGGCAGCGAAGAATGCGATCGCAAACGGCCACGCGAACAGCGTCGCGATCGCATACAGGCCGACGAAGCCGACGATCGCGTTGACGGCCGCGCCCCCCACGATCCGCGCGTAGTAGAAACTCGTAGCGAGGATCGCGACCGTCGCCAGATCGACCGCTCCGTAGTGCACCAAGCGAAGCGCTACGACGATCCCCAAGACGATCAGCGGGATGCCGATCTCGTGACACAGCCGGTTCCGCTTATCGCTGTGATAGGTGGCGTACTCGGCGAGGAGGGGCAGATCGAGTGGGTCGGTCATCGTTGAGCTTCCTCTTACGGGACGCCGATGAACTTGTGAATCTGCAAGGAGAGCCGATAGCGGTCGGGCGCCGCTTTCGCGGCTTCGAGCGCGATCGTCACGTTGGCGGGCTTGTTGCCTTCGGGCTGCAAGAACACCGGGACCCCTCGGCCCGCGAACGACGCGAGCCACTCTTCCGGGACGCGACCTTCGACGATCAGCTTGACTTCGTTCGCGCGCCGCGCCATCGCCGGGTGCAGGCGTTCTTTGGGCGAGATCGTGAGCCAGACGTCCGGCGGCAGTTCGACCGGAATCGTCCCGTTCGATTCGATGTGAACTCGCCGATCGTCGGCGCGCAGCGCGTCGATGAGTGCCGAACTTTCAGTTTGCGCCAGTGGCTCGCCGCCGGTGAGCACGAC
>DHWK01000045.1:3661-7217 GCA_002413145.1 bacterium UBP12_UBA5184
GAGCACGACGGTGGGGCAGGCTGCCCCAAGTTCGCGGACGCGCGCCACGACGTCGTCGGCCGTCGCCAAGAACTTGAGTGAGTAATCGGTATCACAAAAGCGGCAATTCAGGTTGCAACCGGCTAGGCGTACGAAGACCGCCGGCGTTCCGGTCCAATAGCCCTCGCCTTGGATGCTGTAGAAGATCTCGCTGACCTGGAGCATGCTAGCGCGCGAGCTCGACGTCGCCGGTGCCGACGATCGCACAGGCGGTCGGCGTCTCCCACACGACGACCTCTTGTAGTCCGCCGAGGTTCGGCGCAAGTTCGTTCCAGATCCAAATTGCGATCTGCTCGGCCGTCGGATTCGGCATGAGGTCGTTGAGCGAGGTGTGGTCCAAACGCTCGACGATCCTCGGCTCGACGCTCGCGGCGATCTCATCGAAGTCCATCACCATTCCGCTGGCCGGACCCGACCCATGCAGCGGCCCCTCGATCGCGACCTCGAAACGATACGAGTGCCCGTGCAAGCGGCCGCACTTGCCGGGGTGATTGGGCAGCACGTGGGCCGCCTCGAAGTGGAATTGTTTGCGAATCTGCATCGAGCCGGCGTAGCTTCGTCCCCGGGGGCGTCCCGGCCCGTTCGCGAAGTCGCCGGGATGCAAGCACCACCGCGACCCAAGACGATCGGCCACTTCATCGGCGGAGCCGCCGTCGATCCGGCTTCCGCGACCCGCTTCGGCGAGGTCTTCGACCCCGCTCGCGGCGAGGTCCAGGCGCGCGTCGCGTTCGCCGACGAGGCGACCGTCGACCACGCCGTCCGCGCCGCGCGGCAAGCGTTTGCGGGTTGGAGTCGCACGCCGATCGGCAAGCGCACCGAAATCCTCTTCAGCTTCCGCGAGCTCATGCGCAAGCACGTCGCCGACTTCGCGGCGCTGGTCTCGAGCGAGCACGGCAAGATCGTCCACGACGCCGAGGGCGAGGTCGCGCGCGCCCTCGAGGTGATCGACTTCGCGTGCGGGCTCGCCCAGCAAACCAAGGGCCAATTCAGCGAGAACGTCTCGCGCAGCGTCGATACCTATTCGCTGCGCCAGCCGGTCGGGGTCTGCGCGGGGATCACGCCCTTTAATTTTCCGATGATGGTGCCGGCCTGGATGTTCGCACCGGCGATCGCAGCCGGAAACGCCTTCGTGCTGAAACCCTCCGAGCGCGATCCGTCGGCCTCGGTGCTGGTCGCGCAACTCTGGAAAGAAGCGGGCCTGCCGGACGGCGTCTTCAACGTCGTGCACGGCGACAAGGTCGCCGTCGACGCACTCCTGGCGCATCCGATGGTCGACGCGATAAGCTTCGTCGGCTCGACCCCGATCGCAAAGCACGTCTACGAAACCGCCGCCAAGAACGGGAAGCGAGTTCAAGCGCTCGGCGGCGCGAAGAATCACATGGTCATCCTGCCCGACGCCGATATGGATGCGGCGGCCGACGCGCTGGTCTCCGCCGCGTATGGTTCGGCAGGCCAGCGCTGCATGGCGATCTCGGCCTCGGTGACCGTCGGCGACGCGGCGGGACCGCTGCTCGATGCGGTGCGCACGCGCGTCGCGAAGTTGAAGGTCGGAGCGGGACACGATCGCACGAACGACATGGGTCCGGTCGTGACGGCGCAAGCCCGCGATCGAATTTTGGGTGCCATCGAACTGGGACTGAAGGCGGGCGCGACGCTCGCAATCGACGGCCGCGATCTGCGGGTCGGCGGCTATGAGGGCGGCTTCTTCATCGGGCCGACGCTGTTCGACAACGTCAAGCCGGAGATGTCGATCTATCGCGACGAAATCTTCGGACCGGTCCTCGTGAACCTGCGCAGCGCGACCCTCGAAGATGCGATCGGGCTGATCGCGCGCAACCCGTATGGGAACGGGACGGCGATCTTCACGCGCAACGGCGCCGCCGCGCGCAAATTCCAAAACGAAGTCGAGGTCGGGATGGTCGGCATCAACGTCCCGATCCCCGTGCCCGTCGGCTATTACAGCTTCGGCGGTTGGAAGAACTCGCTTTTCGGCGACCTACATATCTATGGCGAAGAAGGCTTCCGTTTTTACACGCGCGGGAAGGTCGTCACCAGCCGCTGGGACGAGGCCGGCGCCGGCGTCAATCTTGGTTTCCCGACGCACAAATAGCCCGATCCCTTCGGGAGGCCGGGAACGACCCCGACCGCCGCGAACGCCGACGGGTGGCAACTCTTGAACCGGTCGGGGCGTTAGCGCTGCCGGAGGTTCCGCAACTCGGCGAGCCCATCCACAAGCCCTTGAGCGACCTCGAGGTCAAGCTCGAGGCGAATCGCTGCTTGTATTGCTACGACGCGCCCTGCATGCGAGCGTGTCCGACGCACATCGACGTCGCCTCGTTCATCGGCAAGATCGCGACGGGCAACCTCAAGGGCAGCGCGCGCGTCATCCTGGAGGCCAACCCGCTGGGCGCGAGCTGCGCGCGGGTCTGTCCGACCGAAGAACTCTGCGAGGGCGCCTGCGTCTATAAGAAGGATGACACGCCGATTCGGATCGGCGACCTGCAGCGCTACGCCGTCGACTACGTCCGCAACAACGGCATCGATCTTTTCACGCCCGGCCGGCCCAGCGGGAGACGCGTCGCGGTCGTCGGCGGCGGCCCGGCGGGGCTCTCGGCGGCCC
Source organism: bacterium UBP12_UBA5184 (assembly GCA_002413145.1). Lineage (GTDB taxonomy): Bacteria > Vulcanimicrobiota > Vulcanimicrobiia > Vulcanimicrobiales > Vulcanimicrobiaceae > Zemelea. Next base: position 6,321 of record DHWK01000045.1, read on the forward strand.
GCGATCTGCGGCTCTTTGGGCACGCCGTGACGATCTTCGAGGCCCGCGAGCAGCTCAATGGCCTCAACACCTACGGTATCGTTCCGTTCCGATTGGACTACGACGTCGCGCTGTGGGAAGCGCAGCAGGTCGTCAATTTGGGCGTCGAGGTGAGGGCGAAGACGCAGATCGGCGTCGACGTGAGCTTCGAGACGCTCTCGCAAGACTTCGACGCCGTGATCGTCGCCTGCGGGATGGGGAACGTCCCCAAACTCGGCATCCCCGGCGAGAACCTCTCCGGCGTCTGGGACGCGCTCGATTTCATCCAGCGCGCGAAACTCGGCAAGAGCCTCGGCAATCTCGGCAATCACGTCGCCGTGATCGGCGCCGGCAACACCGCGATCGATGCGTTGACCTGTGCGAAGCGGCTCGGCGCGGAGCGCGTCACGATGTACTATCGGCGCGGCGAAGACCAGATGACGGCCTACGAGTTCGAATACGAGTTCGCGAAGCAAGAAGGGATCGAGTTCCGTTTTTTCTGTGCGCCGGTGAAGATCGTCGGCGAGGGCCACGTTAGCGCCGTCGAATTCGTCAGAACCGAGATCCCCAAAAGCGCCGGAAAGCAGTCGCCGATCCAAGTCGCCGGCTCCGAGTTCGTCGAGATGGTCGAGACCGTCATCCGCGCGATCGGGCAGACCCGCTTGCGCGACGTCTTCAGCGCCGCCGGTATCGAGACCGTCGACGGAGTCGTCAAGGTCGACGAGCAATTGCGCACGACGCGTGAAGGCGTCTGGGCCGCCGGCGACTGCATCTTCGCCAAGGGGATGCGCGAGGCGATGGTCGTCGAGGCGGCGGAACAGGGAAAAATCGTCGCGCGCAGCGTCGACGCATTCTTGGGAGCAGCACACTAACATGGCT
>DHWK01000045.1:7263-13911 GCA_002413145.1 bacterium UBP12_UBA5184
CACACTAACATGGCCGATCTTCGCAACGATCTCGCGGGCATCAAGAGCCCGAATCCGTTTTGGCTCGCCTCGGCGCCGCCGACCAACAGCGGCTATCAGGTGATGCGGGCCTTCGAGGCCGGCTGGGGCGGGGTCGTATGGAAGACGCTCGGCGATCCGATCGTCAACGTGACCTCGCGCTTTGCGGGGCTGAACTGGAAGCAGAACCCCCTCATCGGGCTCAACAATATCGAGCTCATCACCGACCGTCCGCTCGATGAAAATCTCAAAGAGATTCGTGAGTGCAAGAAGGCCTTTCCGGATCGGGCGATCGTCGGCTCCCTGATGGAAGTCCCGGTGCGCGAGAAGTGGCACGAACTCGTCAAGGCGGTCCAAAACGCCGGCGTCGACGGCTTCGAGCTGAATTTCGGCTGCCCGCACGGGATGTCGGAGCGGGGGATGGGCTCGGCGGTCGGCCAGCAGCCCGACCTCATCGAGATGGTGACCTCCTATGCCGTCGAGGCGACCGAACTTCCGGTGATCGTCAAGTTGACGCCGAACATCACCGATATCCGTCATTGCGCGCGCGCGGCGGCGCGCGGCGGCGCTGCAGCGGTCTCGATGATCAACACGATCAACAGCCTGATCGGCGTCGATCTCGAGACCTGGAACCCGATCCCTCACGTCGACGGGAAGAGTTCGCATGGCGGTTACTGCGGGCCGGCGGTCAAGCCGATCGCGCTCAACATGGTCAACGAGTGCGCGCGCGACGCCGAAGTCCCGATCCCGATTTCGGGGATCGGCGGCATCTCGAACTGGCAAGACGCCGTCGAGTTCTTGTTGCTCGGCGCGACCAACGTCCAGGTCTGCACCGCGGTGATGCACCACGGTTTTCGAATCGTCGAAGACATGACCGACGGTTTGAACAATTATCTCGATTCGCGTGGGATCGAGACGGCCTCGGAGTTGATCGGCGCGGCGCAGAACCGCATCACGACTTGGGAAAACCTCAACCTCAACTACAAGATCGTCGCCGAGATCGACCAAGCCACGTGCATTCACTGCAGCAAGTGTTACATCGCGTGTGAGGATGCGGCCCACCAGTGCATCGACCGCAACGTCGTCGACGGCACGGCGATGCTCGTGGTCGACGCCGACCACTGCGTCGGCTGCAATCTCTGCATGATGGTCTGCCCGGTCGAAGATTGCATCACGATGGCCGAGATCGAAACCGGACTGCCGCCGCAGACCTGGAAACAGCGTACCGCGGCGCTCGCATCAACTACCTGAAGGAGGTTCGGGCTTGGGCATCCTGATTCGCGGCGGGACGGTCGCTACGGCGACCGACCTCTATAAGGCCGACGTCTTGATCGAAGGCGAAACGATCTCGGCGATCGGCGAGAAGCTCGACGCGCAGGGGCACGAGTCCGTCGATGCCGGCGGCGCCTTCGTCATGCCCGGTGGGATCGACCCGCACACGCACCTCGACATGCCCTTCGGCGGGACGGTCACCGCCGACGACTTCGAATCGGGGACGCGCGGCGCGGCCCTCGGCGGCACGACCTGCATCGTCGACTTCGCTTTGCACACGCGCGGCGATTCGCTGCACAACGCGCTCAACACGTGGCATGCGAAGGCCGACGGCAAGGCCCTCATCGATTACGGCTTCCACCTGACGATCGCCGACGGCCGCGCTGAGACGATGGCCGAAATTCCGAAGATCATCGACGAACAGGGCGTCAACTCGTTCAAGGTCTTCATGGCCTACAAGCACGTCCTGCAAGTCGACGACGAAACGATCTTCAAGACGTTGCAGGCCTGCGCGAAGCACGGCGGTCTCGTCCAGGTGCACGCCGAGAACGGCGACGTGATCGAAGTGCTCGTCAAACAGACGCTCGCGGCCGGCCACACCGACCCGAAATACCACGCGCTCTCACGTCCCGTCGAGTGCGAAGGCGAGGCGACCCACCGCGCGATCCGGCTGGCCGAGATCGCCGGCGCCCCGCTCTACGTGGTGCACGTTTCGAGCGCGATGGCGGCCGACGCGATCTCCGACGGCCGCAAGCGCGGTCTCGCCATCTACGGCGAGACGTGTCCGCAGTATCTCGTCTGTGATTTCTCCGACTATGAGCGGCCGAATTTCGAGGGCGCGAAGTACGTCCTCTCGCCGCCGATCCGGGACAAGTGGAATCAAAACGTGTTGTTGCGCAAGCTCAAGAACATGGAGCTGCACGCCTTTGGATCCGATCACTGTTCGTTCAACCTGTGCGGCCAAAAGGAGCTGGGAAAGAGCGATTTCTCGAAGATTCCCAACGGCGCGCCGACGATCGAAGACCGGCTGGCCATTCTATGGGACGTCGGGGTCAACGGCGGTCTCATGGGTCCGACGCAGTTCGTGGCGCTCGGTTCGACCAATCCGGCGAAGCTTTTCGGGCTCTTCCCCCGTAAAGGTGCGCTGGTCGCGGGGGCGGACGCTGACGTCGTCATCTGGGACCCGAACGCGGAGCGAACGATCTCCGCTAAGACCCACCACATGAACGTCGACAACAACGTTTTCGAAGGCCGCAAGGTCAAAGGCCGTCCGCGTTTCGTCTACTCGCGCGGGACGAAAGTCGCCGAGGGCGACGCGTTCACCGGGCGCAAGGGCCACGGCAAGTTCCAAAAGAGCGCGAAGTTCTTTCCCGTGCAGTTGTAGGAGTCGTATGACAGACAAGGTGACGATCGGTCTCATCCAAGCGCATCACGACGTCGACGGCGGCGAGCCGGTGGAGAAACACAAGAAGTCGGCGATCGAGAAGCACGTTCGCCTGATCCATGAGGCGAAGAAGAAGGGCGCGCAGATCGTCTGTCTTCAGGAAATCTTCTACGGCCCGTATTTTTGCACCGAGCAGACGACGAAGTGGTACGAGGCGATCGAACGCATCCCCGACGGCCCGACGACGCAGATGATGCAAGGGCTCGCAAAGGAACTCGAGATCGTCCTCGTCGTCCCGATGTACGAGGAAGATCAGCCGGGCATCTACTACAACACCGCCGCGGTCATCGACGCCGACGGAACCTATCTGGGCAAGTACCGCAAACACCACATCCCACAAGTGCAGGCGGGGCCGCCCGGTTGTGGTTTTTGGGAGAAGTATTATTTCCGGCCCGGCAACCTCGGCTATCCCGTCTTCAACACGCAGTACGCGAAGGTCGGCGTCTACATCTGCTACGACCGCCACTTCCCCGAAGGCGCGCGCATGCTCGGCCTCGCCGGCGCCGAGATCGTCCTCAACCCGTCGGCGACCGTCGCCGGGCTCTCCGAATACCTATGGAAGCTCGAGCAGCCGGCCCATGCGGTGGCCAACGGCTACTACCTCGGAGCGATCAACCGCGTCGGTTTCGAGAAGCCTTGGAACATGGGGGAGTTTTACGGCCAGTCCTACTTGGTCGATCCGCGTGGCCAATTCGTCGCGATGGGGAGTCGCGACAAGGACGAGGTCGTCATCGGCGAGATGGACCGCAACGTGATCCGCGAGGTGCGCAACACCTGGCAGTTCTTCCGCGACCGGCGTCCGGACAGTTACGGCGCGATGGTCGCGCAATAATGGCAGCCGTCTCTCAAGTCCGGATCGGCGACGTCATCGTCCTGGGCGACGACGCGGCGCAACGGCTGGCGCAGAACGATAGCCTATGGAACGAGGATCTGCGGCCGTGCACGCTGCCCGAGCACTCCTGGCCGGGCTCGAAGTTCGCCTCGCTCTGGATTGGGATGTGCATCTGCTTGCCGACATATTCGCTCGCCAGCGGGATGATCGCCCTCGGAATGAACTGGTGGGAGTCGGTGCTGACGATCTTGGTCGGCAGCCTGATCGTGATGGGCGCGATCCTCCTCGTCTCGCACGCCGGAACGCGTTACGGCATCCCGTATCCGGTCTTCGCGCGGCTCTGGTTCGGGACGCGCGGCGCGCACATCCCGGCGCTCGCGCGCGCGATCATCGCAGCCGGTTGGTTCGGCATCAACTCATGGTTCGGCGGCCAAGCGCTCGACGCGATCTTGACGCGCGTCTTGCCGTTCTGGGCCGCTTGGGGACCCCACCTCGCGGTCGCGTTCAGCGTGTTCTGGGCGCTCAACGTGCTGATCGCGATGCGCGGCCCGCAGGCGATCGGCCGCCTCGCGCAGGTCGCGGCTCCGACGCTCGCCGTCGGCGCGCTCGCGCTCCTCGCGTGGGCGGCGACGCGCGTCGGCGGATTCGGCCCGATGCTAGCCGCGCCGGCGACGATTGGGGGAACGGCGTTCTGGGCGTCGTTCTTTCCGTCGGTGATCGGCGTGATCGCGTTCTGGGCGACGCTTGCGCTCAACATCCCCGACTACACGCGGTATGCGAAGACCCAGCGCGGTCAGACGCTCGGCCAAGTGTTGTCGATGCCGCTGACGATGGCGCTCTTCTCGTTCGTCGGAATCGCCGTGACCTCGGTGACGGTGCAGCTCTACGGAACGGCCCTCTGGAATCCGGTCGACCTGATCCTGAAGTTTCCGTCGTTCGTCGTGATCCTCGCGGGGATCGTGATCATCCTGTCGTCGGTGACGATCAACGTCGGCGCGAACGTGATGGCGCCGGCGCGCGCCTTCGAAAATTTGTGGCCGCGTTACATCACCTTCGCGATGGGCGCCGTCTTCACGGGGCTGCTCAGCCTCTTGATGCAGCCGTGGTACGTGCTCGCGACCTTCCAGAACTACATCTTCACGTGGCTCGGGACGTACGGCGCGCTGCTCGGACCGTTCGATGGGATCGCGATCGCCGATTACTGGCTCGTGCGCGGCCGGCGCTTCGACCTCGCGCAGCTCTACGCGCCCGCGGGCATCTACTCGTACGCCGGCGGGATCAACTTGCGTGCCGTCGCGGCGCTCGCGATCGGCTGGGGCGTAGCCCTCGTCGGACTGCGCGTCCCGTCGCTCTACTTCTTATGGGCCGGGGGCTGGTTTTTCGGGCTCCTCGGCGGCCTGCTGGGATACTGGCTCTTAATGCGAAACGACCGCTCGGTGATCGACGAAAAGACATTTAATGCGATAACGAAAAACGAGTCAGCGCCGAACGTTGACCCGGCGCCTCGCGCCGCGACCAGCCCAGCTTGAAACGAGGACGTTCCGATGAAACTCTTGCGTAAGACCTCGAATGCCGACCGCGCGAAGAAGCATCTGTTCGCGTCGCAGACGACGTACTATGCAAAGCCGCTGACGCTGGTCGACGGCCACGGGACGCACGTCCGCGACGATGAGGGCAACGAGTATCTCGATGCGTTTGCGGGGATCGCGACCACGACCCTCGGCTACGGCGACAACGAGGTCGCCGAAGCCGTCGCCGACCAAGCCAAGAAGCTGACCCACGTCTCGACGCTCTACCTTACCGACGAGCTCTTGGATTATGTCGAAAAAGTCGCCGCGGTCTCGCCGCAGGGGATGAGCAAGACCTTCGTGACCAACTCGGGCTCAGAAGCCAACGAGATGGCGGCGGTCATCTCGCGGATATACAAGAACTCGGCCGACCTCTTGGCGCTCGAGCACGCCTATCACGGCCGCACGCTCTACACCGTCGCGCTCGCCGGTCAGAGCCAGTGGCGCAATTTCGGCCCGGATATGCCGCACGTCGCCTTCGTGCCGAACCCGTACTGCTATCGTTGCCCGCTGAACTTGACTTATCCGTCCTGCGAGATCGCTTGTGCGAAAGCGGCGAAGCGGATCATCGAGACTTCAACCAACGGTGCACCGGCCGCGATGATCGCCGAGACGATCGCCGGCGTCGGCGGTATCATCGCGCCGCCGCTCGAGTATTTCAAGGTGCTGCAAGAGACGCTCGCGCCGTTTGGAACGCTGCTCATCGCCGACGAAGTGCAGGCGGCGTGGGGCCGCCTGGGTGATGGGATGTTCGGCATCAATTCGACCTACGGCGTCGTCCCCGACATCATCACTTCGGCGAAGGGCGCCGCGAGCGGCTTGCCGCTCGGGCTGATCATCACACGGCCCGAACTGGCCGACGTCTTCAAGGGCCCACACATCAACACGTTTGGTGGAAATCCCCTCTCGACGCGCGCGGCGCGCGTGACCATTGAGGTCATCGAGAAGAAAGACCTGATCGCCAATGCCAAGCGCCAAGGCGATACGATGCTGGCCGGCCTACGCGAGTTGCAGAAGCGTTATCCACTCATCGGCGAAGTCCGCGGCCACGGGCTCATGCTCGGCATCGAACTCGTGAAGGATCCGAAGACGAAGGCCTACGCTACCGAAGAGGCCGGCCGCTTCTTGGAGCTCATGCGCGAGCGGGGCATCCTGGTCGGCCGCGGCGGCCGCTTCGCGAACGTGATCCGCGTCCAGCCGGCACTGGTGTTCGACGACAACGACTCGGCTCTGTTCCTCAAAGCCTGCGGCCAAGTACTCGACGCGCTGAGCTAGGAGAAGACGATGGACGAAAACCTCGGAGACCCTAAGCAAGGATCAGCCGCGACGCCGATTCAGCCGGCACCTCGTCCGAGTTCGGCACCGGTCACGACGAAGATAGCGGAGGAACGCAACTGGGCGATGGGCACGCATCTCGCGGCTCTTCTCGGTCTCGTGTTCCCGTTCGGCAACGTGATCGGTCCGCTCATCGTGTGGCTGTTGAAAAGGAACGAATCGCCGCTCGTGGACCAGGA
>DHWK01000014.1:0-2889 GCA_002413145.1 bacterium UBP12_UBA5184
ACGGTCGAAAGTGAAGCCGGGTCCGGCAGCACGTTTACGTTCTACCATCCGTTGGCGCCGACGGTCGCGAGGCCCGTTCTCGAATCGAGCGAGCCCATCTTACGGCACTCCAGCGCCGCTCCGGCCCCTTACAACGGCGAGAAAGCCCTCGAGCGCTCAACCTGGGCGTCGTCACCCGGTCCGCGAGCCGAGGACGTCGCCGACGACCGGCACGCCATTCGGCCTTCCGATCGGGTCTTACTCATCATCGAGGACGATCCGGTCTTTGCTCGCATCATGCTGGGCCTCGCTAGGGATCGCGGTTTCAAGGGCGTCGTCGCCCTACGCGGCCGGGAAGGGCTCGAACTCGCGCGCCGCCATCTGCCCGACGCGATCACCTTGGATATCGGTCTCCCGGATGTCGACGGATGGGCGCTGTTGGAACAACTCAGGAGAGATACGTCGCTCAACGGCATCCCCGTGCACGTCATTTCCGGCGAGCAGCAATGGCGCCATGGACTCGACGCGGGTGCGGTGGCGCATCTGAAGAAACCGGTTACCGAAGAAGCGCTCATCGACGCGTTCGACAACATGCTCGGGCTCGGCAGCCTGAAGACAAAGACGGTCCTCGTCGTCGAAGACGACGTCGCGCAGTTGAGCGCCATGACCCAACTGATCGGCAGCGGCGAGGCGATCGTGACCGCCGTCCATTCGGGCGAGCAAGCTTTGGCCGCCCTGGATACCGCGAGATTCGACGTCGTCGTCGTCGATCTCGGGCTGCCCGATCTCTCCGGCGCGCAGTTGATCGAGCGTATCAAGCTGCACCCCGCGCACTCGCGCGTTCCGATCATCGTCTATACCGGGCGCGATCTCACGCGTGAAGAAACTCAGGTTCTTCAAAAGCTGAGCGAAAGCATCATTATCAAGGATGCGGTCTCACCCGAGCGCCTGCGCGAGGAAACGACGTTTTTCCTGAACCGCGTCAGCTTGAAAACGACGCCTTTGCCCGTGAAATCCGTTAGCCTGGATGGAAAGCGCGTACTCGTCGTCGACGACGATGCCCGCAACGTGCTGGCGCTCACCTCCGCTTTGGAAGCTCACAGGATGGAAGTCCTGAGCGCCGAGAGCGGCGCTGGGGCCATCGCCATCCTCGAGAAAGACCCGGGGATCGACGTCGTGCTCATGGATATCATGATGCCTGAGATGGACGGCTTCGAGACGATTCGCCGGCTGCGCGCCAAGCCGGAGCTGGCACACAAGCCGATCATCGCATTGACGGCAAAGGCGATGAAAGGCGACCTCGAAAGCTGCCTCGCGGCCGGCGCTTCCGACTACGTCAGCAAGCCCGTGGACGTCGATCAACTCCTTTCGCTCATTCGGGTGTGCGTAAACCGGCGGGGACCGTGATCGAACCCGCGGATGCTTTGCCGGCGGCAGAATCCGAGTCGACGGCCGCTCAGGCCGCAATCTCGGTCATCGAAGTGCAATTGCTCCTCGAGGCCGTCTATCTGACGACGCGCAACGATTTTCGTTCGCACCCGCTGCCGCTGTTACGACGCCGTATCCTCGAGCGAGTGCGGGCCGAAGGGCTCGCCACGATCTCCGCCTTGCAAGAGCGCGTCCTGCACGATCCCGAGGCCTTGAAACGCCTGGTTGCGGCGTTCGCGATCTCGCCGAGCACGCCGTTTCGCGACCCGGAGTTCTTTCTGGCCTTGCGTCAATACGTGTTGCCGGCGCTGCGCACGCATCCGTTCGTGCGGATCTGGGTTTGCGGTTGCGGTCGCGGTGAGGCCGTCTACGCCCTGGCGGTTATGCTTGCCGAGGCTGGCGTGCTGGAACGCAGCAAGCTTTACGCGACCGACGCGAACGAGTCGGCCCTCGAGGTGGCGCGCGAGGGTCGCTACGCTCTCGATTTCGAGTCGGTCGCGGCCGACTACCGCGCCAGCGGCGGTCTTTCCTCATTCGAGGGGTTCGTGCGCCGGGAGGGGCGCGACCTCGTTTTCGATCCCAAGCTTCGCGACAATGTCCTGTTCGCAGCGCACAATGCCGCCGTCGATGCCTCGTTCAACGATTTTCATTTGGTGGTCGCGCGGGACACGGTTGCGGCCGCGGCGCCGCCCGTTCAGGGACGCATCTACGAGTTGCTGTTCGCCAGCCTGTTGCGCGGCGGCTATCTGGCTTTGGGCCGGCGCGAATCGCTTCGCTCGTCCCCCCGCGAACGGTGTTTCGTCGATGTCGAACCCGAGCAGCGCATCTATCGCCGCGTACGCTAGCAACCACAATTGGACGCGCGTCAAGGGGAGGGAGGTCGCCGCCACGGTTTTCTAGCAACTTTCGCCAGGGACGGCGATGGGGCTCGCCGATGACGGCCGCTCTGCGGATGATGGCTCCTATCTCGAGTAGGAGCCGTGCTGTTGGCAAGCGATGTCGCGAAGCGCTACGGAAACCGATGGGTCGTACGGGGTCTATCGGTCGAAGTAGGACGCGGTGAGATACGATATCATCCATGAGGGAGAGGCCATCGCTCGTGGTCCGGCTGCGCAATTGGCTCTCAACGCTCCGGCTCGCAAGTTCTTCTTCGGCGAAACCTTCCGTTTCGGCGGACGAAACGATTCGTCAATTGCAGGGGCGCTGCAGCGAGCTCGAGCAGCGCTTGGCCTGGTCGGACGAGCAACTTAAGAAACGCTCGGAGTTGCTCTACGAATTGCAGCGGCATTACGCATCTGAGCACTACCAGCTAGCGGAGACGATGCGGAACTTGCGGATCGAGGAGATGCGGCTCGCCGGCACCATCGCCGATCGCGATACAATTCTCAACCGAGCGCGCGCGGTTCAAACTCGCCTTCGAGAATTGAAAGCGCGCTTGCAAGAGCACGAACCGGTCGACGATTGGCATTTCGACGCTGCTCG
>DHWK01000014.1:2943-11211 GCA_002413145.1 bacterium UBP12_UBA5184
TTTCGACGCTGCTCCGATCATCATCGATTTCGAGGAAATGAGAAACGATGCCCGCCGCAAGGACTCGTAGCCGAGTATTGACTGAAACGTACACGTCTGCCGTTGGGGCTCTACGCTAGTTCGCACCTGGTGAAGCCTTCGTCGCAACCAGGAGAGGTCAGACCGCTTCCGCTCGGCCGCCGAGAAAGATCTCCTTATACAGATCTTCGCCATAGCTCGTTTCCAACGGCTCGGCTTCGACCAACTCAAAAGTACGAGTCCCATCGGGCTGTCGTTCCGCGCGCAGGAAGATCGGGCAGCCTATTCTGTTTTCCCACAGTGCGCGCGTGAATTCGTAGAGGTGCGTAACAAAAAACACTTTGATCTTCTTTTCGAGCAAAGCGGAGACAATCTGTCGCGCGATCTCAGAGCCTTCGCGGTCGTTCGTCGCCGCAAACGATTCGTTGAAGAGCAGCAGGGCATTCGGTTTCACGTGATCCGCGATCTCGCTCATCCGAGTGAGCTCCTCATCGAACTTGCCGCTCTTCATCGACGGATCTTCTTCCCGTTTATAGTGGCTAAAAACACCACTGCACACGTTGGCGGAGAACGCCTGGGCCCCCACGAACATCCCGCACTGCATCATCAGTTGCGCGACGCCGATGCTTCGCAGAAACGTCGATTTGCCGCCCCGATTCGCTCCCGTGATTATGGCGGCGTCTCTGCCGTCTGCAGCGACGTCGTTAGCGACGACTCGACCGGGCATACTCAGCGTCAAGCACACGTCGTAGAGCCCGCGGAACGAATGGCTCCGCATGCCCTCGGCCAGTGGCTCGGGAAAGCACGCCGCTTCGTCTTTATTAGCTAGAGTTTTGTAGAGATTCGTGCAGCCGACGTAAAAACCGAGCTCGGTTCGCAAGAGATTGAAGAAGCCCAGGATATGATCGACGGACTGCGCGGTCGCGTTTGCGACAAAGTTTACTCCTTGGTCTCGTAACGCCGAGAGTGCCCTGGCACCCGCATCGTCTCGAGGCTGAAGCTGATAACTGAACGCAGGCGGGCTTGGCGTGAAGATACGTTCGAGCCAGCTCCGTTCGGGCGCGTTCGGTTGGCGCAGGACGTAATCGCTGCCCTTGTTGCCTCGTCCCAGCTTGGCGCTGATCAAGACGCCGTGGCGGAATTGCAAGTGCTTCAGATGCCGTTCGACGGTGACAAAATACTCGTCCGAAAGCTCGCGCGTGAGCACCGCAAAGAGCGTCGAAAAACCCTCCGACTCAAAGGCGGCGGCATGCGAGTCGGCGATCCGTCGTAGCTTCTTGAGGACCCCGACAAGAAATTGGAGCAGATCCACGGCGCCCCACAGTATCGAACCGGGATGCCGGCCCGCCCAGTACAGCTTCCGGTGGCCCTCGTCCGCTTCCACCGCGATAGCGTAAATGTCGCTCACGATCCCCGCATTCTTGAGGCAATCCCGAAGAATATCTTGACGGTAGCGGATCGTCTCCAGATCGCATTCACTGGCCAAGACGGCTCTCTGCGCGACGTCGAAGAGGAACCTGTCCCCCAGGGCCATCACATTGAATAGGGTGTTCAATTCGAGATCCTGCTTCAAGGCGGCTGCATTCCACGGAAGCGGTCGCCCGAGATCGAAATCACCGTCCTTATACATCAGGAGCGCTTTCACGACGGTATTCGCTCCTTTAGAGAGCGATACGTAACGTGATGCTTTTCGGCAATCGCGAGCGCGTAGGCGAGGCCGTCAGCTTGCCGCCGCTCAATCTTAAAAGTTCGCTGCGCAGGGTTCTCTGGAACCACCGTACTGACCAAACTGACGGTTTTTTGATTAAAGGAAGCCAACTCATCGATGAACGTCACCCAAACGCCCAGCAGATCGCATCTGAGAAAACGCTCCATGATGTTCTTGCTTAGGAAAATCGCGTCCCGGATCGTGGTTGAGGTGAAAATCTCGTTCATGATAACGACACTAGACGAGCTCGCTTGATCGACAATCCCACGAAGTCTAAAGAGGTCGTGCTCGAGTTTCCCCCGCAGGTTGTCAATGTTCTCCTCCCGTTCGAAATGCGTGAAGAGTTTATCGAAAAGGAAGATCTTGGCGTCATTTCCTGCGACAAGGCACCCCAAGGCGCCCAAGAAATGGATTTGACCGAAGGCGCGAGCGAACGTCGTCTTGCCACCTTGGTTGGGACCCGTTACTACGATGATTCGCTCTGCCTTCGTCAAGTGAAAGTCGTTGCAAACGACAATCGAGTCTTTGGCGACGAGCGTGCGAGCCAAGGCGAGATCGAAGCCTTCATAATCGTAGATCTCCTTATCAGCGCCGTGCGCGATCTTTGGGTAGCAAAGGCTCAACCCGGCGCTCCTGAAACCGGCGATATACTCGAGATAAGCGACATAAAACTGCACCTCGCGATCGAAACGCGCGACCACCTCGTCCAGATAATCGCGATTCCGTTCGCGAAAGCCGCCGAGAAGCCCGAATTCGCCGGGATAAAGGCGGGCGACGAAAGCGAGAACTTGCGCCTCGATGTGGTTCATGTCCGGATAGTGCGATGAGAATGTGACCCGATAATCTTTGGGTGCGCCCTGTTTGAACTTTTCAAAAGTCGCTTCAACCACGGCGCTATAATCCGGTTCCGATTCGTACTTGCGGACGGTGAAACCATTGTCTTTTATGACGATGGCGTAGTCGACGGTCGCGAGTTTCGCTTGAACCCGGTCCTTCTCCGCGACTAACGCCCTAAAACGATCCGACCGTACGTAAGTCGTGAGGTAGCTCCGCAAGGCAAGAAACCCTCGCGACGTAAGAGGGGTCGTCGACAGGTGCTTGACGAGGTGAGTGAGCGCAGCGCAGTATACGTCGAGCGCCTCTAAGAACCAAGCGTCTTGCTCGTAGGTGTACCGGATCTTCTGCACTTGAGCGAGATGCTCGCGCATCCTCGCCATGCTTTTCGCGAACGTCTGGACGTGCTCTAACAAAGTAGGATTCTCGAGATCGCGGAAGACCTGGTGCCTATATTCGACGGCTGCGACATCGGTCAAGGGGTCGAAAAAGAAGGGTTTCAAGTTGTAGTCGTCTTTGCCGGCCGTGATCGCCTCGACAATCTGGTCGAGATTTAAGTCCGTAAAGAAATCCGGCGGTTGGAGCGTTTCGTCCCCACGCTCGGCCGACGTTTCGAATAAGATGCTTTCGAATGTCATGCGGCGATTATCCGCTCACGCAACGTGGTTCCGATCGCCGGAGTGCTCGCGCGGCGCGCGAACGTGCTATGCTCGCAATGACCCTTCGCACGACTTTGCGTCGGCCGACTGCGACTTCACGTTCCAACGCAACTCGGAGCCGCGCTGCCAGCTCCGAGATCCAGTTTTCGACGAACCGGCGACTCGCTGCCCGAGGCGGTGCCGGCGCGGGAATAGAACCGAGATCGAGCTGCGGAAGGGCGACTCGACGAGGCCTCGCGAGCAGCCGCGATTCGCTCTCCCAGACCGCCTCCGCATAACATCGCAAGCGCGCGCGCAGCCGAATGTTGACCCTGTCGCGAACGCGCTGGATGCACCGGGCAGCGATCTCCTCTGTGGTGCGATAGAGCACCGCGCGTTCGGCCAATGGAGCTTCCGAGAACCCAGCCTGGTCGAGGGCAGCTTGGAGCTCGCGACGTGCGAGTGCAAGCGATGGCGCGAGAACGCCATCTAGTGACGCGATGTCGGCCGCGCACCCCTGCTCGAGGTTGCTGCGAGCGGAGCGTTCGTGTTCACGCGCAATTGTGAGCGGCGGCTCGTCGAGCATGTGGCTTTCCTGTGGAGTAGGAGCCATCAGCCGCGTCGCGCGACGTGTACGGCGAGCCCCATCGCCGATTCCCCCCACAGTATGGCCGGGAAGGCAACCCTTCCTGCGAGGAACCGGCCGGGCACCGGGACGAACGGCCTGGGACGGCGATGGAGCTCGCCGGAACCGCCCGGCTGAGGCTGATGGCTCCTGTTTGAACCCCGAGCAGGAGTTACCAATGCGAGTCCTCATCATCGCCGATGTCCACGCCAACCTTGCGGCTCTTCGAGCCTTGCCCAGGGCAGATGCGATCGTATGCGCCGGCGATATCGTCGGTTTCGGCCCCGATTGCGGCGCCGTGATCGATGAACTCAATGGGCTCGGAGCATACTGCGTTCGCGGTGATGAGGACGACGCGGTTGAAAAAACGGCGCCGCATCCGGCGCCGCCTTCGCTAACACACGCGACCAGCGAGGTTCGGGCCCGGACCCGCGAGGTGCTCTCTCCTGCTCAGATGCATTGGCTGCAGAGTCTTCCGCCGGAGCTTGAGCTTTCGTTTGATGGCGTTCGCGTCGGCGTAATACACGCCTATCCCGGCGATTATGCACGCTATGTCAAACCCACCGAGGAGGAGGTCTCGCGAATGGCACGCGCGTTTCCCCGTTGCGAGATCGTCGTGTTCGGCCATACACACCGGCCCGGAACGTGGCAGGGCCGTTGCCTCGTCGTTAATCCGGGAAGCGTCGGACTGCCGCATCGTCCGGGGTTGGCTTCATACGCTTTGTTGGAAAACAGACGAGTCACGTTCGGCGCAGCACGTTACGATACGGCTGAGGCGTTGGTCGCCCTCTCGCGTCTGGAGATCTCGACGCAGGCCCACGCTGAGTGCGCGCGCGAGCTCACGCTGGGTTCGACTCGAACACATGGCCCATAGTCCGACAAACTCCTAGCGCCTCATGACTGGTTCATGGGGGGAACCGATACCGACCCGATGAGGGAAACGCCGGGCGACCGAATAGGCGCGCTGCTCGACGAGTTGAGCGCGTTGGCGCAGGCATATGGCGAGCGGAGCATACGGCAAGACGTAGCGTTTATCGCGGAACAATTGCGGTCGCAGAGCCTTGCTATCGCCGCCATCGGCCAGTTCAAGCGTGGCAAGAGTACGCTGTTAAATGCGTTGCTTGGAGCGAATGTCTTGCCTACGGGCCGTCTCCCGTCAACCGGTGTAGTCACGCGAGTGCTGCATGGCATCCAAACCAAAGCTATAGTGCACTATCTCGACGGGCGCAGTGAAACGGTCGAGGTGCAAGCACTGGCGCGATACGTAACCGAAGAGTACAACCCGGCCAATGTACGCGGTGTCGAGCGCGTCGACGTCACGTTGCCTTCTGAGTTTCTGCGCGGAATCGCACTTATCGATACGCCGGGTATCGGCTCGACGCTGTTGCACAACACGCAGGCCGCGCATGGGGTGGTCGGCCGGATCGACTTGGCGTTGTTCGTAACCGGACCCGAGCCGCCGATCACGCAAGAAGAACTGGAATTTCTCGAAAAAGTGGCCAAGTTCGCGGAGCGCGTGTTTGTCGTAGTCGCGAAAATTGATCGGGCAACCGACGGCGCTGAAGAGATCGTGCAGTTTACGCAAGGCATGCTCGAACAAGTAAACTCCGGCGGCATGCGTCTTTTTGCCGTTGACAGCACTCAGCAAGACGGGCGTTTGAACCTGCTTCGACGTGCGATTTTGGAAACGCTGAAGGAAGAGGGCGATCGGGTCTTACAACGTGCGCGCGGCCGGCGGGTCCGGCGCGTCGGTGCGGCGATTCGCCAGAGCGTCGAGCTGCGACGAGCAGCGGTCCTACTGCCGCGGCAAGAACGGGAGCTCGCACGCGCTGGTTTTGGCGAACTGATCGTCGAGACGCAGGAGCGCGCCGATGATCTTGTCCACGCGATCGATCGATTTCCGGATGAAGAGATGCACTACGTGGATGCACTCCTGCAACGGCTCTCCGATGAAGCAGCCCGAAGAATCGCTCCCGAGGCATTTGCCGCCGAAGCGCCGGAAGGGGCGGAGGGTGAGATTTACCGATGCGTTGGAGCCGAAGAACAAGTCTGGTCGGAGCGTGTGTTCTGCGAGATGCAGAGCCACATTGAGTCGCGGCAGAACACGATCGTGCGACGAACCGCAGAACTGGAGCGGCAATTCTTACAGGCCGGGTGCGAGGTTCTTGGGCTAAACGCGCCGGTTACGCGGGATGACCTGGAATTCGGCAAACGCCAGGCGGCATCGCGCTTAAGCGGGCCGATGCCGACCACGGGCTTGGAAATCGTTACCAGCAGTTTGCTAGGAGCCCTGCCAGCCCCGGCGCGAGCGCAGGCGCTGCGGCGCCGCTTTTCGCATTTGATTCCCCAACTCTTGGATCGCTCGCGCGGCCGCGTGCGCTCCGCCGCGCTAGAGTATCTGACCAACTGGCGCTATTCGTATCGAGCGCAGATTGCGCAGCGGCTGGCAGAGGCTAGGCGCGTCGTCGAAGATGCGTTCGCGCAAGCCTCACAACCCGGCGGCAGCGAGGAGGCAACCCAGCTGCAAGTGCAGCGTATTCGGCACGATTCCGAGCGCCTCGAAGCCCTGCTCGCGCAGCTTGCCGATGCGAGCGCGTCCGATTGACTCTACCGCGTAGCCGGGGTTTTCCCACAGCGCTGGATCTGCTCTGCGAGGGCTTGCCCCAGCGATCGGTGGCCGTGCTGCGACGGCGCTCTCAAGCACCGTTCCCGCGGCGGATGCCGTCGCATGCCTTTTGGGCGGGAACCTTTGGTAAGCGCGGAATCGATGGATTCGGATTCTCAACCCGGCGGGAGGGATGACCTCATGTTGAACCGATGGCCAGCTTTCGTAGCTTTGGTGACGTCTTTCGCCGCGCTGATCGTGGGGCCGGTTCGCTTCGCGCCTGCCGCGGCCGCGGACTCGACGATTACGATCTCGCAAGGCGTCGATCCGGTGACGATGGATCCGCTCAAGCGAACGATCACGCCGACCGACAACGTCGTAAACAATCTGTTCGATACGCTTCTGCGGCGGGATCCCCAGGGGAAGTTGATTCCCTGGCTCGCGACGTCGTGGAGGCGTACGTCGCCGACCGTTTGGGAGTTCAAGCTGCAGCGCGGCGCCAAATTCTGGAACGGCGATCCGTTGACAAGCGCCGACGTGAAATTCTCGGTCGAGAAGATCAAAGATCCGCCCGAAGGCTCCGAACAGGGGCCGCGCGTCGCGACGGTCGAGCGCATCGAGACACCCGATCCGTACACGGTCCGCTATATCACCGCGAAACCGACGGCGCTGATCGCGGGCTATCCGTGGCAAGTCTTCATCGTCGACGCCAAATATTGGAAAGAACACGGCGACGACGTCGGACATTCGAGCGGCTATCAAGCCGAGCATCCCATGGGGAGCGGCCCGTATATCTTCAAATCCTGGCGCAAAGACGAGCAGCTGGTGATGGAGGCCAATCCTAACTACTGGCACGGCCGACCCGGCGTCGCGCGGGTCATCTGGAAACCGATCCCCGAAGCGGCGGCGCGCGTCGCGGCGCTGCGCACCGGCGAGACGGACCTGATCACGAACGTCCCGGCACAGTACCAGTTGCAACTCGCCGCGGGGCGCAACACGCGGCTCACCAGCGAGCGCAGCATCCGCGTGCTGTTCTTTGCGTTCAACACGCTGCGGCCGGGGCCGCAGCAGAACAAGCTGGTGCGCCAGGCGCTCAACTACGCCATCGACGTCCCGGCGATCATCGGGACCGTCCTCGGCGGCCGCGCCTTTCCGGTCAACTCTCCCCTGCCTCCCAACTTCGTCGGCTACGATCCGAAAATTCCGTTCTACCGTCACGATCTCGCCAAGGCGAAGGCGCTCTTGGCGCAGGCCGGTTATCCCGACGGCAAAGGCATCGACATGCTGATCAACGCGCCGATCGGGCGCTACAACAAGGACAAGGAAATCGGCGAGGCGATCGCCGGCCAATTGAATGCGACCGGCGGTCACTTCACGACGAAGATTCAAGAGTGGACCACCTATGTGAACCTTACGAGTTCGCGCGGGCTCAGCCCGGTCTACGAACTTGCCTGGGGCAACAACAGCTACGATGCCGACAACACGCTGACGAGCCTCTTTACGAGCGACGCCCGGCTTTCCACCTACGCCAATCCGGCGCTCGATAAACTGATCGTCGACGCGCGCTACGAAACCGATCCGAAGAAGCGCCAGGCCGTTTACGACAAGGCGCTCACGATCATCCACGACGAGGCGCCCTGGCTCTTCATGTTCCAGTACGAAGATCTCTACGCCACGACCAAGCGGCTGGCGTGGGAGGCGCGCGGTGACGAAACCATCTTCTGCGACGAAATGAGCTTGAAGTAGGGGCCCCACGCGCTTTGCGTGTGGGGGCGCGGAGCCGCGGAGCGGCGGAGTGCTTTATAACCTTTGGGGTCCCCGCGCTGCGGAGCGGCGTGGG
>DHWK01000034.1:0-5661 GCA_002413145.1 bacterium UBP12_UBA5184
TCGGCAGCGGAGCCTCCGCCCTCGAGCCGCGCATCGCGGCGCTTGCAGCCTCGCGCGCCGGCGTCGCGCCTACCGCCCCGAACGGTCGCGCGGCCCAGGCGCCGGCGCCGCATCCGCCGGCGCGCACGAAGGCGCATCTCAAGGTCACGCTGGACGCCGACACCCTCGAAGGCGGAAAACCGATCGTCGTCCGCTACGCTCCCGGGGTCGCGACCGGGACGGTAAAACTCCTCGATCAGGATGGGACCGAACGCGCTTCCGCATTGCTCGGAAAGCGCGGAAGTTCGATCCTTCTGGCCCCGAAAGTCGAAAGCGCCGAAGATTTCCGACTGGTTATCGACGCACGGCGCGGAACGACTCGCGACGAAACCGCGTTGCCCGTGCGCGTTCTCCCCGCGACGCAGAACGTTACGGCGGTTAAACCACTCCCGGTGAAAGCCCGCGTCGCCGCACTCGACGTTTCGCCGATCGCGCTTGCGACGACGACGTATCGCAGCGGTCAGGAGATTCTCGTCTCCATCGTACGCTACGCTCCCGACCTCGAGGTCTCGCTGATGGACGACACGGGAGCCGAATTGCGAAAGGTCGCGGTTCGGCCGGAGGATAAGGAATTACGGGTCGAGGCGCCTTCCGTAGGGGATGATGCTCGGTTTACCATCGTCGCGACGTTCGCGCGCGGCAGCGGTCAGGACAGTGTGATCAAACCGATTATCGTCCGCCCCTGGTAAACGTAGAAACAGCATGGTAAACCACCCCTTGCCGAGGCTTGCACCGGGCGTGTTGCAGCGCGCCCGTATTTCGGCATGGTTCGAGCGCAACCGGGACGTCCCGTTGCGGCTGCTCGCGGCGCCGGCAGGCTGCGGCAAGACGAGCGCGATCGTGACCTACTTGGCGGCAAACGCGCGGCCCGCCGCCTACCTGACCTTACGTGACGACGAAACGCCCGAGAGCTTGCGCGAACGCATCGCCGAGGCGCTCGACGTCGGCTACGGCCCCGCTTCGTTCGCAGCCTTGTTGGCCGCCATTGCGACGCGTTCGCCGTGCGACGTCGCGGTCGACGACATCGCCCGCGCGACCCTGGAGACCGTGGAAGAGTTGATGGCGCTGGGCGCCGAGGCGCCGCAGGGCGTCGGTTTCATCTATGCGACGCGCTCGCGCACCGTGCTCGATCTGGGACAATATCTGGCCCGCGGCCTCGCCGTGATGCTCGACGACAAGGCGCTCGCCCTCGACGCCGACGACGTGATCAGGCTCTGTGAATCCGCCGGCGTTTCATTTACCACCGCCGACGTGGCGCGTTTTCTGGAAGAGACCGAAGGCTGGCCGATCGTCTGCGCGTGGGCGCTGCGCGACGCGGCGGAGTCGCGCACCGAACTCGGGACTGCCTACGAACGCTGGCGCCGTAGTCAGGGACGCCATTTCGGCGATTTCTTGAGCGACGAGTTCAAGCGCGCAGGCGACGTTTACCGCACGCTCTTCCGCGCCTCGACGGGCGACGGCTCGAGCGAGGAGACCGAACGGCTCGCTGCGCTCGAGACGCGCGGCCTCTTCGTGCGCCACGTCGAGGGGACATATCGACCCTATCGCGTCGCGCGCCAGTTCGACATCGAGGCGATACCGGCGTCCAGCGCTATCGCGCCCGACGCCTCGGCGCTCCTGGTCGTTCGGATGTTCGGCCGTTTCGAAGCGACCATCGGCGGCAGGCGGATCGAGTGGATCAGACGCCGCGAAGCGCAGATCTTCACGTACCTCATTCTCAAGTCCGACGGCGCGGTGACGCGCGGCGAACTGCGCGACGTCTTCTGGCCGGACGCCAATGGGCATCTGGCGACCCAGAGCATCAGGACGGCCTGCAGCAACATTCGCAAAGCGATCGCCGCGATCGCCGGTTACGGAAACGTCGACCGCTATTTCCAATCGGCCGGCAACGTCGCCGTCGTCGTGGAGAACGCCGTCATCGACGCGCGCCGTTTCACCGCGCACATTGCCGACGGCGACGCCGAACTCGAAAACGGCCGCGTTCCCGAAGCGCTGGCGCACTACCGGGCGGCGGAATCGCTCTATAGCGGCGAACTGCTATCGGGCGAATATCCCGAGCCCTGGTATGCGCCGCGCGCCGCGATGTATGCGGCGCTTTTCGTCGACTTGCTCGAACGGCTGGCGCGTCTTTACGGCGAACACGGCAACGCGCGGCGGGCGCGCGAATACGCCGAACGCGCCGACGAGCTACGTCCGGCGTTGGGTCTGGTGAACGGACCCGAGTTGGGCGGGACCTCGGCGTAACCACAACCGGTAACGTTTGTCGCCGAATGCGGCGCGCCAACCGCTCGAGGCCGCCAGAGCTTGATCGAGCGGAACGTCGCGACCCGCGACCACGGCGTCGACGCCGTAACCGTCGAGCTTCACGCGCCACAGGGGTCTGAGTCGCGAGATCTCGAGGTAATCGTCCCACACGCGCTGCGGGTATGGGTCGGCTCGACCGTCGAGAAAGACGCGGACGTTCTTCTTCCCGACCAAGAGTCCGCACCACGCGAAGTCGGTGCACAGCACGCGGTGCGCGCCCGGCTGAAGCGCGAGCGCGGCGAGGGCGGGCTCGGCGAGGTTGTCGCGCTTGCTGGTCCCGGCCTGCACCAGCAGAGAAGCGACCGTCAGCGACAGCGTCATCACGAGCGCAGGCAAAGCCAAGCGCGGGATCCACGCGAAGCGCTCGGCGCCCGCCCCCTCCGGTTCGCGCGCGAACCACGGGACGCTCTGCGTCAGCGCCGTCGCGACCGCGGGCAGCGCGACGAGCGCGAAGAGCGCGATGTTGCGCGCGGCGCTCAGCATCAACCAGCTGCATGCGGCGAAGACGAGCAGCCGCTCCCAACGAACGACGCGCCCAGCGTAACGGCGGCCGACGCCCAGCATTACCGCAGCGAGCAGCAGCGGAAAGGCACCGTAGGCAAAGGAGAGGTCTTCGAGCCCGGTCGGTTTCCACTCTAAAATGTTCGCGGTGATCGGGCTGCGCAACAGCATCAGCGAATAGGCCGGCAGCTTCCAACCGAGCGGGCTGAGGCAGATCGCGCCGAGCGAAGCGACGGCGATGACCAGCAGCCGCCGCACGCGCGCCGTCAAACGCCCCGCGTCGAGCCACGCCCCGCCCGCAGCGAGCAGCGCCAGAACCGGCGCGAGCGCGGCGCTTCCGTGCAAATTGGCCCACACCGCCGCGACCGCGAGCGCGACCCAGCCGAGCGGCCCTTCGCATTCGAGCAACATCAGAAATCCGACCAAGAGCGGCCAGGCGACGACTTGCGCGCGCACGCCAAACGACTCGAAGAGCGCGATCCCGGCGAAGGCCGTGAAAATCGCGATCGCTCGCGGCGACGCGCCGCGGCGCTCGGCTTGCAGCGCCGCCAGCGCGAGCGCCGCAACCGCGCAAAGCGCGACGGCGCCGGAAAAGACGAGCCAGCCCGCGCCGGAGCTGCCCAGCGCCGCGGCAACCGAAAAGAGCCACTCGTGGGGAAGCCAGGGCGCGCCCACCGCGGTAAAGGTTTCGTTGCCGAGTGCCCGCGGCACGCCGCCGCTGCGCAGGATTTGAAAGCCGAGCCAGCGCTGCCACGAGAGGTCGCCGTCGAGCTGTGGATAGGCGACCGCCACGATCAAGAAACGTGCCGCGAAGGCGATCAAGAGCCAAGCATATCTCATCGTGCCGCCCCGCCAGCGCGCTCGTAAAGGACGATGCCGTCCTCGAGATCGACCGCTTCCCAGTGCGGAACGAAGGCGAGCAATTGTCCGAGCGCTTCGCTGCGGCGGACGACGACCGCGTCGATGCCGCGCGCTGCGAGTTCGCGTTTCCAGCCCGGTTTGACGCGCGCGATCGTAAACTGCGCGGTCCGCACCGACGGATCGGCGCGTTCGACGCGCGCGTCCATCATCACGCGAACGTTCCCCAAGGTAATCGCGTAGTTGCACCATTCGAGCACCGCGCAGAAGACGTGGTGCCTTCGGCCGTCGGCGAGCGAGCGGCGAATGACCGAGTCGGCCGGTTCGTGCCCGCGCGCCGTTTGCGCGACGCGGCCCGGCGTGTCGCCGGCGAAACCGAGCGCGAAGACGACGGCGATTGCGGCGATGAGCCCCTTGGCGAAGCGGCCCTTTTGCGACGGCTGGGCGAAGAATTGCGGCGCGACGCGCACCAGGCTTCCGAACAGGACGGGGGCGGCGACGATGCCGGCCAGCGGCAGGTACGCACCGTTCCAAAACGCGAGCAGCAGCGCGGCGCAGAAGAGCAAACGGTCTTCCCAACGGCTGCGTCGCAGGCCCAGCGCCGCTCCGGCCGCGAGCATCCCGAACAGCGTCATATAGGCGCGCGGAGCGACGGTACTCGGCGCGAACGGAATCAGCGCCGCGAGTTCGCGATCGAGATGCGCCGCGAGCGGCGCGCGTGCCAGAGCAGCAAAACCTTCGGGCGTCAGCAACAGCGCCGCCGCACAACCGAGGACGACCAGCGCCATATGCGCGACCGAGGCGCGCGGCAATCGACCATCCAGGGCGCGGCCGATCGCAACCAGGGCGGCGAGCGCCGGAGCGACGACCGCGTCCGCGGCGACGTTCGCCCAGACGGCCACGATCGCAACCGCGACGCACAGGCCCCAACCGCGCGCGCGTTCGAGTGCGAGGACGAACGCCGCGGCGCAGACCCAGTGGGCGCCCCCTCCGCCGACGCGCAGCACGTCGAGGAAAAAGTATGCTGCGACGATGGTCGCGGCGAGTGAGAGAACGTCGCCCGTTCGCGGACGCGCGCGAAATTCGACCAGCGCGAGGGCGACCACGACCAGCGTGCCGCCGAGCGCGGCCATCCCTCCGAAGCCGGCCGCGGCGTTCGCAAGATAGGTGCAGGCCGCTCCGAGCCAGCCCAATTCAAAATGCTGTTCGGCGACGGCGCGTCGCCCGAGTTCCAGCGTCAAGACGAGCTGCGAAGCGCGCGGCGGTGCGGCCGAAAACCAGGAGAAGATCACGACCGCCAGCAGGGCACGCAGCGACCAAACGGCCGCACGATGAAAGGTCGCTGCGGGCAGCGCGAACGTCCGCGCGTCGATTCCGCGGGTGCGAGCTGCGCCGGCTTCGATCATTCCAGGACCAATTGGTCTCCGACCAGGATGTCGCGCCCAAGCTCGGGTCCGGATCCGAGTTCGACGATCGAGACGGCGTCGCGGCACGTCACCGCCAGACGGTTGGGCGGGATCGAACTCGCAATCCGCAGCACGCGGTTGTCTTTGTCGAGAAAATAGAGGTCGATCGTCGCCCGCATCCCCATGGTATGCACCGCCGAACAACCGTCGATCCATAGTCCTTCGTCAGGAGAGACGGTGGCTCGCGGCAAGAGCCCGAGTCCGCGCGCGACAAAGTTACTCGCTCGAACGACGCGCGTCGCCAAGACTTTTCCGTTCGTAGCGTTACGCAGGACGTGCACGGTAGAGCGAGCTCCTTCAGGAAAAAGTGAACGGTAGCGCGAGGGCGATCGCGCCGGCGAGGTAAGGTGCGAAGGCGATCGGCTCGTGGCGCCGTTTGTGAAGCAGTGAGGCAAAAACCGCGATCAAACAGGCGGCCGCGACGGCGAGCAGCGCCGTTTGGATGCCGAGCGCCGCACCGCCGAGGGCAATCAATTTGACGTCGCCCCAGCCC
>DHWK01000034.1:5731-39307 GCA_002413145.1 bacterium UBP12_UBA5184
GCCTATGCCGCGGCCGCGCGACGCGAGGGCAGCGACCGCGAACGGAACGCTGACGGCCGCGGGCGAGAGTAAGCCGCCGTAGTCGTGTTGGACGAGGGCAACCATCACGAACACCCCGAGCGGCACGAGGGTGAAATAGTCCGAGATGATTCCGGCGCGGACGTCACTGTGCCAACTCGCGACGAGCGAGACGGTCAAGATGGCCGCGAGCACCAACCCGACGAACGGGATGCCGCGAGCGCCTAAGACCAGGCCGATCGCCACCGCGCCCCCGAGGAGCCAGGGCGTCGGCGGTATGCCGGGTCTGGGTCCGTCTTCGAACGGCTCGATCGATCGGCAGATGGCGACGCTCAACCGGACGCCCAAGAAGGCCGCGCAACCGAACAGAAGACCTACCAGCGGCGTTACCCACCAGCCGTTCATTTGCTCATATAGTTCGCAGCGACGCCGCCGAAGATCATGACGAACAGCGCCGGAAGCATGAAAAGCGCCATCGGAATGACCATCTTGGTGGGCATGAGGTTCGCGATCTCTTCGGCACGGATCATGCGGCGGTTGCGAGTTTCTTCGGAAAGTTCTTCCAGAACTTTCGCGAGGTTCGAACCGAGGCGCTCGGCCTGGACGATCGCCGTGACGGTCGTGCTCAACTGCTCCTGCCGCACGCGACCGGCCATCGATTTGAGAGCGTCGGCACGCGAGCGGCCCAAGCGAATCTCGGAGAGAACGGCCTTGACCTCTTCGCCGAGCGGGCCTTCCGCGATTTCTTGTGCGTGTTGGAGGGCGGCGTTGAAGGCTAAGCCGGCTTGCACCGTAGTGCCCAGCATGTCGAGCAAATCGGGGAGGGCGCGCTGGATTGCGAGCTTGCGCTTTTTCACGGCGCTCTTCAGTTGCGAAAGGGGTAAGTAGGCGCCGCAAACCACGAGCAGCCCCGTCCCCATCAAGAAGAGGTTGCCCCACTGCTCCAGGTAGGTGCACAGCGCCAAGCCGATCGCGAGCCCAAAGCCGGCCCCCGAGACGATGCGCGCGCCCATCTTGGCGGGCGTGACTCGGTACCAGCCCGCTTCCTGTAACTGCTGCTGCAGTTTTCCGCGCTGACCTTCACTGAAGATCCGCTCAAAGGCCCGAGAGCGCGAGTCCGCTTCGTCCCAGCGCATCCCCTCGAGTTCCTCGAGGCGCTTGCTGATGTCGCTCTTGCTCGGGATCAGCGAAAGCGCGAACATGAAGGCGGAGAGTGCGAAACAGCCGGCGATGACGAAGACGATGGTTGGCATCTATTTTCGCATCCTCATACGTCGAATTGCAAGATCTTGCCGAGCGCGACGATCGCGGCGAGCTCGAGCAGGCCGACCAGGCCGAGGACCATCCAACCCGGGTGCGTGTGCAGGAGCGCTTGCGCCATGTCGGGCTGCGTCGTTAGCACGAAACCGCCGACCACGACCGGCATCCCACCGATGATGAAGGCGCCGAAGCGGCCTTGCGCGGTCAGCGCTCCCATCTTGCGGACGACGCGACGGCGATCGCGAATGGTCGTGGCGAGCGTCTCCAGAACGCGCGCCAAATCCCCACCGGTTTGCGATTGGACGCGGACGGCGCGCGAGAACATCGTCATCTCGTGGCTCGGCATGTTTTTGGCGAGTTCGTCGAGGGCGTCGAGCATCCCGATGCCGATGTTGGTCCGGCCGACGACTCGCATGAACTCGCGGCGCGCAGGATCGGGTACTTCTTCGGTCACCAGAATGAGCGCTTGGCGCAAGCCCAAACCGACCCGCAGCGCGCCGGCCAGCATGCGCAGAACCATCTCGAGCTGTTGTCCGAATGCGCCGACGCGCCGATCGCCTTTGAAACGCAAGAAGATCGAACCGAAGAGCAGGGACCCCGCCAGGATGACGGGTCCGATCAAAATCGCATACGGCGCGCTCGGGCGAAAGACGAGCACGGCGAGCACCCACAGGAGCAGGGCCGCCCCGAGCACGATCAGCACGAAGTCCTCAGGTTTGATCGACATATCGGCGCGAAGCAGCCGGTGGCGATACGTTTCGCCCAGCGATTTGAGATATTTCCTGGGGTCGGCGCCGAGCGCGAATATCAAGAGCGCGACGATCGCCAGCGCCCCGAATGCGAGCAGAATCGGGAACATGCCTACCACAGCACCTTAGTCGGTTCCAGCGTCGCAAGCTCGCGCACGTCGAAGCGAATCCCCGCTTCTTCGAAACGATCGATGTAGTGCGGCTGAACGCCGGTGTATTGAAACTCGCCGATGACTTTTCCGTCTTTGTCGATGCCGCGTTGCGCAAAGCGGACGATCTCCTGCATGGTGACGATGTCGCCCTCCATGCCGACGATCTCCGAGATGCTGGTGACGCGGCGGCTGCCGTCGCGGAGGCGCGCGATCTGCACGACGACGTCGACCGCGCCCGAGATTTGCTCGCGGATGGCGCGAATCGGCAATTCGAAACCGGCCATGAGCACCATCGTCTCGAGACGCGACAAGGCGTCGCGCGGCGTGTTCGCGTGGAGGGTCGTCAACGACCCGTCGTGGCCGGTATTCATCGCCTGGAGCATATCGAGAGCCTCGCCGCCGCGGCATTCGCCGACGACGATTCGATCGGGTCGCATGCGCAGCGAGTTGCGAACGAGGTCGCGAATCGAGATCGTCCCGCGTCCTTCCAAGTTGGGCGGACGCGATTCGAGCCGGACGACGTGCTCTTGATTGAGTGCGAGCTCGGCGGCGTCTTCAATGGTCACGATGCGTTCGTTGTGGGGGATGTAATTCGAGAGGATGTTCAGGAAGGTCGTCTTACCGGAACCGGTGCCGCCGCTTACGACGATGTTGAGCCGCGACTCGACCATCGCTTTGAGGAGGTTGATGAACTCCGGGCTGACCGAGCCGAAGCGCAGCAAGTCGTCCATCGTCAAGCGGCGCGAACCGAAGCGGCGGATCGTCAAGGTCGAGCCGTTGAGCGAAAGCGGTTCGATGATTGCATTGACGCGCGAGCCGTCCGGGAGCCGAGCGTCGACCATCGGCGAGGACTCGTCGATGCGGCGGCCGAGCGGCGCGATGATGCGCTCGATGATCGTACGCAGGTGGCGCTCGTCGCCGAAGCGTTTGTCCGAGAGCGTCAGCTTCCCGCCACGCTCGACGTAGATCATCCCCGACCCGTTGACCATGATTTCGGTGACCGCCGGGTCCCGCATCAGATCTTCGAGCGGCCCTAGCCCCAAGAGTTCGTCGATGATCTCTTGCTGCAGCTCGGCGCGTTCTTCGAGCGAGAGACGACCGGCGCTCTCGGTCAAGACTTGCGCGGTGACGTCGTTGATCTGGGCGCGCAGCTCGGCGATTTTCTGGTTGTCGGTATGGGCGCGGCTGGCGGCGACGACGTCGATGCGCTTGGAGACCTGCTCGTGGATCTCGGCCTTGAGCGTATCGCGCGCGTCGTCGGCGGGAGGGCGCGGACGCGGGGCCGTCTGGCCGTTCGCGGCGATGACCTGCGTCATCGGCCCGAGTGCGTTGCTGGGTGAGAAGGTCGAGCCGCGCTGGCTCCCTCCCGACCCGGCGGTGCGCAGCGTCTCGAGCGGCGACTCCGGGGCGATCGACGCGATGCGCTTGGCAAGCAGCTCGAGGGCGCGCCCAAAATGCCGATCGGTCCGCACCGGAACCTCGGCGATCACCGTGCTACCCAGCGCCTTTTCGAGTTCGCGCGCCGTGATCTCGGGGCGGCCGGAACGGGAGTTGGTGACCAGGCAGATGCGCGTCATCGGCACGCCCACTTTCGCCAGGTCACCGATCAGCGAACGCGCGGCGGCGCTGCCGAGCAAGTTCGGTTCGAAAATCACGACGTAGCGCGAAGCGCGCGTGATCAGCGGCCGCAACGCTCCCGAGAACGGCGTCGGTGCGTCGAATAGCACGACATCGTTCTGCGCGTCGAGCACGTCCGCGATGGCCTCGACGTCTTCACTGCGCAGCATGAACGAATTGTCGAGATTGTCCGTCAGTTCGACCGCCGTCAAGCCCTCCCGGCGGATCGTCGAATAGGGCGTCGTCGCACGCTCGGAATCGAAGGCTCGAACCGCGTCGAGCAGGACGGCGACGTTCCGCCGGCCTGAGAGGTCGCCATCGACAAGCGCGACGTCCTTCCCGCCGCGGCGCATCGCGCGCGCGACCTCGATCGCGATGGTCGTGGCGCCCGAGCCGCCCTTCGCATTGATGAGGGCGACGATCGTGGCGCTCATTGGCTCGAGCTGATTACTCTGTCGCCGTCGATGATGGTGATCGGCGATACTGGTTTGCTGACCGCCGGCGGTCGGGCCGCAAAAAACGGCGGCGGAACGCCCGGGAACCCTTGGCTCGGTCCCGCTGCGGCCGGCCGCGATGAATCGGGAGCGTCGGGAAAGACGAGGTTCTCGGCGAGCATCGAGCGGACGGGCTCCTGCGGCGAACGCAGGGCCAGCCGCAACGTCGTATTGAGATCGGCCATCGTCAACAGATCGGCTTGATTGACGGCGATCCCGAGCGTCACGGTCACCAGGTTCATGTTATCGGGGGAGGGCGTCGCGCCGGCGGTTTCCAGCGCTTGATTGATCGCCAGCACGAGCGCGCCGCGAATGATCGTGACCGCCTTCGGTTGGAGGCCCGGCGCGCGCGGCACCGAGGCTAAGACATCGACGCGATCGCCGGGCTGAATCAAACCCGAGACCGCTTTGACACGATCGACCGGAATCGAGATGGCGCGCATCCCCGGTTTGAGGCGAACGGTCAAACCTACTTCGACCGGACGGCCGACCTTCGTCGCCGTCAGCGTCGAGCCGGCCGGGATCGTGATCAGCGCGATGTCGCCTTCGGCCTGCTTTTCGTCCGAGAGCGCACCCGGTTCGATTTCAGAAACTGCACGCTGCGAGCGGGTTAGCATCTCCGGAACGATCTTCGCGCGCGCCGGGATATCGCGCGCCGCGACCACGATCGGGCGCATTTGAACGTCTTGCTGTCGTACGTCGGCCTGACTCTGGATCGAAGAGAGGTAGCGCAGCGTCAGCACGCCCGTCCCCAGAGCCAGGACGACGGCGACGATGAGGGTGATGCGGCGGGTATTCACAGGGAAAGCCTCAAGAACGGTGCGGCGGTGTGAGAAAGTGCGACGGCGACTGCTCCACACGCGATCGCGATGGCGTAGGGAAGCATGATCGGCCGGCGCGGGGCGACCGCGACGGTGCCTCTATAAGCAATCGGCCGTAAGACGAGCGTAATCGAGTGCAAGACGCTGCGGAGCCGCCCGGTCCCCAGCGCGACGGCCAAGGCGAGCAGGCCTCCCCCGATCGCCGTGTAGAGCAAAAACGGGACGGCGTCCGGGAAACCCAGGGCGGCGGCGGCGGCGGCGGCCAGCTTGACGTCGCCTCCGCCGAGCCAGCCCATCGAAAATGCAGCCAGACCGACCGCCATGACCGTGGCCAGGGCCGCGAGCGAGACGGCCAGTGAGGCCCAACCTTGCGTCGCGTGCAGGGCGAGTGCGGCAAGCGCAAGCCCGATCGTCAACGCGTTGGGAATTCGGCGAGAAGTGAGATCCGTGGCGACCGCGATCGCGCAGGCCGCCAAAACGATCCAGATCGCGAAAGACATGAGGCTCCTGACACAAAAACCCCCGGCGCCCGGACTGCGCCGGACACCGGGGGCTTTTTGTTTGGCTTAGCTGAGTTGGTTCGCAGCGTTTTGGAGGGAGGCGTTCGCCTTGTTGCCCAGCGAGCGAAGCGCGGCCATGGCCACGATCGAGACGAGGGCGATGATCAGGGCGTATTCGACGAGCCCTTGGCCGTCATCGTTGCGAAGCATCGCGGTGAAGTTCTTGAGCACGGGTTCCTCTTTCAGTGTGATGTTGGTGCCGGTGGGTGAAGGTGGTTCGGGCTACTGGATAGAGCGCGGGGTCTGCTCGGCCGGGACCGAGAGGTCCCCGTTCGGGGCCTTCACCTCGAACCGGAGCGACGCACTCGCGACGCCGGGCACGGATGAAGCGACCAGGGTGAGGTAGGCTCCGCGCATGTATCCGGGAGCGATGGGGAACGTCGTTCGAAAGCGACCGTCTCCATCGGCGAATACTTGGCGGCGAGACAGCACGGTATCGGGAATCTCCGAAGAGAACGTGCCGATCAACGTCAGGGTTATCGGTACGTTGGACCCCGGAGCTTTGCCCGAGACGTCGAGCTGCTGGCTACCTGGGATGTGTCGGACGTCGAGTGACGAGAGCGCACCCGTCACCGCCGCCGACGGCCGAGTCGGCAGGGACATCGACGTCGATGGCCTGCCAATCCCGCCCGGGTAGAGCGTCGCGATCGCCCGCAGGCGTGCGACGAACTGGGGTGAGACCAAAAGATCGTTCCGAGAGAAGCGGGGAGCCGCGCCGTCCATCGCTTCGGTGCGATCGTTGACGTCGAAGAGCCGCTCGCCGGGACGAACGAGAATCGTCACGCCGGGCCGCGCGAGCGACACGGCGTCTTCGGGCCCGAGATACGAATAGACATATCCCAGCTCGGTGGCCACACGCGAAAGCGCGAGGTCGCCGCGCGCCTCGATTGCAGCGGGGGTAACCGCGGCAAAGGCAACCGACGCGAGTGTAAAACCCAGCGTAAAACGAGTCATGTATATAGTCTCCGTTTCGAACTCTACATGCTAGCTCAACGGTAGCGCAATCGGCCTTCGAAAATTTAACGGACCGACCACGCGGCGTTGACGCGTTAACGCTACCGTCGGTGATCTGCATCACAGCGAGCGGCGGCGTCTATTATCATGTTCGTGCGAATGCTGCCGAATACTTAGACAATCGTCCTTTGGAGTTTTATTTTGTGATCAATCGAGCCTGTGCTACCATCCCGGCCGTCGCGGCGTTTGCGCTGAGCGTGGCCGGCACCGCCGTCCCGGTAAGCGCAGACCAGGTGACGATCGTCTCCGTGCAGACCGGTCACTCGCTGATCGTCGACGCACCCCGCTTGTCGCGCGTTGCGGTGGGCGACAGCCGGATCGCCGGCGTGGTCCCCGTCGGCACCTCGCAAATAATTATTAACGGAAAGTCGTCGGGGCACACGACCGTCTTCGTCTGGAATTCCGGTGCGCGCAAGAGTTACGAAGTCACCGTCACCGAGCAAGGCTTCGACGACGTCGCAAAGATTTTGCGCTCGGCCATCAACGAACCGGGCGTGCAGGTCGTCGCTTACGAGAACACTATTTTCATTCGGGGCGGAGTCTCCGACGCGCAGGCCTACGCGCGCCTCAACGACATCCTGGCGCGCTTCGGGGGCGCCAAGTTCAATTCGTCGGGCAAGGGCGGCGAGGCGAAGATCATCAACATGGTCACCGTCGCGCGGCCGCTTGGCGATCTTCAGATTCGCCTAGCGACGATTCCGGGAGCGAGCGATCTGCGCGTCGACCCCGACGCGAAGGGCAACGTCATCGTGAGCGGCAGCGTGCGCGACCGCGCGGCCGCGGAGGCCGTCCTCAATAAGGTTCGCGGTCTAGCCGGTCCGTTTCTCGCGGCCGACGGAAAAGTGATCGACCGTCTCGCGACCGAGATGACCAGTCAAATCGACGTGAAAGTCTATGTGCTAGAAGTAGACAAGACGGCCCAAAGCCAGCTCGGGCTGCGTCTTCAGGGCGCCTTGATCAACGGTGTGGCGACCGTCGGCGGCACCGCCGGGGGCAGCCAAACCTTTACGCTTGGACCGGCCCAGATCGTCGGAATCGAGAATCCCAACCCGGCGAACATGTTCGGCAAGGCCCTCGGCCTCGGCAGCATCGCGCGCGCGACGATGCTCGCACCGACGCTCGACCTACTCATGTCCGAAGGTCATGCCAAGCTGCTTTCGTCTCCCGACCTGGTCACCGTCCCCGGCAGCGAAGCGACTTTTCTGGTGGGCGGGAAAATCCCGATCCCCGTCTCCAACGGCCTCGGCACGGTCACCGTGCAGTATCAAGATTTCGGCGTCAAGCTGAAGGTGACGCCCACGGTGCTCGGTGGCGGCGGCATCGAATGCAAGATCAACCCCGAGGTTTCGAACCTGGACTTCGCCGACGCGGTAACGCTCAACGGCTTCACCGTCCCAGCCCTGAAAATCAGCACGCTCTCGACCGACGTCATCACGCAAACCGGCGAAAGTATCGTGATGGGCGGCTTGCTCAATCGGCTCGAGTCGGTCAACGTTCAGAAAATCCCGCTGCTCTCGGAGATCCCGATTCTCGGCAAACTCTTCCGCTCGACGAGCTATCAGAAGAGCGAGACCGACGTCGTCTTCGTCCTCACGCCGACGATCATCACACGCTAGCCACCGGATTGGATCGGTGCGAACCAGGTCACACGTTCGACCGCGAACGCGCGCAGGGCGCTCGATTCGGTGTACGCTCGTGCCCGTGTCCGGAAGCACGTCGCGAGCTTGCGGTTGAAACGCAACATCGTCCTCGCTAGGTCGAACGACGGCCGCCGCCTCGATTACATCGACGGCCTGCGGGCCGTTGCCGTGCTCTTGGTCATGCTCTTTCACTCCCGCGTTCACGCGCCGGGGGTTACGCTCGGTCACGTTTTTCTCGAAGGGACCCACGGGGTCGACCTGTTCTTCGTGCTATCGGGTTTTTGTTTATCGCTGCCGACGCTCGAAAAGTTACGCCGCGAAGGCTCGCTGCGCTTCGATATCGCCGCGTTCGCGGCGAAGCGTGTTCTGCGGATTTTCCCGCCGTACGCGGTCGCGGTCCTCGCCTTCGCGCTGATCGGAACCTACGCGCTGAGCCGCGGCGTCGCGCTCCCCAAAGGTATGCTCGCGCACTTCGATGCGCTCGACGTGGCGCGCGATCTATTCTTCCTCGATCGCAGCAATCAGCATCTGAACCAGTCGTTCTGGTCGCTCGCGGTCGAGTTTCGCTGGTATTTTCTGTTCCCGCCAATGCTGCTGCTCTGGGTGTCGCGGGCGCGAGCGTTCGTGGCGCTCTTGGTCGCAGTAATCGCCGCCAACGAGTTGACCCGCGCGACCAGCACCGACGTCGGCGTCCTCTCCGCGTTCATGCTCGGCATCGTGGCGGCTCACATCCGCGTGCACGCTCATCCGTTCGCGCGCTTCGCGCCGGCGCTCGGCTTCGTCGCGGTCTTCGCGGCGCTGGAGCTCGAGAACGTCCGCCACTTTCCGGTGCAGACCAATCCCGGCTGGCACGTCGCCGCGTTCGCGCTGGTCGTCATCGCCGGTAATGAAGGCTGGCTGCAACGCATCCTCTCCTGGCGCTGGCTCGCGCGGCTGGGCGTCGCGTCCTACAGTATCTACCTCGTCCACGAGCCGATTGTCTCGGCTACGATGTCGCTGTTCGTTCCGCGCTACGGCTTCGTCGCCGCGCTGCCCGTCGCGCTCGCACTTGGTCTGGCCGGAGGCTTCGCGATGTGGGCGATCGTCGAACGCCCGATCACGCAGCGCAGCGTCGTCGCGGCGTTCGTCGCCGGCGCTTCGAAGCGCATGAGCGGACTCTTTACCTTCACCGGCCTGCCCCTGGAGATGCGGATCAGCGCGCCGATGGCGAGCGCGCCGGCGGCGACCGGCCGCGTCATCGCCTTCGCCGGGAGGGACCAAGCCGCCGAATCGTAAGTCGCTTGCGTGGTACTTTCCACACGAGAGCGCATCGTCGCCGGGCTCTTCCTCACCGCCCTGGCGCTTTCGTTCGTACTCGCGCTCACGAACGCCGTCCCATTTCCGTCGCGCGCCTTCCTGTACGATTATCGTGCGTTCGCGTGTGCCGGCGGCATCGCAGGCACAGCCGACGATCCATATCGCGCCGAGCCGTTGAGAACGTGCGAGCACCGGAGCGGTCTGCTCGCCGGGCGTAAGGACCTCGCGCGCCTCGCCGTCCCAGCGCCGTTGCCCGGCTATGCCTTCGCACCGCTTGCGCTGCTCGGACGCCTCCCCGGGCCGTCCGGCGCAATCCTCTGGATCTTGCTCTCGCTGCTCGGAGCGGTGCTCGCGGTTCGCTCCCTTAGCGCGCTCGCTCGAGCGCGCGCCCGCATCGTCTGGTTGGCGCTCCTTTTGCCGCTCGCCGTCGCGCTCGTCCTCGGGCAACTCGTTCCGCTGGCGCTCGGCACGCTGTGTTTGGCGGCCCTGGCACTCGAACGCGGGCGTTTCGGACTCGCCGCAGCCGCTCTGTGGGTCGCGATGATCGAACCCCACGTCGCATTTCCGGCCCTGCTCGCGCTCGCGCTCTTCGTTCCGCGCGCGCGTCTCGGCGTCGGCATCGGCGCGATCGTCGCGTTCGTCCTCTCACTCGCATTGCTCGGCGCCGGAAAAAATCTCGAGTACCTCGCGCAAGTCCTACCGGCGCACGCGGCGAGCGAACTCGCTAACGAAGAGCAGTACAGCCTCGCGTATCTCTTGCACCGCTTGGGTGCAGCCGATCCTTGGGCGCTGCGGATCGCCGATTTTTGGTACCTCATCGCGCTCGCAGCCGGCCTCGCCGTCGCGCGACGGCTCGTCTCGCGCGGCGCGCCGCATTCGCTGTATCTCTTGATTCCGGCGGCGTTCGCGGTGGTCGGCAGTCCCTTCGTCCACATCCACCAGATCGTTTTCATCGTGCCGGCGCTGATCGTTGTCGCCGCGCGCTTCGCGCCGCGCGCGCGCGCTCTCTCGCTCGCGATCGTGCTCCTGGCGATTCCGTGGGGGGCGTTCGGGCTGCTCGCGCTCGCGGCGCCGTTCGTTGCGTTCGCGATCGGCATGCTGACGTACGAACTCTTCGGCGCACGGCCGTTGGCTGCGACCTTGGCGGGGCTTCTCGCGGCCGCGTTCGTCGCCATGCTCGTGCTCGAACAGTCGCTAGTGCCGCGCCCCGACGCGACCGCGGCGCTCGCCCCCTACGGGGACGGCCGACTCCTGGCGGAGGCAAGCTGGACGGCGTACATGCGCAGCAGCTTCCACGAAAATGTGGTCGTCTTCGCGCTGGCCAAGCTGCCGACGCTCGCCGGGGTCGCGTTCGGTCTCGCTCTGGTCGTCCGCGCGGCGATCGTCGAGCGGCGGCCCCTGCGGACGGCCGCTTAGTGTGACCGGGCGACTGCGCCTCATCGCAAGCCGTCGCTTGGCCGACAACAGGGTCGTGCGAGTTTTTGTACTGGTTGCAGCCTTGGCCGTGCTCCTTCCGACGCCGGTTCGAGCCGAAACGGTGACGAACGTCCGCGGCGTCCAGATCATCACGGGCAATGATCCGACCCCCGCCCCTCGGCGGCCGAGGAAATCTCGGGCTGCGCCACCCGTCCCACGCCCAAAAGCCGCGCACCCGCTCGCCGACGCCATCCTGCGCAACGCCCTGGCCTACGTCGGTACGCCGTATCGCTGGGGCGGGACCTCGCCGCGGACCGGCTTCGATTGTTCGGGTTACGTCTGGTTCGTCTACGCGAGCGCCGGGATCGGCATACCGCGCACCGCTGACGCGCAGTTTGCCGCCGGACGGCCGATCGCAGGCGACCCGGCGCCGGGCGATCTCGTCTTTTTCCAAACGTACGATTGGGGCGCGTCGCACGTCGGCATCTATCTCGGGAACGGCTGGTTCGTTCAGGAGATCGCGCCGAACGTTCACTTTTCGAATTTCAACTCGCCGTATTTCCGCAGCCGCTACATCGGCGCGCGCCGCTTCCTTCCGGCGTGAGCGCGCGCTCGCGCCTCGGCGCGATCGCCCTGGTGCTCGTCGCACTCGCGTGGCTGGTCGCAACGCGCGACAAATTCGAGGGGCGCACGTTCGGTTACGATTTCGTCGCCTTCTATTGCGGCGCGTCGGTCGCCGTCGCCGGCGCCGACCCGTACCGTACCGAGCCGTTACGCTCTTGCGAACATCGCGCCGGCCGGCAGTTTCGCAGCGATAGCCGGCTCGTCGTCCCGGCTCCCCTACCCGGTTACGCCTTCGCGCTCGTCGCGCCGCTGACGCGTCTTCCGTATCCGCTGGCGCTCGCGCTGTGGAGCGCGCTGCTGGTCTTTTCGTACGTCGTGTGCGTCGTCACGCTCGTACGCCTGACGGGCCTCTCGCCCCCAATCGTCACCGCGGCGACGATTCTCTCGCTCGGCGTCGTCTCGCTCGTGCTGGGGCAACTCGTCCCGATCGCACTCGCGGCATTGTGTCTCGCGGCGCGTGCCCTCGAACGAGAACGCCCATACGAGACGGCAGCCTGGTCGACGCTCGCGATGCTCGAACCGCACCTCGCGTTTCCGGCGATCGTCGCAATCTTCGTGGCGCGTCCTGCCACACGCGCCCCATTGCTCGCCGGCCTCGGCGCGCTCGGGGCGATTTCGCTCGGGCTCGGGGCCGCGCTCAACCTCGAATACCTAACGCAAGTCTTGCACGCGCAGGTCGCGAGCGAGATCGCGCGCGCCGATCAATTGAGTCCGATCGCGCTCGCGTACCGGGCCGGCTTGAACGAAGACAGCGCGGTCGCGCTCGGCAGCTTGACCTACGCGCTCGCCGCGGCCCTCGGCGTCACGCTCGGCATCGCAGCGGCGCGGCGCAGCGGCGCAGCCGCGGCGCTGGTCGTCGTGCCCCCGGCGATCGCGTTGCTCGGCGCGCCGTACGTACACGTGCAACATCTTGCGTTCGCGCTTCCCGCGGCGCTCTTTCTGTTCGGCCGCACCGAATGGAAAACGCCGGCGCTCCTGGCGATCTTTCTGCTCGCGATTCCGCTCGTCGTCCCATACGACGCGACGCCGCTCGTGCCGTTCGCGGCCTTGATCGTCGCACTCTTGGCGCACGAACTTGCGAAGCTGTCGGCGCCGCGCAGCGCGGCCCTCGGATTGGTTGCGGGCGCGCTCGTCTTTTGGATCGCGGCCTCGCTCGCGCCGCACGTCCCGCCGCCGCCCTCGGCGTATGCCGGAATCGCCGGCTCAGACCCGGCGCAAGCGAGTTGGCGCATTCTGATCGCCGCCGGTTTCCACGACGACGTCCCGCTCCTCATGGCCCTCGCGCTGCCGGTCTGGACGGCGCTCGTCGCGCTTGCCGTCGCCGCCGCGTCGCTGCGTCCGAAAGCAGCCTAGGGACCCCGAGCGCAGGAGCGCGCGCCGCGCTATCTGAGGCGGGCGTTGCGCAGCGCGAGCTCGCGTACGATCGCGATCAGCTGCTGCTCCTGGCGCTTGAAACGAAAGTAGAAGTTTGCGGCGGCGAACAGGCCGCCGACGATCGCGAAGTAGACGATGAGATCGGCGCCGCGGCCGACGCCGAAGCGTTCGGCGACCCACTGCGCGGCGCTCGGCCAGACTACGAACGTGATGCCGCCGGCGAGCAGTGCCAGGGCGCCGAGCAACTGCAGCCCGCCCAAGCGGTGACTGGCGACGTACATCCCGAAAACGATGATGGCGAAGAGGAGAATCGACCCGATCATCACCGGCTCCAGGCCGCGTAGACGAGGTCGAACAAGATCTTGACCGAGTTGCTGACGCCCTGCCCTTTCGCTAGCGAGTAGGCGCTGTAGTGGACGCGCGTCGGTACCTCGATGTAGCGCAGCCGTTCGCGCGCGATCGCCGCCAAAATTTCTGAGGCGTGCGCCATCCCGGGTTGACGGATGCGGATTCGCTCGGCGGCGGCGCGCGTCAAGAGTCGCAGTCCGTTGTGCGCGTCGCTCAAGCGCAGACCCGTCTGCAAACGCGTGAAGGCGACCGCGGCCCGCAGGGTCGCGCGGCGCAGCGCCGGCATCCCGGGCGAGCCTTCGAGAAAGCGCGAACCGAGCGCTACGGAGGCGCCCGAACCGGCCAGCGCCGACTGCAAAGCAGCGATCGAAGCGGGATCGTGCTGGCCGTCGGCATCGAAGGTGCAGATAAACGAGGCGTTGCGCGCCAGCGCGTAATCGATTCCGGTCTGTAGCGCAGCGCCCTGGCCGAGGTTGATCGCATGGCGCACGACCGTCGCTCCCGACTCGAGGGCGACCTCGGCGGTGCGGTCGCTCGAACCGTCGTCGACGACGGCGACCCGCGGCAGATACTCCGCGAGGCCGCGCAAAACCGCGCCGAGCGCCTCGGCTTCGTTATAGGCCGGGACGACGACCCACAGGCCGGGCTTGCGCCGTTCGCGCGTACTCATGCTCCCTGGGTGTTCGACCCCTGGGAGGGCGGGGTTTAGGAAGGAAGGGGCGCCTGGTCACCGCCGTTCGACAACGACCCGAAGCGAGGCCCGAGAAGGGTGCGCCCGGGGCCGATCACGATCGCCGACCGCCAGGGAGACGCGATGCTCGCCCGGGCCAATGCCCATGTCCAGCGTGTCAATCGTGGCCACAAACCCCGAATCCAAGAGATCGTCGTCGTGGAGCCGCAGGACGACGTCGGGTCGAGCGAGGCCATATCGCGCTCGGATCGGGCTCACCGGTGTTACACAAATGCCAATATCCTCGTGCAGTTCGCACGAGATGCCGTCGACGCGAATCTCAACCGAGCGCGCGGGTTTTCCGGTGCGTGAATCGATCGCCCAGCCATCGATCCGATAAGCTTCGCGGAAGCGAAGATGAAGCGGTTCGGTTTGCGGTTCGTAGAGATTATATGGACCGATGCGCGTGATCCGCGCTTGGTATTCGACTTCATGAAGAACGACGGGCGGCCGGTAAAAACGCGCGTCGAGCGCGGCGAAACCGGCGAACGTCCCCGCAATCGAATACGCGACAAGTCCCGCACCGGCGGCGGTAGCAAGTAACCAGCGCGTTCGCCGTCGCCGAAATACTTGCGGCGCGTAGCGCGTCGCGCACAGAACGGCCGGCAGAATCAGCGGCAACCAGTACCGGCCTTGCTGCCCGAGCCCTCCGCCGGTCGAGATCAGGACCGCGAAGATCACGACGCCGAAGAGCAGGTAGCCATTCAGAATTACGTCGGACGCAAGCAGTTTTGCGGCCGCGAATCGCGAGCGCCGGCGCGCCACGTTCGCGAGCCTTCGCCAAACGAACAGCAGGCGCACGGCGACCAACACCGCGACCACCTGCGAGAGCAGCCCGATGAGCGTAAACACGAAATCGGTGAACGGCCCGAACTCGAAACGGTAGCCCGTCCATGAGATCATCCCCCAGTACGAGACGAAGGGGAGTCCGTAATAGAACGTCGTGCGCCATGCGTTTACGATCTGCTCGGCGACGTATCCGGCAAAGGGAATCAGACCCTTCGCCCACATGACGCCGAGCGGGTTGGCGTTGGCGGCGACGATCGCACCGACCTGATGGCCCAGGCCGTCGCTGATCCACAGCGCCGACAACGCGCCCAGCGCCGCGGGTCCGGCGACGAATGCGAGATACGACGCCCAACGCCTCGGCGAGTGCAGGGACGGCGCGCCGCGCAGCGTCCGATCGACGAACGCCGGGAGCGCCGCGGCGACGAAGTATTGTGGTTTGGTCAGCACGAGCAGGCCGAGCGCGAGCCCGAGCCACAGGCCCGCCCGGAGCACGTCGGGCTCGCGCCGCAGCCGGAGTGAGAGATAGAACACGAGGGCGACCGCGGTGAATGCCAGGTTGTCGGACTGCACGTAGGCCGAGACCCACGTCGTGAGCGGAAACCAGGCGATCGCGGCCAGGAGGGCGAGGCGCAGATACACGTCGAGGCGCAGTTCGACGAGCGTCAGCCACGACAAGACGAGCGTGATTCCCAACAGCACGACGTTGAACAGACGCGCCGCGAAGAATTCGGCGACGACCGAACCGCCGCTCAGCAGCGCGCCGGCGCCGATCGCGAGTGCGTCGAGCGCGTAATAGAGATAGGGGTACTGCCGGGCTACCCACGGCGCCCGGCCGCCGTTCTGCGCGAGAAACGTCGCCGCAACGGGCGGAGCAGCCGACGCGAGCGACCCGTAATACTCCCGCGTTCCATAGCCGGCCGGGACGCGGCCATCCGGGTTGTAGCGCATCGTCCGAAAACCACTGCGGTCTTCGAGATAGCGCACTGTCGGATGGACATCGGTCGCCGGTCTTGCGTCACGCGCGAGGATCGGCGCGCGCGCCGTAAACAGCGTGAAGGCGTAGTCGGCGTGCGCGTTTTCGTCCGGCGACTGGAACAGCGGCACACGAAACACCCAGACGACCGCGAATGCAAGCCCGATCGCGATGATCGTGGCCGCAGCGATCCGCTCGTCCAGGGATCTGGCGCGGCCTTGCACGACCGTCATCTTTGGAGTGTCATTCACACGCCGACCGGCGCGTTCAGTAGACGGTTCAACCGCGCGCTGGTTCGCCCCAACCCGAGCGCAGGTACGTCCCGTCGACGACGATCGCCGGG
This sequence comes from bacterium UBP12_UBA5184, assembly GCA_002413145.1. Classification (GTDB taxonomy): domain Bacteria; phylum Vulcanimicrobiota; class Vulcanimicrobiia; order Vulcanimicrobiales; family Vulcanimicrobiaceae; genus Zemelea. The sequence continues at coordinate 21,950 of DHWK01000034.1, forward strand.
ACGGTCGGATCGCCTCCGGTGTAAGCGAACATGCGCTCGCGCTCCGCGCGATCGTTCTGCGCGTCGTGCACCTCGTACTCGACGCCACAGCCGTCGTAGTACGCGCGCGCTTCGGCGCAATACGGACAGTCGGGCGAGACGTAGAGTTCGAGGCGCTGGTCGGGCCCGATGTCCCTGTAGTCGATCATGCACGTCCGCCTTTCGCCGGCGTCGCCGGAACTTCGGTGAGGGCACTCCAGATATCTCGCAGAAAGGACGCGACGTCCATCACCAGACCGATCGTCTGGGTCGTGCCGCGGTCGGTCAGCTTGGTCACGCTGGCCGGATTGATGTCGACGCAGATGACCTTGCACGTCGCCGGCAAGAGGTTGCCGACGGCGATCGAGTGCAGCAGCGTTCCCACCAAGAGCGCCATCCCGATCTCCGGGACGTATCTGCGCATCGCACGCTGCGCTTCGACGGCGTCGGTGATCACGTCGGGGAGCGGTCCGTCGTCGCGAATCGAACCGGCGAGCACGACCGGGATTTTCTTCTTATACGCCTCGTACATGATGCCGCCGCGCAGCACGCCTGCATCGATCGCCTGCTGGATCCCCCCGAGCCCGCGGACGCGGTTGACCGCGCGCAGATGGTGGACGTGACCCTCTTCGACCGGGAAGGCGTCGCTCAAGTCGACGCCGAGCGACGTCCCGTAGAATTGCGACTCGATGTCGTGCAGGGCGAGTGCGTTGCCGGCGAAGAGCGCGTCGACATAGTCGTGCTTGATCAAGCGCTCGAGATACTTGCCGGCGCCGGTGTGGACGATCGCTGGGCCGCCGACCAACAGGACGCGCTTGCCCTCGGCATGGGTCGCGACCAATTCGCGCGCGACCTCGCTCAAGAGCGACTCCTTCGGCTTCTCGCTCGAGACGGTCGACGACATAAACTCGAAGACCTGACGGCGGCGCGCGCGGTTGAGCGCTTGGACGCGCACGCCGCTGTGACCGACGACGACGCGCTCGCCGGCGCGGACGTCGGGCGGCGCGACCGTCCGCGCACTCCCCTCGTCGACGACGATCGCACAGTCCATCTCCGGCAATGAAGCCGCGAGCCACCCCCCGTCGACCCGGACCTCCGTCTGGAGGTTGGTCGTGGCGTAAAACCCTTCGGGCAGAATGCCGTCGCGAGGAGCGGGTTCGGTCTCGGCGTCGGTATCGTCGGCGACGACGGCGCCGACGTCACGCAGCTTGTCGAGCAGATCGATCAAAGCGGCTTCGTGGTCGGCTTCGATCCGCAGCCGCGCCGTGCTCGCTTCGGTGGCGGTTTTGCCGACGTTGAAGTTGTCGATGGTGTAACGCGCGAACTCGTTGTCCATGATGATCTCGAGGACGCGTCCGAAGACGCCCGAGTCCAGAATGTGACCGCGCAGCTCGATCTCGCGGACGAACGCTTTTCCGCTCGCGTTCTTTGCAGGCTCCGCCATTAGCCTCACGTTCGTGCCGACGCCGCTCGGCAACCTGCGCGACATCACGCTGCGCGCGCTCGACGTCTTGCGCGACTGCGCGCTCGTGGTCGCCGAGGACACGCGCGTCGCGCGTCGTTTGCTCGGCGCCCACGCGATCGCCGGAAAACGCATCCTCGGGTATCGCGAGCAGAACGCCGCGCGCGTTACGCCGGCGATCCTCGCTCGAGCAAAGCGCGAACTCGTCGCCGTGACGACCGACGCCGGGATGCCGGGCCTTTCCGACCCGGGGCGCGAGCTGCTCGGGGCGGCGCGCGCGGCGGGGATCGAAGTCGAAGTTTTGCCCGGACCGGCCGCCTTCATCTGCGCCGCGGTGCTGTCGGGGTTTCCGCTCGAAGGTCTGGTGTTCGGTGGTTTTCTGCCGCGCGCGTCGGAGGCGCGCGCGCGGGCGTTGCAAAGCGCGCTCGAAACGGGGACGGCTCACGCGTGGTACGAATCGCCGCAGCGAATCGTCGCGAGCCTCGAGGTGCTGGCGAAGCTCGATCCGGCGGCGACGGTCTTGATCGCCCGCGAGCTGACAAAAGTGCACGAGCAACAGATCCTCGGGACGCCGGCGCAAGCGCTCGCGGCGCTGGAACGCCCGGTGCGCGGCGAGATCACCCTCGTGCTGGGGCCGCGCGACGCCGGCGCAGCGCGGCGCAACGGCGGGGATCTCGGCGCGGCGATCGAGGCCGCGCTCGACGCCGGCCTCTCGGTCGCGGCGGCCGCGAAGATGCTCGCGCGCGAACGCGACGAGAACCGCAGCGAGCTCTATGCGCGCGTCGTGGAGCGCAAACGCGACCGCTCGGGGAAGCGGCCGCGCGGGTCTTGAAGCTTAGCCGGGTGCCGACGGCCGAACGCCCTTTTTACGTCACGACGCCGATCTATTATATCAGCGGCAACCCGCACCTCGGACACGCGTATACCTCGATCGCCGCCGACGTTTTGACGCGCTTCCATCGAACGCGCGGGAAGGCGTTCATGCTCACCGGTACCGACGAGCACGGCCAAAAAGTTGCGCAGGCCGCCGCCGCCGCCGGCCTCGCCCCGCAAGCCTGGACCGACGGGCTGGTCGGAAAGTGGAAGGAGCTGTGCGCGCGCTACGAGGTCGAGTACGACGACTTCATCCGTACCACCGAGGAGCGCCATACCAAGGCCGTGGTCGCAGTCTTCGAACGGCTCAAGGAAAAAGGCGACGTCTACCTCGGCAAGTATGAAGGCTGGTATTGCACTAACGACGAGACCTTTTGGCTCGAGGCGAAGCTCGTCGAAGGTCGCTGTCCGAACCCCGAATGCCGGCGCGAAGTGCAGTGGCTCTCCGAAGACAACTGGTTCTTCGCTCTTTCGAAGTACCGCGACCGGCTGCTCGCCTATTATAAGGAACGCCCGCACTGGGTTCGGCCCGAGCGCGCCTACAACGAGATGCTCTCGACCCTCGAAGGCGGGCTCGAAGATCTCTGCATCTCGCGCGTCAACCTCGACTGGGGCGTCCCGCTGCCGGGCGGCGGCGTCATGTACGTCTGGCTCGACGCCCTGCTCAACTACATCACCGCCCTGGGCTGGCCCGAGGGCGAGCGCTTTGGAGAATTCTGGCCGCCGGCCGTTCAGCTCGTCGGTAAAGAGATCGCGCGCTTTCACACGCTCATTTGGCCCGCGGTGCTGTGGGCGCTGGGGCTGCCGCTACCCGCCGTCGTCTTCGCCCACGGTTGGATGACCAAAGACGGCGAGAAGATGAGCAAGAGCCGAGGCAACGTGATGGATCCCTTCGAATCGGCCGACCGCTTCGGGGCCGACGCGGTACGCTATTTCCTGTTGCGCGAGGCGCCCTTCGGCAGCGACTTCTCGATCGGCGACGAGAAGATTCGTCTGCGCCACAACGGCGATCTCGGTAACGATCTCGGCAATCTCGTGCGACGCAGCCTCGCGATGCTCGAGCGCTATCGCAACGGCCTCGTGCCGCAACCGCCCGACGCCTCGGAGATCGGCGAGCGCAGCGCCGACCTCGGCGAGCGGGTCGCACGACACCTGGGCGCGCTCGGCTTCCGCGATGCGCTGGAGGCGATCTGGGAATTGGTCGCCGCGCTCAACCGTGCGATCGACGAGCGTAAACCCTGGGAGTTACACAAAGCCGAGCGCGGCGTCGAACTCGACGCGATCCTCTACGATTGTTGCGAAGGCTTACGCTGGCTGGCCCATCTCTTGGCGCCCTTCATGCCGGCGAAGGCCGGCGAGATTTGGACCCAGCTCGGACTCGAAGGCGCACCCGCCGGCGATTGGCGCGACGAATTGCGATGGGGTGGTCTCGCCGCCGGAACGCAGACGCGACCCGCCGCCGCACCGCTCTTCCCGCGCATCGAACCCGACGCCGCCTAGCGGCGTTTGGCGATGAGGCGGCGTTCGAGCGACAGCGCGAGCTGCTGCTGCAACGCGGCGGCGTCGGCGTGCGCCGGATCGGCGATCGCAATCAAACTGTAGGTCCGGTTGCGATAGCGCAGACTCAGGCCGTGGCCTGCGAGTCTCCCCGGCGCGAAGTCGTCGTGGCGCGCGACGACGAACAGCATCCCTTGCTTGTCGGAGTCGGTCGAGACGTACTGACAGACGGTGCCGTCGGTCGGACGCAAACGCATCGGCGCGCCGAACACCGCGCCGATTTCGCGTTCGGCGAAGATCGAACAGGGAATGCCCGCGAGGGTCTTGGACGGGTCGCGCGCCGGCGCGAACGCGAAGGTCAGGAAGAGCAGGACGAACGTCCCGAGCGCGAGGGAAGCGCGGATGAGTTCGTTGCGTTCTTCGCGCGCGCGCTCGCTGGAGGATTGAAACATGACACTCGCATTACACCACGCGCGCCGGCCTAGCGCATCCGACGTTTGTAGAAGCAACGGCGGGCGAATCGAGCGCGGAAGACCCGACGCTTGTGACATTCGTCAAAGGCTACGACCAAGGTCGCAGTTTTGTTTATACAAACGTCACAGCCGCCTTCTCGTATCCTTAGCGTTTGAACGATGCTAAATGTCCACGCCGTGACGGCGCGCGTAATCGCGCATCTCGGGGCTTGCGTACGTGCCCGGCGCCAATTTGAAATCGGGATCGGGTCCGGGGACCGGGATGTGTTGACCCTCGCTTGCCGACATCGAGCCGTTGAAGGGGTCGCGGTTGGGCGGGAAGTGGATCGGCCACGGCATCGCCTGGCGTTCCAAATTTCCGTCGAACTTTTGAACGTTGCAGCTGACGTAATAGTAGTTGAAGCCGCCATGCTGCCACGACTTGAGCGGATCGCAAAGTCCCTGATAGCCTCGCATGTCGCTCGACGAACCGAGCATCTGCATGCGGTAACGGCGGTTCGCGGCCGGCGCTTGCCGCGGCACGGCGAGTGAATTGGTGTCGTTGCGCGCTTGCGCGATCGTGCGAGAAAGATCGCTCTCGATCCGTGAAAGTTCTTCTTGACTGAGCGACGGAACCGACGCTTGATGCGGGCGTCCCGTTCGTTCGGTCGGTTTCTGCAAGGCGGCGACGCGACGTTCGGGTAGCGCCGTCGGTTCCTGCGTCGGCGGCGCGCTTGGATTGGGTGGCGCGGGCTGCGCGCGCTTCGCCAATTCGTGCACGATCCGAGAGGGCGCCGGTAACTCCGGCAACGTTTGAGGATTCGCAGGCGATTGGGGCGCGCGCGGCCGCGGAGGTTGCGCCTTCGGCTTTAGGGCGGGGACGGGCTTGGGACGTTTGTCGAGCCGAATCGCGCTCGAGAGCATCACGACCTCCTGCTCCGGCGGCCGCAGAAACGGGAGGTGCACTTTCGCCAAGAGTCCCGTGCTTTGCACGTAGAAGAGCGCGCCGAGCAGGTGGACGACGATCGAGCCCAGGAGCGCGATGATGAGAAAACGCCGATCGCGGCGCTCGTCCTCGGCGCTCGTAATCATGCGGGCGAGCGCCCCGAGAGGCCGGACCTAAACTCGGGGTCCGACCCGGTCGAACCTCGAGATGGATGCAGCCTGCCGTTAGCGTCGTCGTACGAGTCTTCAACGCCGAGCGCTATCTGCGCGAGGCGATCGATAGCGTCCTCGCGCAGAGTTTCGCCGATTTCGAATTGCTCGCGATCGACGACGGTTCGAGCGACGGCTCGCGCGCGATCCTCGAAGCGTTCGGCGACCCGCGGATTCGCATCCTGGGCCAACCCAACGGCGGAAAAATCGCCGCCGCCGCCCGCGGGCTGGGCGAGGCGCGCGGCCGCTACGTCGCGATCCTCGACGCCGACGATCGAGCCGCCCCCGAACGTCTTGCCCTTCAGGTCGCCTATCTCGACGCGCATCCCGAAATCGTGCTCGTCGGTTCGGCGCTCGCCGTCATCGACGAACGCGGCGCGCCCGTCGGGATCCGCCGCTATCCGCAGGACGACGAAGCGTTGCGCAAAGAGATCACGATCTACAATCCGTTCGGACATTCGACGCTGACCTACCGCCGCGATGCGGCGCGCGCCGCCGGCGGCTACGATCCACGTTACGTGATCGAAGACTGGGACCTCAGCCTGCGCTTGATGCGTGTGGGTCGCGTTGCGAATCTCCCCGAAGTGCTGGCCGACTATCGGGTGCGGACCGCGCTCGATGCGCCGTTGGTCAAGCGGGTGCTGCGCGGCACGATCGCGGCCCGGGCGCTCGCGCACCAAACCTACGGATTCCCGCGCAGCCTGCGCAGCCTCGCCGTCGACGCCGGCCAGCGCGCGCTCTGCCTCGCGCCGGCGGCGCTGATCAACTGGCTCTGCTTCAAGGTCTTCTACCGTCGCGCTTAGGCGCGGCCGTGCTACCATCAGACCCGGATGCTCTTCGACAGCCACGCGCACGTCCACGACCCGAAGTTCGACGTCGACCGCGCAGCCACGCTCGCGCGCGCCGAAAAGGCCGGGGTGCGGCGCATCGTGACGGTCGGGTGCGACCTCGCCGACAGCCGCCGGGCGCTCGAGCTCGCCCATCAGTTTAGCTTGAGCGCTTCGATCGGGATCCATCCGCATGAGGCGAAGGAGGCTCCCGCCAACCTCGCGGCTGCCTTCGGCGCGCTGCGCGCCGTCGCGCCGGCGGCGCCCGTCGCGGTCGGCGAGACCGGACTCGACTACTACTACGATCACAGCCCCCGCGACGTCCAGCGCGCGGTCTTCGTCGCCCAAATCCGTTACGCCCGAGAGCAAGGGCTGCCGCTTATCTTTCACCAGCGGGACGCCTATGCCGACTTCGTGGCGATCCTGCGCGACGAGTTCGAGCCGCCGCTGCGCGGCATCGTTCACTGCTTCACCGGCGACGCGGCGCAGGCGCGGACGTTGGTCGACGAGTTCGGACTGACGCTGGGGATCGGCGGCGTCGTTACCTTCAAGAGTGCGCAGGCGTTACGCGAAGCGGTCCTCGCCGTCGGGCTCGATCGCGTGGTGCTCGAAACCGACTGCCCGTATCTCGCGCCCGAGCCGTACCGCGGACGGCGCAACGAGCCGGCCTTCGTCGCCGCGACGGCGGCGCGGCTCGCCGAACTCTTCGAGAGGCGGCCCGAAGAGATCGCCGCTCGCACGACCGCCAACGCCGAGACCATCTTCGGACCGTAACCGCGGAATCTGAGACGGGGCTGAGAATCGTTACACCGCCGACCAATCCCGTTCGAAGCGCGCTCGCAGCGCTCCGGCGACGGCCGGATCGTTCGTGCGCATCCCCCAGTCGAGCGTCCAGCCCTGGCCGGCGGTTGCGTTCGCCGAGCCGAGCCAGACCCCGGCACCGGCGACGCAAAACTTCCCGTCCGCGCGCGACCGTTCGACTTCGACGCCGGCCGCCCGCAACGCCGCGAGCGTCGCGTTGGCCGCGCGCGGCGCCGCGCGCTCCGCGAGCGCGCCGCCGTTGAGGATGAGTCGCATGTTCTTCTCGCCGCGCCGCGCTCGCTCGAGCAGCGCATCGCTGACGCACGAGACACCGAAGGACTCGGTCTCGCACTCGATCGCGGCGCCCGGCGCCGCCTCTCGGATCAGCGCGGCCTCGAGCGCGAGCGCGTGGTCCTTGCGTAGCGCGAGGTCGGCGGTATCGTAGGGTTTTCGTTCGATGGCGGATTCGATCGCCGCGGCGTCGGCGACGTCGGGGGTCGTCACGAAGGTCTCATCTTTCGCCCAATTGCGTTGCGCGAGGTAGGCGCGACCGTCGACCAGCGCGGCTTTTAAATGAAGAGGCGCGGAGTGCTCGTCGCTGAGTTGGGCGTCGACGTGATGCCGCTCGAGCGCCGCAACGGTATCGGCGTTGGCCTGCTGCAGCGCGTCGCGACGTCGCGGGTCGGGGAGCCAGGGCGCGCGTTCGAGCGTCACGCGGACGTCGCAGCCCCGATCGCCGGCCGCTTCGAGCGCGGCGACGACGGGGTTGCTCCTTTGAAGTTGCCACGAGCTCAATTCGACGCGCCGGGCGCGACCGATGGCGCCGATCAAATCGGAGCGGGTCGCAAAACCGATCACGGCGCCGGCCGGCGTTGCAGCCAGTCGAAACCGGCGCCCAGCAGCTTCTGCAGCGCGGCGCCTAGCGGCGTCCGCGCCGGAGCCGCCGGCGCCTCGCGGTCGGTCGAAAAGATCGCTATCGGGATCATCGATTTGCTCCTTTTTGCGGCAAGTCGCCACGCCGTCAGATCACGCCGGCGGACCCGGCCGCCAAGAGGGAGCCGGAAACCGAGCGCGCCAGCCTGAAGCCAGCCTGAGCTCATGCAAAAATCCGTCTTCGTCCGCGAGATGTTCGCCGAAATCGCGCCGCGCTACGACCGGGCCAATCGCGTTCTGACCGCGGGCGTCGACGAGCGCTGGCGCGGGCGAGCGATTCGCGAGCTGGCGGCCGCTCCCGGTAGCCGCATCCTCGACCTGTGCTGCGGCACCGGCGATCTGACGTTCGGCCTAGTGCGGCGCGACCCGACCCTCCAGGTCACCGGAATCGACTTCTGCGCCCCGATGCTCGACGCCGCGCACGCGCGCGCGAAAAAAGTCGCGTCGGGCGCCGACCTCCGCTTCGTCGAGGGCGACGTCATGGCGTTGCCCTTCGAAGACGCCTCATTCGACGGCGCGATCATGGGTTTCTCGATGCGCAACGTCGTCGACATCGTCGCGACCTTGCGTGAGGCGCGCCGCGCCTTACGACCCGGAGCGCGCCTGGTGAACCTTGACGTCACGCGCGCGCCCAACCCGCTCTTCCGACGTGCCTTCGAGCTCTATTTCTACCGAATCGTTCCACTCGTCGGCGGGATCGTCGGCGGCTCGAAAAGCGCGTATCGCTACCTGCCGAGTTCGCTCGTCAATTTTCCGGATGCCGACGGTTTGTCCGAGCGCTTCGGCCTCGCGGGATTCAAGGACGTTCGGTACCTGCGGATGGGCGTCGGCGCGATCGCGATCCACGTAGGCGTCGCATGATCGGGACGCGCGGCACGCGCGCCGAGTCGGACGACCGCGATCTCTCGGCGCTGGTCGAGGAATTCTTCCGCACGACCTTTGCGACCGACAATCTGCTCATCACCGAGGCGGTACGCCGTATGCTCGCCGCCGGCGGAAAGCGGCTGCGCCCGCGTCTAACGCTGCTCGCCGCCGAAGCGAACGGGGCCGACCCGCGCGAGCACCTTGCCCTGGCCGCATACATGGAACTCATTCACGTCGGCACGCTCATTCACGACGACGTCGTCGATCGTGCCGACACGCGGCGCGGCGTGAACGCGACCGCGATCGACTACGGCAACCGCGTCAGCGTCCTCGCCGGCGACTATCTGTTCGCCTGGATCTTCAAGAACGTAACCGCGAACTATCCGGCGCCAGTCCCGCATATCCTCAGTTCGACGCTCGCCGCTATCACCGACGGCGAGGTCTTGCAGCTGCGCGCGCTCGGCGACCTCGACCTTCCGCTTTCACAGTACCTCGAGGTCGTCGTCAAGAAGACGGCTAGCCTCTTCTCCGCCTCCGCCGAGTGCGGCGCGATCATGGCCGGAGCGGAGTCCTCGCGCGTGAAGGCCCTGCGCGATTTCGGCCGCCACTTCGGCATCGCATTTCAGATGCTCGACGATCTGCTCGACGTGACGGCCGACGAAAGCGAGATCGGCAAGCCCGTCGGCAACGACCTGCGCGAGCGCAAGATCACGATCCCGCTCATCCTCGCCCTCGAAGACGGTAGCCGCGAAGTCCGTGGCGAGATCGAACGCTACTATCGAACCGGGCCGGAGCAAGGCGAGCGCCCCGCCGAGCTGCGCCGCCTCAGCGAGCTCATCCTGGCCGCCGGCGGCGCGCGCAAAACGCGGGAGGCGATCGCGGACTACGTCGAGCGGGCGAAGTCCGCGCTCGCTCCGCTCGGAGCGACGCCGGCTCGGCTAGAGCTCGCCGCCCTCGCCGACGGCTTGGCGCGGGACAGCGTCGCCAGGACGCGGTAAGATGAAAACCGGCCTTTTTGGGGCCGGCCGCGGCGAGCCGTCTTCGCCGCCGGATCAGGGTGAAAGGTAACGACGAAATCAGATGTTTGGTGGTTGGGAACCGGCGATGTACGTAGGACTGCTCGGCGGCTACGAATGGGTGATCCTCGTCGGAGCGGCGATCGTGCTCTTCGGCGGATCGAAGATTCGCGACGTCGCGCGCGGCCTCGGAGCCGCAAAGAAAGAGTTCCAGGTCGGGCAGGCGGAGGCCGAGGTCGCGGCCGAACGAGCCCGCGCTCAGGCGCGCGCGCAGGCCGAAGCTGAGGCGGCGGCCCGAGACGCCGAGGCCGCGAAGCCCGACGCCGCACAAGGAACGTCGAGCGCCGCGCCGAGCTCCACGCCGCCGGTCCCCTAGCGCCCTTGTTGGCCGAGAAGCCGCCGGAGCTCGACGGAAAGCGCGAGTCGTCCTGGGATCAGAAAGAGATGCCGTTTACGGAGCACCTGCGGGAGCTCCGTAACCGTCTCATGATTGCGTCCATCACCGTCGGCGTGCTGGCGGCGGCGTTGTTTTGGCCCGCCAAATTCATCATCATCTGGATGAAAAACGAGTATCTGGGAAAAGCGGTGCAGCTCCACGCCTTCGCCCCAACCGACGTGCTGTTCACTGAATTCAAGTTCTCGCTGTACGGCGCGATCGTGCTGGGTTTGCCGGTCATCGTCTATCAGGCGTGGATGTTCATCGTGCCGGCGTTTCATCCGCGTACGCGCCGCATCGTCTACGTCTACACCGCGCCTTCGCTCTTGCTCGCCGCCGCCGGCATCTTGTTCTGCCACTACTTCATCATTCACAAGGTCCTGACGGCGTTGCTCGCGATCACCGAGAGCGTCGCCACGGAGACCTTCGGCGTCGCCGCGACGCTGAACATCATTCTGCTCCTGTTCCTGGCGTTCGCGCTCGTCTTTCAAACGCCGACGGTGCTGGTCGCCCTGGCCCGAATCGGCGTCATCAACGTCGCGATGCTGCGCAAATACCGGCGCTACGCCGGTATGGGCATCCTCGTCGCCAGCGGCATCGCCGCCCCCGACGCCTCGCCGGTGACGATGATGCTGATCGCGGTGCCGATGTACGTCCTCTACGAAGCGAGCATCTGGATTATCATCCTGCTCGAGAAGTCGTGGCGCCGCGACGCCGAACGCGCGTAAGGGGCGCCTGATGACGATGACGACCGCTTCGAAGGTTGAACCGCTGGGGCTGCGCGGCTGGCTCGACGACCAATTCGGCGACCTCCTCTGGCAGCTCTCGAACTTTTGGTTCGGGATGACGCTGCTCGGATTCTGGGGGTTCATGACGCTGCTCGGCGTCGTGATCGACCAGGGCAAGGATCCGGCGACGTACTTCGAGACCTTTCCGGCGCCGCTCGCGCGCCTCGTCCTGCGGCTGCACCTCGACAACATCTATCACGGCACGGCGTACGTCGCGCTGGTCGGATTTATCATCGCCTGCATGACGCTCGCGACTTTCAAACGGGTGATTCCGGCCCGTCTGCCGCCGCTGCACCCGGTGAAGATCGAGAAGGTGCCGCTCAACGCCTCGCTCGATCTGCCCGGCGATGCGGCGAGCGTCCGCGAGCGCGTCGCGTCGTTCTTGCGCGAAAAGGGGTACTTGGTGCGCAAACGCGAGCTGGGCGGCACCGTATGGACCTTCGCCGACAAGCACAACTGGGCGCGGCGCGGCGTCCTGATCGCGCACCTCGGTTTCGTCATCGTCGCGATCGGGACGACGCTGTACTGGGCTTGGGGTTACAGCGGCGAGACGGCGATCGTCTCGGGAACCGCCCAAACCATCCGTGAAAATGGGACGCAGCTGAAACTCGATCGATTCGCGTACGAGTTCCAGCCGATTCGCACGCGCAACGGCCTGGTCTATCAACCGCTCGATTACGTCTCATACCTCCAGGTCGCGCCGCGCGGCGGGACGCCGCACGCGGCCGTCCTGCGCGTGAACGAGCCCCTCAATGTCGATGGGACGTTGTACTACCAGGCGTCCTACGGCGCCGCGCTCTCGCTCGGCTTGAGCAAGGCCGGCCGGCCGGCGGAGAGTGCGCGGGCGATGCTGCTGCCGGGCGAAAGCTTCCCGATCGGCACGACGACGCGTTCGATTCGCTACGAGCGCTTCGTCGGGACGATCGAGAAAAACGGCGCGATCGGGGCCGACCCGCGACCGAACAACCCCGGCGCCATCCTCTCGGTCCTCGACGGCGACCAGCTCATCGGGCGCGCGCTCGTCCCGATCGGCGGCGACCTCGCTCTGGGCAACGGATATCGCGTCGCGGCGACGCGCTACGCCTTCTTCAGCGGCATTCAATATCGGCACGATCCGGGGATCCCGTTCGTCGCGCTCGGCGCGTTCGTGCTCTTGAGCGGGCTCGTGATCTCATTCCACTTCCTCCCCGCTCGGCTCTACGTGCGCGTCGACCAAACGCCCGGCGGCTCGCGCGTCTCGCTGGCCGCGACGACGGTCAAGGGCTTCGAGATTTTCGAAGAACAGTTTGCGGAGCTCGTCGAGACGCTCGGGCGAGGCCTGGGGATTCCGTTCGAGAACTCGCCGGGGTAGACGCTGACAACCCGGAGCCCAACATGTCTTTCGATCAAGAAATCATCCTCGTCGCCATCTCGGCCTACATCGTCGGGACGCTAGCCCTCCTTAATTTCTTGCTGACCCGCAGCGAAATTGCCAAACGCATCGGCGTCCCGTTGGCGGTGCTGGGATGTGCCGCCCAATTCTACGAGCTCGCGTATCGCGGCACGACGACGCACATTTGGCCGCTAACGAACCTCTACGGCTCGCTGACGCTGTTTGCCGCGATGAGCGTCTTGATCTTCTTGGGATTCGCGTTTCGTTACCAGCTCTGGTTCATGGGCGGCTTCGTCCTCGGGCTGGCGGCCTGCTTCAGCGCGTACTCGCTGACCTGGGACGTCGGGTACCTTCCCGCCGTGCCGGCGCTGCAATCGTACTGGATCAAGATTCACGTTCCGCTGGTCATCTCGGCGTATGCGTCGTTTCTGGTAGCCTTCGTTTCGTCGCTCCTCTATCTCATCAAGTTCTACGGCGAACGGGCACTCGCAGCCGAAAGCGTCTCGTTGCAGCCGGCGACCGCCGGCGGCCCGGCGCTCGGGTCGGCGCGCCCGCGGGCGATCATCGTCGGCGACGCACCGAATCTCGAGCGCGCAGCGGCCGGCGGAAATACGCTCGCACTGTGGCTCGCGACCCTGCCGACGCTCCCGACGCTCGACATCATCACGTACCGCATCGTCGCACTCGGCTTACCGCTGCTCTCGCTCGGCATCATCACCGGTGCGTGGTGGGCCAAGGAAGCCTGGGGCGCCTATTGGCAGTGGGACCCGAAGGAGACGGCCGCGCTTTTCTCCTGGGTGATCTACCTGCTCTACCTGCACCTGCACACGCGCAATACGTGGCGGGGGCTCAACTGCGCGTGGCTCGCCGCGCTCGGATTCATCTCGATCATCTTCTGCTACCTCGGCGTCAACATCTGGGTCAGCGGCCTCCACTCCTACAAGACCTAGCCCCGCCCGCTCAGAGCAACCTCCGCCCGCGGCGTGCGGTTGAAAGGGGCGACGTGACCATCGCCGCCCCTTCTCGTCCGCTCGAATCGTTACGCATCGGCCCCGGCATCTCGGCGCTCGGCGAGCGCTTCGTCGAACGGCGCGATCCGACGCCGCTCCCCGAACCGTATCTCATCGCCTTCAACCCCGCGGTCGCCGCGCTGCTCGGCGTCGACGCGAGCGAAGCGGAGCGTCCGGAATTTCTCCGGCTGGCGAGCGGCGGCGCTCGCTTCGATCCGGTTCCATCCTACGCGACGGTCTATGCGGGCCACCAGTTCGGCGCGTACGTGACGCAGCTCGGAGACGGCCGAGCGCTCGGCCTCGGCGAGGTCGTCGCGCCGAGCGGAGAGCGTTACGAATGGCAGCTCAAGGGCGCCGGTTCGACCGCCTTTTCGCGTTTTGGCGACGGCCGCGCGGTTCTGCGTTCGACGATCCGCGAGTACCTCGCGAGCGAGGCGCTGCACCATCTCGGCATCCCGACGACGCGCGCGCTCGCAATCGCCGGCAGCGACTACCCGGTGATGCGCGAGACGGTCGAAACGGCCGCCGTGCTCTCGCGCCTCGCGCCGACGCACCTTCGCTTCGGCTCGTTCGAATATTTTCATTACCGGAGGCTAAACCCCGAACTCAAAATCCTCGCCGATTACACGATCGAGAATTTTTTCTCACAATTCATCGCTCACCCCGAATCCGAACGCTACGCGCTTTTCTTGCGCGAGGTCGTCGAGCGGACCGCCCGCCTGATCGCGCACTGGCAAGCCGTCGGGTTTGCGCACGGCGTCCTCAACACCGACAACATGTCGATCCTCGGTCAGACGCTCGACTACGGACCGTATGGGTTCGTCGAGACCTTCGATCCCGGCTTCATCTGCAACCATAGCGACGAGATGGGCCGCTATGCATTCGGACGCCAGCCGGCCATCGGGCTGTGGAATTGCCGCGCGCTCGCGCAGGCCTTCGAGTCGTTGCTCGACGAATCGTCGCGCCAAGCGGCCCTGGCGGCGTACGAGCCGGAGTTCGAGCGAGCCTACGCCGCGGCGATGCGCGCCAAACTCGGCCTGCGAGACGAACGGGACGGCGATCTCGCGCTGATCGAGGATTTGCTTGCCCTCCTGGAACGCGGCCGCGCCGACTACACGCGCGCCTTCCGCGCACTTTCACGCGTGGGTAGCGTGCCGGGTGTCGGCGACGAAGCCCTGGCCGCGACCTTCGCCGACCCGGCGGGCTTGGCGCCCTGGCTGCTCGCCTATCGCGAGCGGCTTGCCGCCGAAGCGCACGACGATTCCGCGCGGCAGGCCGCGATGCTGGGGCAGAATCCGAAGTTCGTCCTGCGCAATCACCTCGCGCAAGGCGCGATCGCCGCGGCGCAAGCGCGCGATTATTCCGAGATCGCGCGGCTCGAGGGGATTCTGCGCCGGCCCTTCGACGAGGACGCCGGCGACGAACGCGACGCCCAACCGGCGCCGCAGGGAACGACGCCGATCGAAGTCAGCTGCTCTAGCTGAGCGCGGGCGCCGCGCGCTACCGGCCACCAGGGGCGCCGAAGAGCCCCGCCCAAGCGCGCCAGACCAAAGTGGCTGAGTTTCCCGACGGACCCTGCTACGCTGTGGTCGCCGCTCCGCGGCATTTCGCAGGACCGAAGGAGGGACCGCAAGGATGACCGCTCACGCGCAGGCGTATCGAGACCCGGGAACCCCGGAAGAGCAGTCAAGGCGACAGTTTCTGGCCAACGCGACGCTAGCCATCGGCGGGGTGATCGGTCTGGTCGTCGCCGTCCCGTGTGCGGTCTCGCTGATCCCCGAGTCGCTGCTCAAACCCAACGCCGCCGGCGGACCCGTCTGGACGCCGCTCTCGGCCGCCGAGATGAAAGCCCTCGAGAGCAGCACCGCCGGGCCGGTGAAAATCAACATCAATTTTACGTACCAGGATGGTTATCTGCCGCCCGCCGGCGACACGCAATTTGTGTGGGGCGTAAAGCTGAGGCCGGAGCAAGTCGCCAACTTTCAAAAGACCCGGCCCGACCTCTTCAGGCCGGCGTCGAAAGTGAACTACCCCGCGATCACGCTGAACTTCGTGCTCTTCAGCTCGATCTGTCCGCACCTCGGCTGTAAGTTCAATTGGGATGCCGGCGCGAAGCGCTTCATTTGCCCGTGCCACGGCTCGGAGTTCAACGGCGAAGGCGCGAAGCTCGCCGGACCTGCGCCGCGCGGTCTCGACCCGCTGCCCTTCCGCGAGCAGGACGGTAAAGCCGAAGTCACTTGGATCCAGTACAAGTCGCAGACGCCAGACCGCATTATCGTCGCTTACAGCTGAGCGGGAGCAAGAGCAGCGTGAATTTCCTGATCGACTGGTTCGAGCAACGCACGGGCCTACCGACCCAAATCAAGACGTTCCTCACCGAGGACGTCCCCGGCGGCCCGAGTTACTGGTACGTCTTCGGCAGCGCGACGCTCTTCGCGATGATCCTGCAGTACGTTACCGGCATCTTTCTGACGTTCTATTACGCGCCGTCGTCGGCGACCGCGTGGGAGTCGACCAAGTACATCTACGATCACGTCCCGCTCGGCTGGTTCGTCCTGAGCCTGCACTTTTGGGGCGCGACGGCGATGATCGCGCTGCTCTTCATGCACTTGTTCCAGGCTCTGATTTGGGGAGCGTACAAAGCGCCGCGCGAGATCATGTGGGTCGTCGGCGTCCTCCTCTTGGTCTTCACGCTGGTGCTCGGGCTCACCGGATACTTGTTGCCGTGGGACATGAACGCGTACTTCGCATCGCAGGTCGCGATCAACATCGCATCCTCGGTGCCGATCGTCGGCGAGCCCACCCAGCAATTCCTTAGCGGCGGTGCGGGGATGGGGACGCTCACGATCAACCGCTTTTTCGGTTTGCACGTTTGGTTGATGCCGGCGCTGCTGGTGCTCTTGATCGTCGGCCACCTGATGATCTTCCGCCACAACGGTTCGGCCGGGCCGCCGGTCGATACCGATCTCAAGAAGCTGCCCCAAGGCCGCTTCTGGCCGAACCAGATGTTCATGGACGCAATGGCGTCATTTCTGGTCTTCATCGTGATGCTGGTGCTGTCGATCGTCGCCGCGCCGCCGCTCGACCAAAAAGCCGATCCCACCCAAACCTTCATCGCCTATCCGGCCTGGTATTTCTTGGCGCTCTACGGGATGCTGCGCATCGCCGGCGGCCTACCCAACGCCATCGTCCCGATTGCGAACCTCTTGGCGACGGTGATCGTTCCGGGCGGGTTGGTGACGCTGCTCATCCTGCTGCCCTGGCTCGATCGCAATCCGTCGCGCGCGCTGCGCCGCCGTCCCTGGCTCCTGGGAATCACGACGCTCTCGGTCGTCATCGCAGTCGGTCTTTCGGTCTACAGTCAGCTCGCGATCGTGAAAGAGCAGGCCGACGCCGCGCAAAACAAGCCACCCGCCGCCGCCGCGGCGCCCGGGAGTCAGGGCGGTTCGTTGCCGGCCGGCGCTCCCGCCGGCGGCGGAGCGCAACGGCTCGGCGGCAGCGAAAAAGGCGCGAAGATCTTCGGCGCCGACTGCGCGGGCTGCCACGGCGCCGGCGGTCAAGGAACGCCGAGCGTCTTTCCAAATCTCGCGGGCAATCCCGACGTCACCGGCGACCCGGCGCAGGTCGTCCACACCGTCCTTTACGGGCTGAACAGGGCGATCACGGTCAACGGCAAGCCCTATAAGGGAACGATGCCGCCGTGGAAGGGGACGCTGAGCAACGCAGACGTCGCCGACGTGGTCACCTACATCCGTGCTGCCTGGGGAAACAAAGCGACGCCGGTGAGCCCCGCCGACGTCGCCGAGGTTGCCAAGTAACGCGACGTCAGACGCGGCAACGCGGTCCGTCGTAGA
>DHWK01000034.1:39380-40046 GCA_002413145.1 bacterium UBP12_UBA5184
ACAAAAGTGCGTTGCCCCCCGAGACGGATTGAATCGCGATAACGTCCCCCGCGCGGAGATCGCGCTCGATCACCGCCGCGAGGGGCGGTACGGGCTTGAAGGGCTCGGCCAGCGGTTCGACCATGACGATGAGAATTAACATCGTCGCGATGCTCGTCGCCCCGAGCGCGAACGGACCGAGCCAGGCGCTCTCCTTGCGCAACAACAAGCCGAAACACAACACCGAGCCGATCAGAATCGCCCAGCCGGCCGCGGACAGCGGCCCGCGCAAGGCCTGCAGATCACTGCCGAGCTTGTTGTCGTGCGAAAACGCCCAAACCGCGAACGCGACGGCGGCGATGGTCAGCGGCACGACGGCGGTCCAGGCGAGCACCGCACGGCGCTTCTCACGCCGAACCTCATCGTCGAGCCAGGTCGCGATCAGGATCGCGAAGGCGGCGAGTTCGAGCGCGATATAGTTCGGCAATTTCGTCTGCGCGAAGCTGAAGAATACGAGCGGCGCGATTGCCCACACTAGGCTCAAGCGCGCCAAGCTTCCTTGGTTGCGATCGCGGGCCCGCACGAAACCGTCGAGAATCGCCGGCACCAAGAACGCAAACCACGGAAACGTCCCGAGGATGACCACCGGAAGATAATAGTAGAGCGGCCCGCTCTGGTTTTCGATCG
>DHWK01000145.1 GCA_002413145.1 bacterium UBP12_UBA5184
AATCCGGCGGCGCGCAGTTCGGCGGTCGCCGCCAATTGCGCGAGCGCCCGTCGCACGGCGCGCGCATCGGCGAGGTGCTGCGCGTCGACGACGCACGCCATCGTTCGGCTTGTGCTCGCCAGGACGTCGATCGCGGGAAAGTGGCCGGCGCGCGCGAGCGACGGCGAAAGCGTGAGGTGTCCGTCGAGCGCCGCTCGAGCGTTGCCGCAGACCGGATCGCGCTCTTCATCTCCGTCCACCAGAACCGTCGCCATCAAAGTCACCGAGCCGCGCGTCGCGTTGCCGCCACTCTCCAAAAATCGCCCGAATTCTGACCACACGCTCGCGGGATAGCCGCCGCGGCCCGCGGGTTCGCCGAGCGCCGACGCGCGTTCGCGCAACGCCGCCGCGTAACGCGCCAGACTATCGAGGATCAAGAGCACGTGGAGTCCGCGCTCGCGCATGAAGCACGCGTGCGCCATCGCGACGTCGGCGGCGCGGACGCGCTCGGCGGCCGAACGGTCGGCGGTCGCGCAGATGAGGGTCGAGCGGCGATCGATGCGGCGCAGCCACGCCTCGGCCTCGCGGCCACGTTCGCCGACGAGGCCGACGACAACGGCGTCGGCGTCGCCGTCGCCGGCCAGCGATTGGAGCAACGCCGTCTTTCCGGTCCCGGGGGCGCTGAAGATGCCGATGCGCGCCCCGCGACCGACGGTGAGCAAAGCATCGATCGCGCGGATCCCCGTCCAGGCGATCGTCTCGACCGGCCTCCGGCACGCCGGCGGTGGGGCAGACGCGTTGACGCGCGTTCGCGTCCCCGCAATCGGCGAATCGCCGTCTAGCGGCCGTCCTTCCGCATCGACGGCTCGCCCGAGCAGGCCGAATCCCAGGACGCACTCGAGGGCGTCGGGTGCGTTTTCGACGCGGTCGCCGGCTGCGACCCCAAGCAGCGGCGCAAAGGGGACGATAGCGACGCGGCCGCGTTCCACCGCGGCGACGCGTCCGCCGATCGCGCGCTGCGAACGTGCGACGATGCGCACGCCGTCGCCGATGCGAGCGCCGGCAAGGCTTGCGATCGCGATCTCGCCGATAGTGCGAATCACGGCTCCGATGCCGCGCGCGTTCAAAGGCCGGTTTGCGCCGTCGCGAGCGCGCCGGCAAGCCGCAGCGCAAAGCGCGCATCGAGTTCGCCGTCGCGCACCTCGAGCACGAGGTCACCGGGTTCGAGCGCCGGATCGCCGCGAATCGGCAAAGCGCTGCTCACGCAGCGCTCGTCGGCGGGCGAGACCCACAGCGCGACCGGCTCTTCGGCTTCGAAACGTTTGCAAGCCAGTGCGGCAAGACGCGAGAGATCGGCCGGCGCGAGCGCGAGTTCGCGTCCGAGGACATCCTGCGCCAACGCCGCCAGCAAGCGCGGGACGGCGCGTTGGTAGGCTTCGAGCGCCGCCAGCCGCGCGAGCGCCAGGTCGTCGAGGGGAGCGTCGCCGTCGCGCGTTTCGACCGGAGCGACGTCCGCGTCGGGTGACGCGCTCGGCACGACCTGCGTTCTTTCGAGCAAGCTGGCGGCCAGCGAAACGAACTCAGCCACACTCGGCGGCTTTCAAATCCAAAAACGCCTCGCAGTCGGGGACGATCGGCGCCGCCTCGCGCTGCATTCGGCGCACGATCGCCGCACGCTCGTCGGGGGGATAGAGTTCGAGCACCGCCGTCGCGGTCGCGGCCGGCAGCGCGCTGATGATCGCCGCGGCAGCATGCGGGGGCTCGTCACGCAGTGCGCCGCGCACGCGGGCCGGCGCGAATCCCGCCGCATCCTGCGAGGCACGCGCGAGCAGGACGCGCCGGCTCGTCGTTTCGATCGCGCGCGCCAGCGGCGCTGCGCCGAAGCGCACGATGCATCCGGCGAGCACGGTCAAGAAGGCGGCCGGCATGATGGCGGCGACGAAACCGAGGATCACCCAGAGCGGGGCGACGGGATGATCCGGGCGGCGCGCGAACGGGACGGCGGCGACGCGCAACAGATCGCGTCCTTCGACCAGACCGAGGGTCGCGCTCGAAAACGCTCCGATGGCGTCCAGATCGAGTTTTCGTTCGGCATCGACCGCGACGGCGACCGAGATGCGCGCGACGTCGCCCGCCGGAACCTCGGTCCGTTCTTCGCGCAGGTCGCTGCCCCGATCCTCACTCGCCTGGACGCGCGAGAAGTGCTTCTTCTCGGCGGCGTAACGCTCGTCGAGCGAGGCGCTCGCGATCGTTTTGCCCGCGAGTGGTGCGCGCCGCACGGCGCGCAGCTCGCGGCTGCGCCGGTCGTAGTCGAAACGGACGCGCACGATCGTCGCGCCTTCGCCGAAGGCTTGGTCGAGCGCCGATTGCAACGAGGTTTGCAGCGCGGCGGACTCATCGTTAGGATTGCGATTCTCGCCGAGCGCGAGACCGCGATCGTCGAGGATCGCGACGCGCGCCGGAATCAGCCCCGAGACGCCGTCGGCGACGAATTGGCGAATCCCCTCGACCGTCTGACGCCCGAGTTGCTCGCCCGGGCGCAGACGAAGGCGCAGCGAGGCGCTCGGCGCCGAGGACGACTCGTCGGCGAACGCCGCGTTGCGGCCGGGCGCGATGATGACCTGCGCGTCATCGATGCCGGCGATGCCGCGCAACGCATTCGCAAGGTCGCCGGCGAGTCCGTCGCGCGTTTGGGCATCGAGCACCGCTTGCGGCGTGAGTGGGTTGACGTGGGCCAAGGTTTCGCTCGAGCTGGCGCGATGGGCATGCGGGACGCCGGCAAGCGACAGTCGCAGCAATACGTCGTTGCGCCGGCGCGCATCGATCCTCACGTTGTCGGCCACCGCGACAAACGGGACGTTCCACTCCGCGAGCCGTTCGACGACTTCGCTGACTTGTTCGGGGCGTAACGGCTCGGCAAACAAAGCGACGCGCGCATCGCGCTGTGCGAACGACGCAATCATAACGGCGGCGAACGCGGCCAGCGCGAGGCCGACGATCGAGATGCGCGTCCGAGCGGGGAGCGACGGCCAGTTGGGCAGGCGCACCGTGACTCCTAGATCTGCATTCCGAGGATCGTGCTCAGGGTCTGAAGGCTGCGCGACGCCGCCGCGCCGGCAATCGTCAAGAGGACGTCCGCCTGGGCGCGCTCCACGACCATCTCTTGCAAGCCGCCGTGGCCCCCGATGAACGCTCGTTCGGCGCCATCGGCTCGCGACAGCGCCGCGCCCGCGTTGTCGAGCGCACGGGCCAGCGCCGGACCGAAAGCGGCGGCCGCCCCGCCTTCTCCGATTGGTGAATCGAGGTCACGCGGCGCTCCTAACGGCGCATCGGGGCTGAAGGGCGTGACGGTCACGGGCGTCCGACCTCGATCGTCCGCTCCGCGAGCCGCTTCCCAAGATCGAAGACCGACGCGTTGGCTTCGAAGGCGCGCTGCGCGTTCAGCACCGCGACCATCTCGGTGATCGCGTCGACGTCGACGCCGCGCTGTACCTCGGTTCCGAGAAAACGCACGGGTGCAGCGAGATCGTCATCGGAGGAAACTGCGTCGTCGTCGCCGGGCGGATCGACCGAAAAGCGCGGCACGAGGCGCTCGAACGAAGTGCCGCGAGCGCTCGCTTCGGCGGCGGCGACGTTCCGCGCCGCGACGTCGAGTGCGGCCCGCTGCGCTTCCATCCCCGCGGCCGCCGCGTTCAGGACGTCGAATTCGTAGAGTGCCATCGCTCGAGTGTAACCGCGGCTCTTGTCCGGGGTGCGACCGCGATGTTACGCGCGCGTGAACCCTACTTCGCGGCGTTACGCAGCGCCTCGAGCCGGGCACGAATCGCGCCGAGCAGCGCATCGCCGAACACCGCGGCTCGGGCCGCCGCCCCCATCGCGGTCGCGGATCCGGAGAGCCCGGCGGACCCGAGGCCGGCCGTAGCGGCGCTGCGGGCGAGGGTCGCGAGCCGGTCGCGTGCCCCGAGCGCCGCCGAGGTAAGATCGCTTGGCAGGACGTTCATCGCTCCATTCTGCGGCGCCGAGATGACCGCGGCGTCGCCGTTCGATTGCCGGCGCGTGACGGCGCCCGGGACGCTCGGCTCGTAAAGCGGCTCCCCGTTTCTGCCGAACCAGCCTGTAGATGAGGCCTGGCAAACGCGCGGAACCCAGCGTGAGCGACGCTGTCTCGAGCGCGCTTGCGACCCTGGCTGCACTCCCGGTGCTGCGCGACGACCCGCGCGCCGTCGACGCGCTCGCGACGATCGCGGCTCACGTCGATGCGGCCGAGTTCGCGAAGATCAAACGGCTGACGCGCGCCGCGCAGATCGTCAACTCCTCGCTCGAAGTCGACGCGGTGCTGCGCGACGCGCTCGAGCTCGCCGTCGAGCTCGTCGGCGCCGAACGCGGCTTCCTCATGCTCAGCGAAGGCCGCCACGTCGTCGCCGTCCACAATCTCTTTTCATTCGAAGCGACGCTCAATCCCAACGCGCTGCCCAAAGCGCTGGTCGAGCAAACCTTCGAGACGCGCGAAGCCGTCTTTACGACCGATGCGCAAAGCGACCCGCAGTGGCGCGCACAGAGCGCGGTCATCGCACTGCACATCCGCTCGATCGCCTGCGTCCCCATGCGCGTGCGCGATCGCATCGTGGGCGTGATCTATCTCGATTCGCGCGTCAAACCCGGTCTGTTCACGCCGGCCGACCGCGAGCTCTTGACATCGTTCGCGCATCAGGCCGCCCTTGCTGTGGAAAACGCACGCCACTTCGAGGGCGAACGTCAGCGCGCGCAGCGGGTTGCCGACCTGCAAGCCTTCCAAGACCGCCTGCTCGAAGCGATCGCCAACGGCGTCATCACCCTCGACAGCGAGCGGCGCATCACGAGCTTCAATCGGGCCGCGGAGACGACGTTCGGCCTTGAGGCGGATAAGATCATCTGCGGCGGAATCGCCGCGCTCTCGCGCTATATCCCGGATTTCCCGGAATTGATCGAGACCTACTACGCGAGCGACGGTGCGCTCTTACGAGCGGAGGTCGCAGCGCGCCGTCCCGACGGCGCCCGACTTGCGATGCAATTGCGTTTCACGCCACTCGAAACGCCGGACGACAAGGGCGTCGCGGTCGTCGTTAGCGACGTAACCGAACAGCGCCGCCTCGAGGAGGTGCATGCCGCCGAACTGGCCCACAAGAACGCGATCCAAGCGTCCTTTTCGCGCTACCTCGCACCCCACGTCCTAGAGTCGCTCGTCGCCAATCCATCCTCCGTCCAACTCGGCGGCGAACGCTGTCGCGCGACGATGCTCTTCGCCGACATCCGCGGCTTCACGAAGCTCGCCACCGAGCTCGAGCCCGAACGCGTCGCCGAGATCCTGAACGCCTATTTCGAAGAAGCGGTGCGCATCATCTTCGAGTACGAGGGCTTGCTGGACAAGTTTTACGGCGACGGCTTGATGGCGGTCTTCGGAGCCCCGTTGCCGCGAGCGGACGACCCCAAACGCGCGCTCGGCGCCGCGCTGCGTTTACGCGACGCGATGCGCGATGGATTGAAGATGCGCCTGAGCGATCCCCTCGCCATCTCGATCGGTTTGGCCAGCGGCGACGTCGTGGCGGGGCACTTCGGCAGCAGCCTGCGCATGGATTACACCGTGATCGGCGACGCCGTCAACCTCGCGCAGGGCTTGCAAAGCGCGGCGCCGCCGGGTGCGGTCTACCTCGACGAAGCGACCTATCTCGCGGCGCAGCCGGAGGGACGCTTCCATCGCATCGCCGCGCGCGTCAAAGGCCGCAGCGAACTGGTCACCGCCTACGCGATCCTGCCTGAGGAGTTGCTCTCGCCCGTTAGGGTTTAGCGCTTCGAGAACTGGAAGCGCTTGCGAGCGCGCTTGCGACCGTACTTCTTCGATTCTTTTTCGCGCGGATCGCGGGTCAGCAAGCCGTTCTTGCGCAAGGCGACGCGCAGCGTCTCGTCCATGTCGAGCAGCGCGCGGGCGATCCCGTGACGGACGGCGCCGGCTTGGCCCGAGATCCCGCCGCCGTGGGTCATCACGTGGACGTCGAAGCGCGAGACCGTTTGGGTCACTTCGAGCGGCTGGCGGATGATCTGCTGCAGCGTGGGGCGAGCGAAGTACTCGTCGATCGGTCTGCGGTTGACCGTGATGACGCCCTGGCCCAATTCGATGCGCACGCGCGCGACGGCGCGCTTACGGCGTCCGGTTCCGGCAAACT
Organism: bacterium UBP12_UBA5184; assembly: GCA_002413145.1. Taxonomy (GTDB): domain Bacteria; phylum Vulcanimicrobiota; class Vulcanimicrobiia; order Vulcanimicrobiales; family Vulcanimicrobiaceae; genus Zemelea. The sequence continues at coordinate 6,180 of DHWK01000145.1, forward strand.
GCTCGGCGGTTTCCATGCCTTAGAAGAGTGCTTTCGGCTGCTGCGGAGCGTGCGGGTGTTCGTTGCCGGCGTAGACCTTGAGGCGCCCGAGCAGGGTGGCGCGCATCCTGTTGGTGGCGAGCATCCCGCGCACCGCGCGTTCGATCAAACGCTCGGGGTGCTTGGCGAGGACGTCGCCGGCCGTCTCGGTCTTCAAACTGCCGGGATATTGACTGTGACGGCGATAGACTTTTTGCTCGAGCTTGTTTCCGGAGAGCTCGATCTTCTCGGCGTTGATCACCACGACGTGGTCGCCGTCGTCGATGTGCGGCGTCCAGGTCGGCTTATGGCGCCCCGAGAGGGCGCGGGCGACGCGCACGGCGAGGACGCCCAGCCGTAGACCGGCGGCGTCGACGAGATACCAGTCGTGGCGGGTCTCCGCCGTCGTTTGCTGATAGGTGCGCATGACAACCCTCGGATTCTACAGGGGGGCCGGTACCCTGTCAAATACCGAACGCGGCCTTGCCGAGCGCGCGAGAGGAGAAATCCGGGTAGCGGACCTCGACCAGATAGAGGCCTTGGGGCGGCGCCGTCAGGCCGGCTGCCCGGCGGTCTCGGGCACGTAGCGTCTCACCGATCGATTCCGGGGGGCGGCCCCCGCGCCCGATCTCAAGCAGCGTCCCGGTCATGATCCGCACCATGCGGTGCAAGAAACCGTCGGCTCGAAAATGGAGCCGGACGAACGGCGGCTCCCCTTCGATTTCGAGCGCCAGCAGCGTTCGGACCGTCCCGCCGCGCTCGGGCGGGACGCCGCAGAAGCTCAGGAAGTCGTGGCGCCCCACGAGCTGCGCGCCGGCGCGGCGCATCGCCCCGAGGTCGAGCTGGTGGTAGTCGAAGGTCGCCCAGCGCCGAACGATCGCGGAAGGCTCGCGCCGGTTGAAGATCAGGTACGTATAGGTCCGCTCGAGGGCCGCCGCCTTCGCCGAGAAACCGTCGGCGGCGACGGCCGCGTCGCGGGCGGAGAGGTCAGACGGCAAGGCGGCGTTGAGCGCCAGCGCGAGCTTCTCGATCGGAAAGCGCTCGTGCGCGGCAAATGAGACGACCTGGCCGAGGGCGTGGACGCCGGCGTCGGTCCGGCCGGCG
>DHWK01000090.1:0-192 GCA_002413145.1 bacterium UBP12_UBA5184
CGCTACCGCCGCCTTCTTGCGGCGCTTTTTGCGTTTCTTGGGAGCGGGCGCCATCTCGGGCATTCCGCCCAGCATGATGTCGTTATTCAAATTACCTCCTCGTTGTGTATGCACAACGGCATTTGGATGCATAGTATACTTTCGACTCGGAATATGCAAGTTTGAAAAGGTGCGCAACGATTCGTCAGCCAC
>DHWK01000090.1:373-755 GCA_002413145.1 bacterium UBP12_UBA5184
ACGAGCGGCTTCGCACTTCGGCGGCGCGACGGGTCGTTCTCGACTGCCCCCGCGACCTCACCGCACGTCGTTCGGGCGGCTTTTCGCTCGCGGCGGTTGCCTCGCTGCCGGGGCCTTTTTTGCCTAAGACTTGACGGGCGGATTATACTTAGGGCGTTTTGACCGAGCCCTTGGCCGGGACCACCCCGGCACCCAAAGCCGCAAAAGCGCGAGATGGCAAGCATGCGAGTCGGCCGCTGATCATCGTGGAATCACCGACGAAGGCGCGCACGATCAAGAAGTTCTTGCCGCCCCGGTTCGCCGTTAAGGCCTCGGTCGGGCACGTCCGCGACCTCCCGAAGAGCACGCTGGGGGTCGACGTCGACCACGGCTTCGCCCCGCG
>DHWK01000090.1:891-1971 GCA_002413145.1 bacterium UBP12_UBA5184
CCGTCTCGTGGGCTCGGAGATGTGTATAAGAGACATCTTCATGGCCACCGACCCGGACCGCGAAGGCGAGGCGATCGCGTGGCATCTGGCCGAGCTACTCAAGCTCGAGAACCCCAAGCGGATCGAACTCCACGAGATTACCAAGTCGGCGGCGCTGAACGCGATCGCCCATCCCCATTCGATCGACATGGACCGGGTCAACGCGCAGCAGGCGCGCCGCATCCTCGACCGGCTGGTCGGTTATAAGATCTCGCCGCTGCTCTGGGCGAAGGTTCGCGGGGGACTCTCCGCGGGCCGCGTGCAGTCGGTCGCCGTCAAGTTGATCGTCGATCGCGAGCGCGAGATCGGGGCGTTCGTTCCGCGCGAATACTGGACGATCGGCGCGCAGTTCACCCGCAGCGGAGAAGAGGCGCCGCTATTCCCGGCGGAGTTGAGCGAGATCGACGGCGAGAAGGCCGCGATCGACAACGGCGGCCGGGCCGACCAAATCGTCGCCGATCTCGAGGATGCGACCTTTGGGGTCGCCTCGGTCAAGCAGCGCGAGCAGCGGCGCAACGCCGCCGCGCCCTTCACGACCTCGACCCTGCAACAAGAAGCGTCGCGCAAGCTGCGCTTGCGGGTGCGCCGGACGATGCAGCTGGCGCAGGGCCTCTACGAAGGCGTCGACCTCGGTTCTGAGGGGACGCAGGGCCTCATCACCTATATGCGCACCGACTCGACGCGCATCGCCGACTCCGCCCGCGACGCCGCCAAGGTCTATATCGAGTCGACGTACGGGCCCGAATACTACGGCGGCGCGCGGACGCACAAGTTGCGCGAGGGCGCGCAGGACGCGCACGAGGCGATCCGGCCGACCGCAATCGAGCGGACCCCCGAGTCGCTGACGGGTTTCCTCAAACGCGACGAATTGCGGCTCTACCAACTGATTTGGGAGCGGTTCGTCGCCTCGCAGATGGCGGCGGCGGTGTACGACCAGACGACCGTCGACATCGACGCGAAACCGGCGCGTACCCAGACCCGCTACACCCTGCGCGCCAACGGCAGCGTCATGAAGTTCGCCGGCTACACCAAGGTCTATGG
>DHWK01000090.1:2108-2947 GCA_002413145.1 bacterium UBP12_UBA5184
TTCACCGAGCCGCCGCCGCGCTTCACCGAAGCGACCCTGGTCAAGGCACTCGAGGAAAACGGCATCGGACGTCCGTCGACCTACTCGTCGATCGTCGAGACGATCCAAGCCCGCCAATACGTCAATCAGAGCGAGCGGCGTTTCTTCCCGACGGCGATCGGCACCACGGTGACCGACCTGCTCGTGGAGCACTTCAAAGACATTATGGACTTGCAGTACACGGCCAAGATGGAGGCCGAGCTCGACGAAGTCGAAGAACGGCGCGCCGACTGGGTGCACGTGCTCGAAAATTTCTACGGTCCGTTCAAGCTCGAACTCGAAGAGGCCGAGAAGAAGCTTCCCAAGCTCGAAATCAAGGACGAGCCGACCGACGAGAGCTGCGAAAAGTGCGGTCGCCCGATGGTCATCAAGACCGGCCGCTTCGGGCGTTTCATTTCGTGCACCGGCTATCCCGAGTGCAAGACCACCAAGCCGATCCTCAAAGATACCGGCGCGATCTGCCCCAAGGACGCCGGAAAGATCGTCGAGCGCCGCTCGCGGCGCGGCCGGACGTTCTATGGTTGCGCGAATTACCCGGCGTGCGATTTTGTGTCGTGGGACCGCGTCGTGAAAGAACCGTGCCCGGTCTGCGGCGCCTACGTCACGGCGAAATCTCGCCGCGGCGCGGTAACCTTCGAATGCAGCGCCGAGAAGACGCACGATACGAGTTCCCTCGGGGCTTCCGCCGAGCGCGAGTCGGAGCCGGCCGGGGCGTGACGTGCGTGGTTCCTAGCGTCGTGCGGGTCGTCGGCGGCGGTTTGGCCGGTTGCGAGGCGGCCTGGCAGCTCGCGCGGCGCGGC
>DHWK01000171.1:0-8741 GCA_002413145.1 bacterium UBP12_UBA5184
CGAGGCGTACCGCGCCAGCGTCGCGATGTCGCTCGCCGCCGAACGCGAGAAGTCGATCGCGTCGCTGCGCAGCCGGGGCATCATCGTCGTCGACGTACCGGCGCCGGCGCTGACCGTTGCCCTGCTGGACGCCTACCTCGACGTCAAAGTTCGGGGGCGCCTCTGAGCGCCGCCTTAGGGACGCTTCGTTTCGAAGATCGTTAGGAAGCCGGCGGCATGCAGCAGTTCGCGCCGCGATTCGGCGAAGGATAAGAAGCGCGAGAGGACCGGCGAGGGTTGGCCAGACGTCATCGCGTGGATCGTCGTGTAGAATCGATACCGTCCCGCCGCGATCGTCTCGGCGCTCGGCAGCGCGCCGTCGATGGCGAGGACCCGCACGCCGGCGAGGTTCGCGTAGGGAGCCCCGACGTACCCGATCGCGCCACTTTGCGTCCGGACGGCGCTCACGACCGCGGTCGAGGTGTTGTCGACGGTGACGCCGCTCGCCGGAGCGACGCCGAAGGTCGCGGCGAAAAGGGCGCTCGTCCCCGAGGGTCCGGGGCGGTCGATCGCGACGATCGGCAGATCGGTTCCGCCGACTTGCGACCAGTTGCCGATCCGCCCGGCGAAGATCGCGGCGACTTGCGCGGAGCCGAGCGACGTGACGCCGGAGTTCGGGTCGGCGATGAGCGCGTAGGGAACGACTGCGAGCGGGTGGTCGACGTAGGGCGGCCCGGCCGGCGCGCGATCGAGGATCGCCGTGTCGGCGCTACCGGAATCGAGGTCGCGCAGATCGTCGCCGTACGAGCCCTCGCGGATCGTCACCGTCCCCCCCGCATTCGTCGCGCCGTAGAGTGCGACGATCTCTCGCGCTAGGGGTGCGAAGAGGGCCTGCGTCGAGATGTCGAGGTCGTTCGTCGCCTTCGCCGCCGACGGCGTTGCGGTCGCGAGCAACGCCGCCAGCGCGAGCCCGACCGTCACGCGTCGCGCGCCCGCCCCGCGCCCGGCGAAGCCGAGATACGCCGCGAGCAACACCGCCGTGAGGACGCCGAAGGCGATGCGGAATTCGATCGACGTCCGCTGCGGCGAGACGAAGCCCTCGATCGTCCCTGCAACGAGCAGCATCCCCGTGACGCCGAGGGCCAGGACGGCGGCGCGCCGTCCGTTCGCCTTGAGCGCGTCGATGCGCCGCAATCGGCCCGGCGCGACGACGGCGAGCGCCAAGAGCAGTCCCGCGCCGCCGGCGATTTGAATCGCGGTCAGTTCGATGACGCCGTGCGGCGCGATCGTCGCCCAAAAATCGAGCCCAAACCCCTTCGCGGCGAAGAGCGCGCTGAGGCCCCCCAGCATGAGCCCGTTCTCAAGAATCGCGCGTATCGTCACATACCCGAGCGTCATCCCACCGGCGAAGGCGTACATCGCCACCGCGACGTTGTTGGTGATGATGGCGCTCGCCATCGCCGGCGCGTAGGCGCGGTCGAAGGCGAAGTTCGAGTCGTGCAGCGGTTTTTCGACGACGGGGATCATCCCGGGGCTCAAGAGCGCGTAGACGCTCTGGGGACGCTGGGCCACCAGCCAATACGCGATGATGGTGGCGCCGACGAACACCGCCGTGCAGGCGAGAATCGGTCCGGCGGAGCGGCGAACCTCCGATGGAAACGTCTCCCCAAAAAATTCAGCGAGTCTGGCCCAGCCGTTGCGCGCCGAACCGACGTAGACGTACGCGTGGGCGCGTGCGGTAAGCCGGTTGAGGTAGGCGCGCGTCGCGCCGCTGTAGCCGCGGCTCTGGGCGGCGGCGAGATCGGTCGTCGCGGACCGATAACGTAACGCTAACTCCGCAAGTTGATCGGCAGTAAGGCGGCGCAGGCCGTGGCGATCGATCTGGGCGAGCAACGCTTCGAGCTGCTCCCAACCGTCTTGTCGCCGCGCTACGAAGGCCCGTTCTCGCATTTCGAATGGCTCTTTCGCAGGACTCGACCGACGCCTCCCCGGACAGGCCGCAGCGTGGAGCGGACGGTCGACGTCGCGACCGGAGAGAGCGTCGCGTTCTCCTACGAGCTCGCCGGAGTCGGCAGCCGGTTTCTCGCGGTCTTCATCGATCTGACGATTCAAGTCGCGGTGCTGATCGGCGCGGTGCTGATTTTCGCTTGGATCGGCTCGTCGTTACCGGGGGCCAAAATTCCGGCGGCGCCGCCGCAGCTCCAAAAGTTTGCCGCTGCGATCGTGCAAGGGCTCTTCTACGTCGCGATCTTCATGCTTTTCTTCGGGTATTTCATCCTCTTCGAGTGGTTGTGGCAGGGGCGCACTCCCGGCAAACGGCTGCTCGGGATTCGGGTCGTGCGCGACGGTGGTTTTACGGTCGACTTGATCAGCTCGATGATTCGCAACGTCGTGCGCATCCTCGAAGCGGCGCTCGGTTTCTATGCGATCTCGGCGATCAGCGCGCTGTTATCGGCGCAAAATCGCCGCCTCGGCGACTTCGCCGCCGGTACGCTCGTGGTTCGCGACCAACCTTACGAGCGCGCCCGCGCGCTCGCGTTCTCCGAACCGGTTCGCGAGGATCCCGTCATCCGCGAGCTGACGGCGCACGACCGCGAATTGATCCGGCAATATGCCGAGCGCCGCGCGTCGCTCGGCGCCGAACCGCGGCTGCGGCTGGCGGCGACGATCGCGGCCGGCGTGCGTCCGAAACTCGCGGCCGCGTACGCCCATCTCGACGACGATTCGCTCTTGATCTTTCTCGCCCATAACGCCCTGGGCTAGGGACGCAGCGAACTATTTTCCGAAGCGCTTGAGCCGATCGAAGGTTTCACGCGCGTAGAGCATCGCGTTCCGCTTCTTTTCCTCGTACAGCTGCGTGGCTTGGGTCGACGTCATGTGCCGTCCGTGCTCGTAGTAAAAAGCGGCGCCCTCGCCGACGACGATCGTGCCGGCATAGGAGATCGCCCCTTTGATGGCGATGCCGGCTACCGGCACGAAGCCTGCGAGTTCGCGCGAGAGCGCGCGCCAGCCGAAACCGCCGCCGACCACCGGCAAGAGTTCCCAGACGTGCTGCATGTCGGGATCCTTGCCGTAGGTCGCTCCGATTTGCATCATCAGCACGATTTGAATCCCGGTTATCGCGACCATGTCGCCGGCCGAGGCGACGGCCCCGAGGACGAGTCCCAAAACGGGGACGTGATCGACGATCGCGCTCGCGACCGCGACCTTGAGGGCCGAACTCGCCGCACCGCGCGTCAGTTTGGCGGCGACCGCTTCGCGCAGCGGCGGGAAGCGGCGACCGACCGCGACCTCGACGCCCTTGCAACACTCGATGAGGTGCGGAAAGAAACGTGACCGCAATGTCTCACGATCGATCGACGGGACGACGTATTCGGCGACGGTGCCCGGCAGCGGCGGGCCGGGCGGATGCGTCGCGAGCGCCGAGCTGTCGACCACCAGCGCGAAAATTGGCAGGCGCAGCGCCTGCAAGAGATCGAGTCGCGCGCCGGCCAAATCGCCGGGGCGCGCGAGAAAGACCACCGCGCGCGCGTTGGAGCCGACGATCGTCGTGCCGCGCGCAGGGTCGATCGTCTCGAGCGTCGCCGGCGCGTCGAGCGGCACTTCGAGGCCGTGACCGAAGAGCAGGAGGGCCCGAAAGTCCGCCAGCAGCGCCGGATCGCCGCACAATAAGAAGCGAAAAGGCTTCTGCGCGTCGGTGCGGACGTTGGTCGCGCCGACGCTTTTGCGGGCTAGGTGAAAGAGTTCTCCGGCGCTCGTCACAAGGCGGCTCTTTCGTGTCGTCTAATGGCCTTTGGCTTCTTTTTCGGGGTCGTCGGTGTAGTCGAGGTAGACGAGTCCAAGGAAGATCTCGAGCGCCTCGGCGTGCATCCCGCGAGCGTTGGCGACGTCGACGATGCGCCGGCCCGAGGCCTTCGCTTCTTGCACGATCGCTTGCGGCGTCGTGTTGGTGTCGGCGGCGACGATCGCGGCGCTGGCGATCTCCCCCGGCGTGAGATCTTCGTGCGTCATCGTCGTGAAGTCGAGACCGTTGTTACGGACGCGGGCCTGGAGCGCGCGTCGGAGGGTCGCGTAGCGGTCTTCGGGATACCCGATGTTGAGCATCGTAATGCGGGTCTGCAGTTGCCGCGCTCGCGCGAGATTGTAGAGTTGTTGGGCTTGAGAGCCCGCGATGGCGGCTTTCGAGAGGTTGTCGCCGGCCCGTTGCATCAGCGGAAGCAACGCGTTGTAGTCGGTGATCGAGATGTCTCCTCCGAAATCGAGGTTCGCGCGCGTCAGGCGCTTGATGAATTCATCGAGATCGCCGAGCGCGACGTCGAGCAGCGCGAGCGAAGTCCGCGAAGCGTCGAGCCCCCGAATCATGTCGGAGTCCGAAGCTTGGAGGTCTTCGAACATCCGCGGGTAGCTGGGCAGAAGCGAGAGCGAGAGCGCGGGGACTGGATCGAGCGCAAGCGCCGCCGCGAGCTCCTTGACGATCTCGTTGTTTTCCTTGACCAGACCGCTCTCTTTGTTGCGATCGAGCGAGCCCGTCCCGTTGATGACGAGCGACGACTTGTTGAAGGCGGCGTCGATCGACCGGCCCATCGCGTTCAGGTTACGGATGACGGACTCGAGCCGGCCCCCGTTGCGGATTTGGACCCGGCTGAAGTCGGGGACGCCGTAGGAGATATTTTGCACGCGCGCGTTGATCGCTTTGATCTGATCGCGGCCCGCGTCGCGGCGCGCCCCGATCAGCGCGACCGACTGCGTTTCGCGCGCTTTAGCGTCTTCCAAAGCGGCGCGCAAGGGCGCGAGGTTGGGGCGCGTGAGCGTAAACTTGTTCTGACTATCGCGCAACGTTTTGATGTTGGAAAGCGCGACCCGGCGAGTCTCGAGCGTGCCCTTCTCGGCCGCCGCTGCAAGCGTCTGTTGGCTCTTATCGGCCTGACCGAGCGCGATCTGCGCCTCACCGAGATGCAGCAGCGCATCGCCATTGTTGGGCTCGCTCTTGAGGATCTTTTGGAACTTCAGCGCGGCGTAGTTATAGCGCGCGGTGTCCTCATCGTGGATGGCCTGCGCGAGCAGCTGTTCGGTGGTGCGTTTCTTCGGATCGAGTTGATCGTAGCCGACCAGGTGCTTGACGCGATCCGGGAACCCGGGGTGATCCGTGAGATAACGATCGAGCAAACTGGGAGTTTGCGTTTCGAGCGCGCCGAGATGGTTCATGAACGAAACCATCGCGTCGGGGTCGTAACCGGCGCGCGACATGAGCAAGAGGCCGTACTGGTCGGCCTGTAGCTCGTCGGCCCGGGATTGCTTGGCAAGGATGCCGGCTTCGGCGATCTGCCCGAAGCGGTAGATGAAGGGCGAGAAGATCGCCGCGATGCCGAACAGCAGGTTGAGCGCGTTGGCCTTGGCCGGGAGCGTGACGGTGTGGCGGCGTTCGTTGTGGCCCGTCTCGTGGCCGATGATGCCCGAGAGTTCGTCGTCGGATTGCACGAAGTCGAGCGCGCCTTCGTTGATGTAGATATAGCCGCCGCCGATCGTGAACGAATTGATCTCTTGGGTGTCGAGGATCTTGATGTTGTAAGGGACGTCGTGCCGCGCGGTCTGTGCCCAGAGCTTGTTTCCGACGTCGTTGATCCACTGGTTGAGCAGCGGGTCGGTGACGACGTTGTACTGCTCGAGCACGGCCTTGTCGCCGCCCTTGGCTTGCAGGATCTCGCTCTGGGTCGAGACGGCGCGGGCCGGCGCCGGGACGAGCGTGCAAAGCATGGCGAGGACGAGGCTGGCGGGGATCAGTCGGCGGAGGGTCATCGGGGCTACCTCAAAGGGAGTCTGCGTACTTCGACGCCTGCGGACTGGAAACTCCGCGCGGCCTAAAGATTTATCCACGGTTAGGGCCGAGCACGCCCCAGGGCCGGCCGGCGAGGTTTGGGGCCCCATGCGCTTCGCGTATTGGGGGGCGCGGAGCCGCGAAGCGGCGGCGTGCTGCTAAACCAAATGGGGATAACGGTGTGAATAACCGGAGATACCTGTGGGCTCGGTGTGGAAGGCAAAGGTCGGGCTCTGGAATTCGTGGCATTCGAGGCGGGATGCTGCGCGGCACGAAGACGGGCCTTGAGCTTGTTTTTACCGGAAGAAGCTTTGAAGAAGCTTGGGACGAGATCGATGCGCGCCTCGCGGAGCGGCCGGAGTTCTATCGCGGTAGCCACGCCACCGCCATCTTCTCCGATGAGGTTCCCGACGGGGAGCGGCTAGCGGGACTTCTCGAAGCCGTCCGGAGCTACGGCATCGAGCTTCGCAGCGTCTACGGCGGGGAAGGCTTGGGCGAGACGGCGCGCGAGCAAGGCCTCGAGTACCTCGGTCCGCCGCAGCCGCCGGCCGTCGCCAGCTTCGAGCGTAAGCGCGCAGCGCGAGCCGAGCGCGAAGTGCGCCTGACCGAAAAGGCTCTCTCCCTCGATGCCGATTTTGCCGGCGCCCGAGCTGAAATCGCACGCCGTCGCTCGCGTGGGGAGTCCTCGGTTCGGCGCCCCGAGTTCGCCGGCGCAAACGCCGATGGGGAGGCGGCCGAGCCGAGTCCCCTGCCGGTCGCTCCCGCCGAACCGTCGACCCTGTATCATCGCGGCACGGTCCGCGGCGGACAGTCCCTGCAGCAGCTCGGCAACATCGTGGTGATCGGTGACGTGAATCCGGGCGCCGAACTCGTCGCCAGCGGCGACATCCTCGTCTTCGGTGCGCTGCGCGGGACCGCGCACGCCGGTGCCCAAGGGGATCGGAAGGCGCGCGTCTTCGCGCTCCAGCTCTGCGCGACGCAATTGCGCATCGCGACCTGCATCGCCGCCGACGACGTCAAGCGCGCGCCGCGCGGGCCGGAAGTCGCATTCGTCGCGGGCGAGGGGATTGCGATCGCCCCTTACGCGAACCATGGTCCAAACAAATGAGCGCGCGTCGCATAGTCGTGACTTCGGGCAAGGGTGGCGTCGGAAAGACGACGACGACTGCCAACCTCGGCGCGGCGCTCGCGCTGCGGGGCCGGCGCGTCGTGCTGGTCGATACCGACATCGGATTGCGCAACTTGGATCTCGTCATGGGCGTCGAGAAACGGATCGTCTTCGATTTGGTCGAGGTCGTCGAGGGCCGCTGCCAACTCCGGCAGGCGCTCATCCGCGACAAGCGCTTCGAATCGCTCAAAATTCTCGCCGCCGCTCAAACCCGCGATAAGACGGCCGTCTCCGAAGAGCAGATGGACAAGCTCATGGGCGAGTTGGCGAAGTCCAGCGACTACGTCATCATCGACTGCCCGGCCGGCATCGAGCACGGCTTCCGCAACGCCGTCGCGGGCGCGCGTGAGGCAATCGTCGTGACAACGCCCGAAGTCAGCGCGATTCGCGATGCCGATCGGGTCGTCGGAAAACTGCGCGAACGCGAGCTGCCGCTGCAGTTGATCGTCAATCGCGTGCGCCCCGAGATGGTAAAAACCGGCGAGATGATGTCGGTCGAGGACGTCGCCGAAATCCTCGGCGCCGAGGTTCTGGGCGTCATACCGGACGACGAGGGGGTCATCGATACGACCAACCGCGGCGAACCGCTGGTGCTCGACGAAACGCAAAAGCTGGCCGCGATCTACCTGCGAATCGCGCGCCGGCTCGAAGGCGAGGAACTGCCCTTGACCGATCTCGAGTCGCCGAGTTTTTTCTCCAAACTGTTTACGATGTGGAAAGCCGGCTGAGGCGCGCGTGGCGGCGAATATAGAGACGAACACAGAAGGGATCGAAACGATGCACGCCTTCGAAGAGACGCCGAGCGCCGAAGCGCCGGCCGCCGTCGCGCTCGGCCGCGCGATCGTCATCACCTCGGGGAAGGGCGGCGTCGGCAAAACGACGCTGACGGCCAACGTCGGAGCGGCGTTGGCGGCGCTGGGCAAGCGGGTCGTCCTGGTCGACGCCGACGTCGGGCTGCGCAACCTCGACATCGTCCTCGGGCTCGAGAACCGCGTCCGCTTTCATCTTCTCGACGTGCTCGAAGGCAACGCCCAACTCGACGAAGCGCTGATCCGCGACAAGCGCAACCCCAATCTGTACCTGTTGGCGGCGGCCCAGGCCCGCGAAAAAGAAGACGTCGACGGCGGCGAGATGCAACGCCTCATGGAGCAGCTGCGCGAACGCTTCGACTACGTCCTCATCGATTGTCCGGCGGGCATCGAACTCGGCTTTCGCAATGCGGTCGCGGGCGCCCAGCACGCAATCGTCGTGTGCACGCCCGAGGTGTCGGCGGTGCGCGACGCCGACCGCGTCGTCGGCTTGCTGCCCAACGACTGGTCGCCCGAGTTGATCGTGAATCGCTTGCGGCCGGCGCTGGTGCGCAAGGGCAAGATGCTCTCGGTCGACGACGTGAACGCGATCTTGCATCTTCCGCTGCTCGGCGTGATACCCGACGAGCCGGCGGTGATCGTCGCCACGAACAAAGGCGAACCGCCGGCGCTCGACCCGAACTCGCAGCTCGGCGCGGCCTACCGCGCGATCGCGGCGCGCCTCACGGGCGAAGAGACCGCTCCCGCCGAGATCCCGACCGAGCCCCAGGGCGGCGGTTTCCTGGCGAAACTCGGCGCGTTCTTTGGAGGCCGTTCCAATGTTTGATTTCCTCAAGAAGAACGACTTCTTCAAGGCGCTCTTCGGACGCGAGGGCTCCGGGGTGACGGCGCGCGAGCGCCTACGTCTCGTGCTGCTCTCAGATCACCTGGCGCTCGCGCCGGACGTGGTCGATGCGCTCAAGGCCGAGCT
>DHWK01000171.1:8807-9080 GCA_002413145.1 bacterium UBP12_UBA5184
GTCGATGCGCTCAAGGCCGAGCTGCTCGAGGTGATCTCGCGCTACGTCGACATCGATCCAGATCAGGCGGAGGTTTCGTTCGAGCAGCGGGAGCACGAACTCGCTATGCTGGCCAGCGTTCCGATCAAGTCGGTCCGTAAGGATCGGCCGTCGGCGGCGTCGCAGCGTTCGGCCAACGGTCGCGCGCACGCACCGGTCAACAAGCCGCCGCGTCCCCGACGTCGCCGGCGGCGCCGCACCGCCGCGGCCGCGCCGCCGAACGGCGCTCCCTCC
>DHWK01000171.1:9311-9847 GCA_002413145.1 bacterium UBP12_UBA5184
TAAGTAAAGTAAGACTCCTAGGCAGTGGAACGCCCCTGGTATAGCCGTTTCAATTGGCTCCTGGCCGCGACTGCGGTCGCGCTCGCGCTCTTCGGCGACATCGTGATCCGTTCGGCGACGCTGCATACGCCCGATGCTGCGAGCGAGTGGCGCAAGCAGCTCGGCTACATCGCGATCGGCGTCGTCGCGATGGCTTGCTGCGCGTGGGTCGATTACCGGCGCTGGCAGCGCTGGGCGCTCTACCTTTACGTAATCAATCTCGGACTGCTCTACCTGGTTTGGCAGAGCGGACACAGCGCGCTGGGGGCGCAGCGCTGGATCTCGCTCGGGCCGCTCGGCACCTTTCAGCCCTCGGAGCCGGCGAAGCTCGTGCTCGCGATCGTCATCGCCTCGCTCTTGGCGAGCAGGCAGATCGCCGGTTTCAAGGAGATGTTCTTTACGCTCTCGGCCGTCGCTTTGCCGGCGTTCCTCATCCTCAAGCAACCCGATCTTGGGACGACCCTCGTCATCTTCGGCATCCTGACGGCGCAACTGTT
>DHWK01000171.1:9913-10178 GCA_002413145.1 bacterium UBP12_UBA5184
TCGGCATCGTGACGGCGCAACTGTTCTTCGGCGTCTCCCGGACCGGTTATTTCGTCGGGTACGCCGCCTTCGCCGCGGCGGCCGCGGCGTTCGTCGTCGGGACGAACGTCGTTCTCAAGCCCTTCCAGCGAAGCCGGTTGTTGATCTTTTTGCATCCCAACGTCGACCCGCAAGGCGCCGGTTGGAACCTCAATCAGTCGAAAATCGCCGTCGGCAGCGGCGAGCTCTTCGGCAAAGGGCTGACGCACGGGACGCAGACGCAGCT
>DHWK01000040.1:0-2470 GCA_002413145.1 bacterium UBP12_UBA5184
AAGAGCTGCTCTTCGCCGATCTTGGAGACGCTTGCCTCGTGTTCGACGGTCGAGCGCTGCTCGTCGATCTTCATCGTCGGCTTCGTGTCGCTCGACGACTTGTCGTCCATGATTAGCGCGTCGCACTTGACGCGCGTCTTCGCTCCGACGGCGCCTTTATGGATTTCGACCAAACCGCGATACGTCGTCTTGCCGCCGTGCGCCGTGACCGATTTGTTGGTGACCACCGAAGTCGTGTTCGGCGCAGCGTGGATCACTTTCGCGCCGGCGTCTTGATGTTGGCCTTCGCCCGCAAACGCCATCGAGAGAATTTCGCCGCGCGCGCCCTCACCCATGAGATAGATCGAGGGGTACTTCATCGTCAGGCGCGAGCCAATGTTGCCGTCGACCCACTCGACGGTTGCGTTCTTGTACGCCATCGCGCGCTTGGTGACCAGGTTGAAAATGTTGCGGTACCAGTTCTGAATCGTGGTGTAGCGAATGGAAGAATCTTCCATCGCGATCAGTTCGACGACGGCCGAGTGCAGCGAAGCGGTCGAGAACTGCGGCGCGGTGCAGCCCTCGATGTAGTGCACCTTCGAACCTTTGTCGGCGATGATGAGCGTGCGCTCGAACTGGCCCATGTTCTCGGTGTTGATCCGGAAGTAGGCCTGGAGCGGCGTCTTGACCTCGATCCCAGGCGGGACGTACACGAACGAACCGCCCGACCAAACGGACGAGTTGAGCGCCGCGAACTTATTGTCGGCGATCGGAATGACCGTCGAGATGTATTTTTCGACGAGTTCGGGATGCTCGCGCAGCGCCGTGTCCATGTCGCAGAAGATGACGCCGTCTTTGGCGAGGTCCTCGCGCACCGAATGATAGACGACTTCGGATTCGTATTGCGCCGAGACGCCGGACAAGAATTTACGCTCGGCTTCGGGGATGCCGAGCCGATCGAAAGTCCGTTTGATGTCGTCGGGGACGTCGTCCCAGGAGCGTTCGGTGCCTTCGCTGGCCTTGACGAAATAGCGGATGTCGTCGAAGTCGATTTCGTTCAAGAGAGCCGTGTCGCCCCAGTCGGGCATCGGCTTGCTACGGAACGTCTCGTAGGCCTTGAGCCGGAACTTCAGCATCCAGGCCGGCTCGTTTTTCATCGACGAGATACGCTCGACGATCTCACGGGTCAGGCCCTTGTCGGACTTAAAGGCGTAGCCTTCCTCGGAGTCGTGGAATCCGTGGCGGTAATCCTCTATGAGGCTTTCGGGGGCGACGAGTTTAGTGGCCATCTCTCCTCAAGGGTACTCGGCAGGCCGGGATAATTCAAGATAGTTCAGGGGAATCTTCGTTATTTTACGCTTGCTCTGATAGCAAGGCCGCCGAGCAGCCCCCGGTTCGCCCTCGCGGCGACGAGGGACCGACGACGCGTTCAAAGTTCTTTACACGGGGGGCCAGGGGGGGTATGATGGGCCCTGATTGAGTTGGGGTCTCGACCCCACTACGCACCTTGGTGAGCCGTGAAGGCGGCAACGAGTTGGGGGAAGGCACGCCCTACGTGCCATCGCGGCGGGACGCCCGCATGACGAGTAAGCTCGGCATGCCGGCAAGAGTCCGTCGATAGGTCGGGGACGCAAGTGCACCGCACGCGCCAGCCGACGCGCCTGGAGGTGGGATTTCCCAGCCAAACCCGAGGAGACGAATTGGAAGCACGCGGGACTCACATCATTTGCGAGTTGTCGGGCTGCGACACTCGAGTGCTGACGGATCTCAGCCGAGTGCAGTCGATCATGGTGGCGGCGGCCAAAGAAGCGAACGCCGAAGTTCTTAAGGTAGCCTTTCACCGGTTTAAACCGTACGGCGTTTCGGGCGTAGTGGTGATTGCCGAGTCGCACCTTTCCATCCATACCTGGCCCGAGACGGGTTATGCCGCTGTCGATTTTTACACGTGTGGCGACCACACCGATCCCTGGCGCGCCTGTGAATACGCCGCCGAGAAGCTAGGCGCGCAGTCGATGCTTACGACCGAAATCAAGCGGGGCATCGCCGCGAGCAACGGCCGCTACACCCACATCGTCCACGAGCACGCAGGCCCGACGCGAGCCAAGCGCTCCGCATAGGCCTACGCGCGGCGTGCCGCGAAGCGCGGGACGCCGCGCCAACCTTGCGGCGCCGTCGTTCGTTTGAGGGAACCGCTCCAAATTTGGCACCATTGACATCGCCGCGTCTCCGAAGCCTGGGCGTCGGAGTAGCACTCGTCGCGCTCGCGCTGGGCGCTTGCTCGCATTCCAGCTCTACGCCGACGGTCACCCCGACTTCGACGCCGACGCCCAACCCATCGAGTACCCCGGTCGGCTGTACGGCCGTGAGCTTCGGGGTCGCCTACATACCAGATGGCGGAAGCGGGTCGTTTCGCGGCGTTCAAGCGGTCCATTTCGAGGACACCAGCACCAATTTGTGCGGGACGACGGAGATCGTGAACATCCCCTTCGTC
>DHWK01000040.1:2639-2940 GCA_002413145.1 bacterium UBP12_UBA5184
AACATCCCCTTCGTCGGTGCGGTCGGACCGATGGGCTTCGCGAGCGATGGGAGCGCCGGGCTGGCCGCGGTTTCGAACAACGGCGGGACGACCTATACCGCGGTTCAAGACATTTTCGGGATCAACACGAGCGCCCTCATTCCGGTCGGCTCGACCTACGACGTAACGGTGGCTCCGACGCCGGCGCCGAGTACGACGCCGACGGCGAGCGGTGCGGTCACCTTGAGCGATATCGGCTCGATATCGATTCTCGGCTCGAGTACCGTCGCGGTTGGGATGATCGGCGGGATCGGCCCGGGCG
>DHWK01000040.1:3044-4590 GCA_002413145.1 bacterium UBP12_UBA5184
CGCCCGGGCGTGCTCGCTTTGACCTCGCTCGCCAACGCGCCACCGCATTTTGGCGGTTTCGTTCCGTTTCAGGGCGGGACGCCCGATCCGGGCGCCGGCAATCGGCCGATCGTCGCGATCGGCGGGACGAGCGAAGCACTCGTGCGCGGACCCTCCGACCTGCTCTCGTATGAGATCGACATCGTGGCGACGGGCTACCAGTTTACGTTGAAGGCGACGGACACGACGCTCGGCTACGGCGCGCACAATCTGCGCGGCGCCGGGATGATCGCGTACGATCCGGCCGACGTCACGCGCGCCGTGATCGTCGGGGCGCCAGGCCCCAACGATGTCACGTCCGTCTCGGGTCTGCCCGGCGCGATCACGCAGGGCGCGACCTTGACCCTTCCTTCGCGTCCGCATTCCGTTGCGGTCGCCAGCGGTGGTCTGATCGCGGTCGTCGGCGCCGACGACGGCTTCTATGTGGTCAGCGGCGTCGACGGCGGAAACTTGTCGCTCGTCACGGCCTTCGCTCCCAATCCGTCCGACACGGCGGCGAACGCGCCGACGTTCGTCGGCTGCACCGGCGCGACGCAACGCTTGACCAACGTCGGGTCGGTCGGCTTCTCGAGCGATCAGCGCTATCTCGTCGCCATCGGAACGCCGCCGACGCAAGTTTGCCCGAGCGGGAGTAACTCGACCTTGATGGCGTTCGCTTTCAATACGGCGACCGGCGCGCCGCCGACCCCCGCGCCGAACCCGACTCCCATCGCGTCGGCGACCCCGGGGCCGTCGACCTACACGGCAAACAACATCGCGACGCGGCGGACCGACACGGATTTCGTGATCGTTCGCTAGCGAACGAACGCGAACGAAGAACGGTGCCCAAAACCGAACGCTGGCAATGGTACGTCGAGGAATTCTCGGCGACCGAAGCTCATCATCACGCGGTCGACGCCGTCTATTTCGCCGGCCGAACCAAATTTCAAGACGTGGCCGTGATCCGCAGCGCCGCGTTCGGAAAGATGCTGGTGATCGACGGCGACACGCAGAGTTCGGAAGGCGACGAACGGATCTATCACGAGAGTCTGGTCCATCCGGCGCTGGCGTCGCTCGACGAGCGGCGCGAGGTGCTGATTCTGGGCGGCGGTGAAGGCGCGACGCTGCGCGAGGTTCTACGCTGCCCGGACGTCGCGCGCTGCACGATGGTCGATATCGACGGCGAGGTCGTGGCGCTCTCAAAACGCTTTCTTCCGGAATGGTCCGACGGAGCGTTCGACGATCCACGGACCCACCTCGTGATCGGCGACGCGCTGACGTTCTTGAAGGAAGAGGGCGAAACGTACGGCGCGATCGTCTCGGATTTGACCGAGCCGCTTCCGGACTCGCCTTCGCATCCGCTCTTTTGCGACGACGCGTTCGGGGACATCAAGCGGCGGCTCGCGCCGGGCGGCGTCTACGTATTACAAGCCAGCACGGCGGGATTTCATAACATGGCGTTGCACGCCAAGATGGCCCGGACGCTGCGCCGCCGCTATCGTTTCGTGCGCTCGTTCTACGCGCACGA
>DHWK01000040.1:4616-7861 GCA_002413145.1 bacterium UBP12_UBA5184
CTACGCGCACGTCCCCGCCTTCGATAACGATTGGGCCTTCTTG
This sequence comes from bacterium UBP12_UBA5184, assembly GCA_002413145.1. Lineage (GTDB taxonomy): Bacteria > Vulcanimicrobiota > Vulcanimicrobiia > Vulcanimicrobiales > Vulcanimicrobiaceae > Zemelea. Next base: position 4,660 of record DHWK01000040.1, read on the forward strand.
GCCTGTAGCGACGCCGTCGACGTCGGCGCGGTTCCCGCGCCGCGCATCGACGAATACGTCGCGCGCCTGAGCGGGGAGAGTTTTTTTTACGACGCCGAGACCCACCGCAGGCTGATCAGTCTTCCACTCTATCTGCGGCGCGAACTCGGGAAGGACGGTGACGTGTTTTGAAGCCTCCCATCGACGTCGAGCATGCGATCCGCACCTGGGATAAGCAGCGGGCGAATTTCGTGCAGACCCTCGATCTGCGTCTCGAGCACGTCGAACACGGGAAGGCGACGATGCGCATGCCCTACCGGCCTCAGGTCGCCAATGGGACCGGGGCGGTCCACGGCGGCGCGATCGTGAGCCTTTGCGACACGTGTTTCTACGTCGCGCTGGCTTCGATCTACGGCCACGATCAGCCGACCGCGACCGCCTCGCTGACCTGCAGCTTTCTACGCCCGGCGTTGCCGCCGGACGATCTGGTCGCGCGTGCGACCGTCCTTAAGCCCGGCAAGCGCATCGTGTACGGTGAAGTCCACGTCTATAGCGGGGACAAGCTCGTCGCGCACTCGACCCTGAGCTTCTTGAACTCGTCGAAGGATGAGGACGAACCCGAAAACCGGCCGGTGGTCGGATGAGCGTCTCCTCCCAAACGCTGCGCCGAACGGCGCTCTACGAGGAGCACCTCGCCCTGGGCGGCCGTCTCGTCCCGTTTGGCGGCTTCGAGATGCCGGTGCAGTACGCCGGCATCCTCAAAGAGCACGACGCGGTTCGGCATCGGGCTGGATTGTTCGACCTCTCGCACATGGCGCAGTTCGAGCTGTTCGGCGACGGCGTCGCCGAGTGGGCCGATTCCCTGACGACCAATGCGGTCGGGACGATGAAACCTCACCAAGCGCGTTACAACCTGTTCTGCAACGAACGCGGCGGAACGCGCGACGACGTACTCTTCTACCGTCTTGAAAACCGGTGGCTGCTGGTTTGCAACGCATCCAATGCGGCGAAGATGTGGGCGCATCTCAACACGCGCAATGACCGTCGCGACGTCATCCTCTCGGACAAGCACGGATTGGCGGCGCTCATCGCCGTGCAGGGCCCGGCGGCGGCCGAGATCGTCGACGAACTGGACCACAACATCCGCAGTATCGGGGATATGAAGTACTATTTTTGTGAGGAAGCGAGGCTCGAGGGAACGCCGGCCGTCCTGGCTCGGACCGGTTACACCGGCGAAGACGGGTTCGAAATATTCGTGGACGGCCGCGATGCGCGCAAAATCTGGCGAAAGTTGCTCGAGGTGGGCCGCCCGTTCGAACTCGAACCCGCCGGACTCGGCGCGCGCGATATGTTGCGGCTCGAAGCCGGGATGCCGCTGTACGGCTTCGAGTTGAGCGAGGATCTTTCTCCGCTTGCCGGCGGCCAAGGCTGGGCGGTGAAAATGAGCAAGCCGGCCTTCGTGGGAGAGAAAGCGCTCGCGGCGCAACTCGCCGCTGACGATTACCGGCGCATCGCCGGCTTCGTCCTCGAAGGTCGCGTCCCGGCGCGCACCGGTTACCCCGTTTTCAGCGGCGGCGAACTTGTGGGTGAGGTGCGCAGCGCCTCGTTTTCGCCGTCGTGCGGCAATCGCAACATCGGGACGGTGCTCGTTACGAAGGCGGCCGCCGCCGTGGGGACCGCGCTCGAGGTCGAGATCCGCGGGACGCATCACCCCGCGCAGGTCGTGCCCCTTCCGTTCTACAAGCGCGATAGATAGGAGTACACGATGGCGCAACCCGAGGGCTTGCTGTTCAGCAAGGAACACGAGTGGTTGAAGGTCGACGGCGACGTCGGAACGGTCGGCATCACCGACTACGCACAGAATTCGCTCGGCGATATCGTCTACGTCGAATTGCCGCGCGTCGGGCACCAGATTGAGCAGTTCGGCAGCATCGGCGTCGTCGAATCCGTGAAGGCCGTCTCCGATCTATTCACGCCGATTTCCGGAGAAGTCATCGAAGTGAATCCGGCGCTCGGACCCGATTCCGGGTTGGTCAACCGTGACGCCTTCGGCGCAGGCTGGCTGTACAAAGTCCGCCTCAAGGCCCCGAGCGAGACGGGCGCCTTGCTGAGTCCGTCGCAATACGACGCGCTGATCGCCGAGGCCGCGCACTAAGTTGTATTCTCCTCATACCGATTCCGACGTACGCGCGATGCTGGCCGCCGTCGGCGCGCCGTCGCTCGAGGAACTGATTCGAGTCCCCGACGCCGTCGCCCTGAAAGCGCCACTCGACGTCCCCGCCGCCCTCCCGGAAGCCGACCTCGCGCGCAAGATCGCGGCCTACGCCGCGCGCAACACGGCGGCGACGGAATACGCGTCATTCCTGGGCGCCGGCGCCTACCGGCACTACTGCCCGCCGGTGGTGATGGCGCTCGCCATGCGCGGCGAATTTCTGACCGCCTACACGCCCTATCAGGCCGAGGTTTCGCAAGGCTATCTGCAAGCGATCTACGAGTGGCAGACCTACATCTGTTTGTTGACGGGGCTCGACATCGCCAACGCCTCGGTGTACGACGGCGCGACGGCGCTCGCCGAAGGCGCGATCATGGCGGTCAACGCGACCGGCCGGCGCGCGCTGCTCGTATCATCGGCGGTTCATCCAAACTATCGCGACGTTCTGCGGACGTACGCGCGCGGTCTCGACCTCGCCGTCGACGAGTTGCCGACGACGCCGCAGGGGACGACGGATTTCACGACGCTCGAAGGGCGACTCGCCGAGGAGCGTTACGCCGCGGTGGCGCTTCAATCGCCAAACTTCTTCGGGTGCATCGACACGCCGCCGACGAACGCGCGCGCTGCGTTCGAGTCGACCGGGACCGTCCCGATCGGGGTCGTCGCCGAAGCGCTATCGCTTGCCGCGTTGCTCCCGCCGGCCGAATGGGGTGCTCAGATCGCGGTCGGCGAAGCGCAGTCGTTCGGCAACCCGCTCAACTTCGGCGGTCCGTACGTCGGTTTCGTCGCCTGCGCCACGGAACACGTTCGCCGCATCCCCGGGCGTCTCGTCGGGCGCTCGCTCGACAATCGCGGCAAGCCTGCGTACGTGTTGACGCTGCAAGCGCGCGAGCAGCACATCCGCCGCGAAAAAGCGACCTCGAACATCTGCACCAATCAGGCGCATTGCGCGCTGATCGCTACGATCTACCTCGCGGCGCTCGGCGAGACGGGCTTGCGGCGGGGGGGGGG
>DHWK01000136.1:0-5785 GCA_002413145.1 bacterium UBP12_UBA5184
GTCGTGCTCGCGATCATGCCCTGGAATTTTCCGTACTGGCAAGTCTTCCGCTTCGCCGCGCCGGCCCTCATGGCCGGCAACGTCGCCCTCCTCAAACACGCCGCCAATGTGACGGGCTGTTCGCTCGAAATCGAACGAATCTTCGAGATGTGCGGCGCTCCCGAGGGCGTCTTCGCGTCGCTGCTCGTGAACAGCCGCGAGATGGGACCGGTCGTCGACGATGCGCGGATCGCGGCCGTCACGCTGACCGGGAGTACCGATGCGGGCAGTTCGGTCGCCGCGGCGGCCGGCAAAGCCTTGAAGAAAACCGTCCTCGAACTCGGCGGTTCCGATGCCTTCGTCGTCCTCGCCGACGCCGATCTCGAGGCCGCCGCCGCGACCGCGGTCAAGGCGCGTTTCCAGAACACCGGTCAAAGTTGCATCGCGGCGAAGCGCTTCATCATCGAGGATGGCGTCCACGACGACTTCCTCGCACGCTTCGTTGCGAAAACCAAACAACTCGTGATTGGAGATCCGCTGAATCCCAAGACGCAAGTCGGCCCGCTCGCGCGCGAAGACCTGCGCGAAGCGCTCGAACGGCAAGTCGGCGAATCCGTCAAAGAGGGCGCGAAGGTCGCGCTCGGTGCGAAGCGCGTCAATCGCCCGGGCTACTATTATGAACCGACGATCCTGAGCGACGTGACGCCGTCGATGCCGCTGTTCCGCGAGGAGACTTTCGGACCGGCGGCCGCCGTCGTTCGCGCGCGCGATCCCGAGCATGCGATCGAACTCGCCAACGACTCCGAGTTCGGCCTGGGCGGAAATCTGTGGACCGGCGACGCGGCGCGCGCGGAGAAGATCGCGGCGCGCCTCGAATCGGGCAGCGTCTTCATCAACGGAATGACCGCGAGCGATCCGCGCCTGCCCTTCGGCGGCCTCAAGCGCAGCGGGCATGGCCGCGAGCTCTCGGACTACGGCATCAAGGAATTCGTGAACGTTCAGACCATATGGATCGGCCCGGCCCAGAACGAGCAGCCGAAACTGCAATCCGAATAATCCGCTCGTTCGTGCTCGCCGGCGTCGTCGCGCTCTCCGCTTGCGCGCTCGGAGGCGCTACGAAGCCGCATCTTCCTTCGCCGGCGGCGCCGCTGACGATCGGCGTCGAATTGCCTCTGCACGGCGACATCGGCGCCGACGGGTTGCGGGCGCTTGATGCCATCGGCGACGAGATAACGCGTTACAACTCGCGGCCGAACGTCCGACGCCTGCGCATCGTCATTAAGGATACGACGCTCGGCGGCTTGGCGAATCCTCATCAAGACGAGGGTGTCGATGCGTCCGGCCTTCCGCCGCAGGCCGCCTCGCTCGTGCGCGAGTTCGGCAAGGATGCCAACGTCCTTGCGGCGCTCGGGGGCCTGCAGGCCCCACTCGCGGCAGCCGACGCCAAAGCGGCGAGCGCGCTGCAACTTCCGCTGGTCACGCTCGCGCCGCTACCCGACGATTGCGGCGCTCTCGGAGGGCGCGCCAAAACGCGGTTCGCCGGCGCCTTCTCCGTCGCCGGCGCTGCCTCGCTCGAAGCGCTCGCGGTCGCGCGTCTCGTCAAAAACCGCGGCTACCATACGCTCGGCATCCTCAGCCAACCCGGAGTCAAACCGCGCGCCGAGCAAGCGCGCTGCTTGATTGCCGCGCTGACGCGGCCGGCGGGCGCGGGCCAGACGCGGATCGTCCCATCCACCCTTCGCTCCGATTTTGCGACGCTCGAGCGGCGCGCGGCGGAAGGCGAACTCGACGGCTTCGTCTATTTCGGACCGGCGGAACGCGGCGCACTGCTCTGCGATCGGTTGGGCATCCTCGGGATGCGAGCCACCTCGCTTGCGGTGGCGGCGCATCGCGGCTACGATTCCGCGACGATACCCGCGCGCTGCCGTTGGTTACGGCGCGTCGAGGATGCTGCGAGGGCGGCGCAAAGCTCGGTCGAAAGCGTGATCCAAGCCCTGGCGATAGCAAGCCGCCGGCACAACGGCGATGCCGCTCGCGTCACGCGCCGAGAGATGCTCGCCGCCCTGCGCGACGGCCACGCGCGCGGGGTTTCCGCGGGCAGCGCGATGCTCGCCTGCGCTGGCGGCTCGGCCGATCGCGCGACGTTTGAGAGCCTTCCGCCGCGGCGACCTCTACCAAATTCGTTCTCCGTGGCGGACCAGCGCTGCGTACGCTAACGACGTCCTTCGCGACGATCTTGCTCGGCATTTTCTTCATAGGGGCCGGCGCGAATCACTTCGTTCACCCGCAATTCTACGCTCGTCTGATCCCGCCGTGGCTGCCCGATGGGACACTCGTCGTGCAGATCAGCGGAGTTTGCGAGATACTGGGGGGTGTAGGCGCCCTGTTGCGGCAGACCCGACGGTATGCCGGCATCGGATTGATCGCGTTATTGATTGCGGTCTTTCCGGCAAACCTGCAAATGGCGCTGCATCCGGAACTCTACCGCGATATCGGCAGCCCCGCAGCGTTTTATATCCGGCTTCCGCTCCAACTCGTTCTGCTCGTCTGGGTGTGGTGGACGTGCTTGCGCTCGCGCATCGCTGCCGAACGCCCTTAACAGGCTGTTAGGGATCGTGATGGTGCAGCTTGTCACCGACGCTCCGGACGCCGCCCTCGACGGTGGTTTCTGTTTTTCGCACGGCGTTTAGGATCCAATGGATCACCGCGAAGACGCCGATCACCGCAAACAGGAAAACGATGCCGAAGATCCAGGCACCGATGTGCAGCAAGTTGACGACAAACTGTTCCACGTGGGGGCCTCCCTTAGCGTCCCTAGTCGAAGCGCTCTTCTGGCAAGCGGCCGCTAGCCCTGGTTCTCGCTTATCGGCTTCTTACGACCGCAGCGGCGTGTTCGGCGATGCGACGATAGCCCTCGCGGACGTCCTGGATCTCGGCGACGAAGGAGGTGCGTAACCACCCGCTCAGCGACGCGGCGAAGTTGTCGGCCGGGATAGCGATGACGTCGCGCTCGTCGATCAAACTCTCGACGAATTGCAGCGTCTTCGGATCGCCGACGCGGACGCACAGATAGAACGCTCCCTCGGGTTCGATGTACTCGAGGCCGTTTTCGCGCGCGGCCGCCGTCGCTCGTTCCAGCTGTTTCGCGTACCAGGGTCGCGCCGTCGCCAAATCGGTCGCTGCGAAGATCTCCAGGGCGATGCGCTGCGCGAAGGTGCTCGCGCAGGAGCTCGACCAGCCGTGCATCTTGACGATCTGCGGCATGACATCGAGCGGTGCGAAAAGCCAGCCCAGACGTAAACCCGTGAGCGAATTGCTCTTGGAGAGCGAGTTGATCGCGATCGTGTACGGATAGACCTTTCCCAACTCGCCGGCGTCGTCGGTATAGACGAGCTCGCGATAAATCTCGTCGTGCATGAGATAGACCGGCGGCCCCGGCCTTGCGAGCAGCGTATCGGCGATCTTCTTCGCCCCGGCCTTCGAGATCACGCGACCCGTCGGGTTGCAGGGAGAGCACAGGATGAGCATCCGCGTCCGCGACCCGAGCGCCGCGAGAATCGTATCGGCGTCGAGCGCGCAACCGTCTTTCGGTTCGAGAACGACGCGTCGTAAGGCGATGCCTTCGACTTGCGCGATCTTGGCATAAACCGGAAAAGCCGGCTCGACCAAGAGTATCTCATCCCGCGCCGGATCGAGCAGCGTTTTGATCGTCAGATAGACGGCCTCTTGCGAGCCGGTCGTGATGCAGACATTTCCGGGATCGTTGAGTCCCGGATAATCGTAGTGGCGGGCAATCGCGCTGCGAACGTCTTCAAATCCGATGTTGGGCGAATAGCGGCAGCCGTGCTCGGCGACCCATTCGGTGGCACGCTCGAAGTATTCCACCTTCGGCATCAGGGTCGGTTCGCCCAACCCGAGATCGATCGTCGTCGCTTTCCGGCGCGCGTGCAGCGCGCGAATCAAGGAGCCCGTCGTCGCTGCGATCGCGGGATTCACACCGAAACTCCATATTCCCTGATCGCGCGCTCGAGCGACGTCTTGCGGTCGGTCTCCGCCGTCCGCTCGCCGATCACAAGCGCGCACGGCGTCCCGAATTCGCCGGCCGGAAACTTCTTGGGAAGCGTCCCCGGAATCACGACCGAACGCGGTGCGATCCGGCCGCGGCTCACGACGGGTTCGGTTCCGCGCACGTCGACGATCGGCGTGCTGCCGGTCAAGATCACGCCCGCGCCGAGGACCGCTTCACGTCCCACGAAGACGCCTTCGACGACGATACAGCGCGAACCGACGAAAGCGCCGTCTTCGACGATCACCGGCTGCGCTTGCGGCGGCTCGAGGACACCACCGATACCGACGCCGCCGGCGAGGTGGACGTCTTTGCCGATTTGAGCGCACGAACCGACGGTCGCCCAGGTATCGACCATCGAGCCCCCGTCGACGTAGGCGCCGATATTGATGAAACCAGGCATCAAGATCGCGTTGCGGCCGATGAACGAACCGTAGCGCGCGACGCCGGGCGGGACGCAGCGGGCGCCTAACTCGGCGAAATTGCGTTTGGTCGGGAGTTTGTCGAAAAAAGTCGGCCGCTCGTCGCGTGCCCCGAACGCATCCTCACGCTCGCGCCGGCCGACTTCGACCGCATCGAGCTTGCGAAAATAGAGCAGGATCGCTTCCTTGATCCACGCGTTGGTTACCCAACCGCCGTTCGACGGTTCGGCGACCCGCAGTTTTCCGACGTCCAGCGCGGCAATCACCTCGTCGACCGCCGCGCCGGCTGGACCGCGCAGATCGGAAGGATCGCGCACGAGCGCTTCGATCCGTCCCTTGAGTTCCGTAGCCTCCATCGCGCGCGGTTGCTTCGCACCACGGGCAGCCCGTCCTTGGAGCGAAAGCCCGGCTACAGCGCGCCGCCGCCTCCGGGGAGATAATCTCCGCGCCCGCCCGCTCGGAATCGCCCTTCCCAGCGGCGAACGCCCCCTGTCCGCTCGCCTTCCCTTGGAGGTCCCGTGAACACGCCGGACGACGAAAAACGCATCAACGCGATCCGCATGCTCTCGATCGACGCGGTGCAGAAGGCAAACTCGGGTCATCCGGGCCTCCCCCTCGGCGCGGCGGCGATGGCCTACACACTTTGGACGCGGCACCTGCGCTTCAATGCCGCCGATACGCATTGGAGCAACCGCGACCGCTTCGTCCTGAGCGCCGGTCACGGGTCGATGCTTCTCTACTCGCTCATCTATCTGACCGGGATGGGGCTCGATCTCGGCGATCTGAAGAATTTTCGCCAGCTCGGCAGCCGGACGCCGGGCCATCCCGAAGCGCACCTGACGCCCGGCATCGAGGTCACGACCGGCCCGCTCGGACAAGGTTTCGCCAACGCCGTCGGCCTCGCCATCGCCGAAGCGCATCTCGCGGCGACCTACAATCATCAGCAGAGCATCGTCGATCACCACACTTATTGCATCGCCTCCGACGGCGACTTGATGGAAGGCATCGCCTCCGAAGCCGCCTCGCTCGCCGGCCACCTCAAACTCGGCAAGCTCGTCGTCCTCTACGACGACAACCAAGTTTCACTCGCCGCGCCGACCGACGTAACGTTTACCGAAGACAAAGTCGGACGCTTTGCGGCCTACGGCTGGCACACGCAACAGGTCGATCGCGACAACGGGAACGACGTCGCCGAACTCGACGAAACGCTCGCCGCAGCCAAAGCCGACCCGCGCCCGTCGTTCATCGCCGTACGCACGATCCTCGGCTACGGCTCGCCGCGGGCCAACACGTTTGCCGCCCACGGCGAACCGCTCGG
>DHWK01000136.1:5888-6162 GCA_002413145.1 bacterium UBP12_UBA5184
GCCGCCCACGGCGAACCGCTCGGCCCCGAGAACGTCAAGAAGACCAAAGAATTCTTCGGCTGGCCGCTGGAACCGGATTTCTACGTCCCCGCTGACGTCCTCGCGTGGTGGCGTGACGCCGGCCGCAAGGGCGCCGCGCTCGAGGACGACTGGAAGAAAGCCTACGCCGCGTGGAAGGCTGCCGACCCACAGCTTGCCGCGCAATTCGAACGTACGCAAGGCGGAGTGCTGCCCGCTAAACTGAGTTGGCCATCCTTTAATAATGAAAACGGCG
>DHWK01000017.1:0-10863 GCA_002413145.1 bacterium UBP12_UBA5184
CTCTGGATCGCGCGCATCAATGCCGCGGCCCGGCGCGAGGGTCTTTCTTATTCGCGCCTCATCGACGGTCTGAAGAAGAGCGGTGTGACGCTCAACCGGAAAGCACTCGCCGACCTTGCGGTGCGCGATCAGGCAGCCTTCGAGTCGCTGCTCGCGGTCGCGAAGAAACACCTCGAAACCACGACTCGCGCTGCTTCGTAACCATTTCGCCCGGCGGAGTGTCCAAGTGAAGGGAACTATGAGTACAACTGCTGCCGTCGAGCCGAAGGCTCGACGCGATTACGCCGTCGGAGCGAGTCTCGCGGTCATCCATCTCGGAGCGCTGGGCGTTTTTGTCCCGGCGCTTTTTTCATGGCAAGCGGTCGCCGTCGCGGTCGGCCTCTACCTGATCACCGGCTTCGGGATCACACTTGGATTCCACCGCTTGCTGACGCATCGCGCCCTCGCACTGTGGAAACCGCTAGAATACGCCGTCGCCCTCGTGGGCACGCTGGCGCTGCAGGGCGGACCGATCGAGTGGGTTGCGACGCACCGCGCGCATCACGCGCATTCCGACGCCGAAGGCGATCCGCACGATACGCATCGCGGGATGCTGTGGGCGCACGTCGAGTGGCTCTACCGCAGCAACAAGTATCGCGTTCCGCAGGACGAGCGCCCGCGCTGGGTGCCCGATCTTCTCAACGATCCGTTCTACGTCTTCCTCGACCGCAATCACGTTCTCGCGCAAGTCGTCCTCGGTTTGATCTTGCTTGCCGTGGGCGGCTGGCCGTTTGTGATCTGGGGCATCTTCGCGCGCTTGGTCTTCACCTATCACTGCACGTGGCTGGTCAACAGCGCCTCGCATGCCGTCGGTTATCGGACCTTTCGCACCGGGGACCGCTCGACCAACAACTGGTTCGTCGCGCTGATCGGCTTCGGCGAGGGCTGGCACAACAACCACCACGCGTTCCCGTTCTCGGCGCGTCACGGGCTGCGCTGGTTCGAGATCGATCCGACGTTCTGGATCATCCGGCTCCTGGGCTGGGTGCGCTTGGCCCGCAACGTGCGCATCCCGACGCGCGAGATGATCAAGCGCTTGCAAGTGCCGCCAAAGCGGGGCTTCTCGAGCTAGCCGGACCGGGAATGGCGCGTCTTCGAGAAGCGGTGCATCACTTGCCGGCCGTTCTCTGCAGGCTCGCGGTTGCGAGCGCCTTGGCGATCGGGTCGGTCGCCGCATTTCCGCTGGCATCACCGGCGGCGACGCCACTCTGTCAAACACTGGCGCGTTCAGTCGTGCCCATGCCCGACGACAAAACCTATGCCGTCATCTTCCGGTCTCCCGCAGAAGGGCCGGCCGACCTGCGCCTGACGCTGTACTCGGCCTCCTTCACCTACAGCGTGCGGCTGAACGGCGTCGCTTTCGTCAACGCCGCCGACAAGCCGAGCCCGAACGCACCGGGCGGCTACTCCGAATCGCAGCCCGCCTTTATCACGCACCCGAAAGCCGATCTCTCGATCGGCGCGAGCGTCGAGCCCACGAGTCCGCCGCCGCAGGGGGCTTGCGAGCCGCAATACAGCTTGACCGACTATCTCCTCAAAGGGCTGAGTCCCACATACGTATCGTCCGAGACGCGGCGACTCGAACGCGTTCGGCTCGACCACGCATTCGCGCTAGGCGTCACGGCCGTGCCGATTGAGACCACCGTCCAGAATGCCGCCGGTTGCGATCGCCCGTTCACGCCGGCGCGCATCAAGGATAGCGTCGCACCGAACCTGTCGTTCAAGCCTGCCGACGTCACGCAGGCGTCCGTCGGCGTCGCGGTCAGCCTCGATTCTGCCGGCAAGATTACCGACGTACGTCTGGTCCAGCCAAGCGGTTACCGTGCGATCGACGACGCCGTCCTCGATGCGGCGCGCCGCAGCACGTACGACCCGGCGACATTCCTGTGCCGCAACATCGCTAGCGTCTATCAAACGCGATTAGCGCTGCGCAGCACCACCCGCGTCATCCGCATCGGAAGATAGGCCCCGGCTTACTCGACGTACGGCCTGCGCGAAGCCGGCCGCAGCAGCCCGAGTTGGAAGCGCGCCCAGGCGAGCGCGATCTGCGTCTTCGAATCGCGCAACTCGTTGCGTTCGACGAGTTGCCAAGCTGCCTCGACGTCCCATACGCGCAACTCGAAAGTCTCGTCGTCTTCCGGCGCCGACTCGCCCTCGCTGAGCCCCTCGGCGACGAAGAAGTGAATCCGCTCCTCGCAAAACCCCGGCGTCGTGTAGATCGTCCAGAGCGCGCGCCAACGCTCGGCGCGATACCCCGTCTCCTCGATCAACTCGCGCTTAGCGGTTTCCAGGGGCGCTTCGCCCCGTTCGATCATCCCGGCCGGGACCTCCCATAAATCGGCACCGACGGCGTGCCGATGCTGCTTGACCAGAACGATCGTCGAGGGCGCGGGCTGCGCGACGATCGCGACGCCTCCGGCATGCTCGACCACCTCGAGCTTACGCTTGGGCCCACCCGGCTCGGCCTCGATCTCGTCGACGCGCAGGTTGAGGACGCGGCCCTCGTAGATGCGCCGCGACGAGGAGACCTTCACGAGAACCGGTCGAGGAACTCGAGGACGAGGGCGAACTCGAGCGCGGCGATCGCGGCGCCGATCGACCAGCGAGCCGGCGCGTAGACGAAGGCCATCGCGCAGACGATCGCGGCGATGAACGCGACGTCTCGACTGACGCGAAAACGCGCCGCCGGACCGCCCAGCGCGATCGTCCGGCGTAGCGCGAACATCTCCAGCGCCCCGAGCGCGAGCAGCACGAACAGCGCGGCCGCGGGGAAGTGTGCGATCTCAACGAGTACGTTTTTCCCGCCCAAAAGGATCGTCAGCGCGATGATTCCGATGAGTACGCCTTCGACCGCGCGACTCGTCATGGAAGCCTCTCGCGCACACTGCTTCGCTTTCCCTACCGCCGCTCGACGGCTCGGCGACGCCGGCGTCGAAAACGCCGCCATGCCGACGAGCTTGGGACTCCACTCCCCGAAGCTGGACGCCGTTCGCGCGCTGCGGACGAAGGAGGGCCGGCGCGACCAACGCCGCTTCGGGATCGAGGGGTCGACGCTCGTCGAGGAAGCACTGCGCAGTGGTGTGACGTTCGAGGCGCTCTACGTCACCGAGGCCGGGTACGAGAGCCTCGGCCCACTGACGGCGGCCCAGATCAACGCGCCGGTCTACCTGGTCCCCGAGAAAGCGATGGGTAGGCTCTCGGATTTGGAGAGCCCGCCCGGGATCCTCGCCGTCGTCCCGCTCGAGACGACAGGCCTGGAGGCCCTCCTGGGACGTGGGGAGCCGGTATTGCTTCTCGCCGGGATCAACGACCCCGGCAACGCCGGGACGCTGCTCCGCTCCGCCGAGATTTTCGGACTCGGCGGGGCCATCTTCGGCGAGGGCGGCGTCGAGCCGTACAATTCCAAGGTCGTCCGCGCCGCGATGGGGGCCATTTTCCGGCTTCCCATCGCCGAAGCCGGCCCCGAGGCCGTCATCGCCGCCGCCCGGGCCGCCGGGTATCGGCTCGTCGCGACGATGCGCGAGGGCGTACCGCTCGACGGGTACCCCTTCGAACGGCGTTCGATCGTCGCGGTCGGCAACGAGCGTCGAGGGATCGCCGGTTGGTTGCCTAGCTGGGACGCCGAGGTGGCGATTCCGCAGCGTGGCGAGGGCGAAAGCCTCAACGCCGCGGTCGCGGGGGGGATCGTCATGTACGCCCTCAGCCGCCATCTGGCTTGAGTTGTCAAGTCTTGGCGGCCCCTTCGGGGCATGCTACAATCCGGATTGTCTCTCGCCGCGACCGCAGTCGCAATAAATTTAAAAAGAAGGGTACCGCTGACTGATGCGCACTAGCGACCGCTTCTGGAAACTGTTCACGAGCACGGGCTCCATCTACGCCTATCTCATGTACCGACAGATTAACCAGCCGGCTGCAAGTAGCTAGCAACAACCCAGTCCAAGAAAGTTTGACGAACGCCTGGCCGAACGGTCGGGCGTTCGACTTTATCGGGGGGACACCCGGGAGCGCACTCATCAGCCAACTTACCGACCAATTGAAGGCCCTGGGGGAGCAGCTCGAGACCGCGCTGGCAGCGGCGCACGATCTCGCCGCGCTCGAGGAGCTCCGCGTCCGCTTCCTCGGCCGCAGCGGCCAGGTTACGGCGGTGCGGCGCGGGATCGGCAACCTCCCGGCCGGCGAGCGGCCCGAGGCGGGCAAGACGATCAACGAGGCCGTCTCCGCCTTAGAACGCTCGCTGGCCGAGCGGGAAGCCGAGCTGCAGGGGCGCGCGCTCGCGGCCCAATTGGACGTCGCGATCGACGTGACGTTTCCGGCGCCGCCGGCGCGCTCGGGTTCGCTGCATCCGCTGCGCCGTGCGACGGAGGACGCCTGCGCTTATTTCGAGCGGCGCGGGTTCGCCGTCGTTCTCGGCGACGAAATCGAAACGGAATACTATAACTTCGATGCCCTGAATATCCCGCCCGACCACCCGGCGCGCGAGGGGCTGGATTCGTTCTATTTCCCCAACGGTTTGCTGCTGCGTACGCACACCTCGCCGATGCAGATTCGCACGATGCAAGCGCACCCGCCGCCGATCGCGATCGTCGTTCCGGGAAAATCGTATCGGCGCGATTCGATGGACGCCAGGCATTCGCCGATGTTTCACCAGATCGAAGGGTTGATGGTCGCCGCAGGGATCCACATGGGCCATCTCAAGGGGATGCTCACCGGGATGTGCCGCGCGGTCTTCGGGCCCGCGCAGGCCGTCCGTTTTCGGCCTTCGTTCTTTCCTTTCACCGAGCCGAGCGCCGAAGTCGACACGACCTGTCCCGGTTGCGCAGGCTCCGGCGCGCTTGGGGACGGAGCGAACTGCAAGACCTGCAGCGGCGCCGGCTGGATCGAGATCGGCGGGGCGGGGATGGTCCATCCCGACGTTCTGCGCGAGAGCGGTTACGATCCCGATGCCGTCTCGGGCTGGGCCTTCGGCGTCGGCATCGAGCGAATCGCGATGGTGCGCCAAGAGGTCGACGACATCCGCGTCTTATTCGAAAACGATCCGCGCGTATTGGAGCAACTTGCATGAAGTTGCCGCTCGCGTGGTTGCGCGATTACGTCGACCTGGAGTCCTCTAGCGAGGAGCTCGCGCAGCGGTTCGCGATGCTCGGCTTCCCCGTGGAGGAGATCGGGCATCGCCCGAAACTTTCCGGGATCGTCGCCGGCCGTCTCGTTACCGTCGAGAAGCATCCCAACGCCGGCCGGCTCTCGATCTGCACGGTCGACGTCGGGGCGGCCCAACTGCTAACGGTCGTCACCGCGGCGACGAACGTCGCCGCCGGTCAGCACGTTCCGGTCGCGACGCTCGGGGCGAAACTCGTCGGGCTCGACATCGCACTGCGCACGATGCGCGGCATCGAGTCGCAAGGGATGCTCGTCTCCGCGAACGAGATCGGTTTCGAAGAAGACTGGTTCGAGGACGGCATCTTGCAGCTCGACGCGGAGATCGAGCTCGGCACGGACGTCGTCTCACACTACCGCCTCGGCGATGATGTCTTCGACCTCGAGGTGACCGCGAATCGCGTCGACGCGATGTCGGTGATCGGCCTGGCCCGCGAACTCGCCGCCGCGCTGGGCAAGCCGCTCGGCGAACTCGATCTCTCGTACGACTACCGGCACGGCGCCGATGAGACCGGCAGCGCGCTGGTCGAAATCGAAAGCTCGGACTGCCGCCGTTTCGTCGCGCAGCGATTCTCGAAGCTCACCGTGCGGACGTCGCCGTTTTGGATGCGCGTGCGGCTGGCTCTGGCCGGGCAGCGGCCGATCAATAACCTCGTCGACGTCTCGAATTTCGTGATGCTCGAAACGGGACAGCCGCTGCATTTCTACGATTATGAAAGACTCGCCGGAGGGCGGCTCATCGTGCGCGACGGGCGCGCGGGCGAAACGATTGCGACGCTCGACGGCGAAGTGCGCAAGATCCAGCCGCTCGATCTGGTCATCGCCGACGAAAGTCAGGCGCAGTGTCTGGCCGGATTGCGCGGCGCGCGCAGCAGCGAGGTGACGGAATCGACCCACGAATTACTGCTCGAGGCGGCAAGCTTCGTCGGGGCTCGGATTCGGCGAATGAGCGTCGCGCACGGCTTGCCCACCGACGCCTCGAGCCGTCACGAGAAGACGATCCCGCTCGCGCTCGGCGAAGTCGGCGCGGCGCGCGCGGCGCATCTGCTGCAAGCGGAAGGCGCGCTGCCGTACCGTCCCATCGTCGTCGGCGCGGCTCTCGAGGCGCCGCCGGCGATCGCGGTCACGGCGGCCCAGGTCCAGGCGTTGCTCGGAATGCGCGTCTCCGACAACGAGATCGAAGCGGCGCTCAAGGGGCTGGGTTTTGGGGTCGCGCGCGAGGGGCGAGGATTCGTAGCGACGGCGCCCCTCTGGCGAGGAGACGTGAAGATCCGCGAGGATCTGATCGAGGAAATCGGCCGTATCGCGGGTTACGAGCGCATCGCACCCGAACAGCCTGCGGTTTTCGAACACACGATCTCGAGCAAAAAATATAACGACGAGCGGCGGGTCGCGCACGCTTTCGCCGCGACCGGCTACCGGGAGGCCGCGACGTTTTCGCTGCAATCGGCGCAACCGCGCGAACGCTATCAAACCGCGGGCGTGGAGTTGCCGGGGGGCGTCCTCGAAATCTCGAATCCGCTTTCAGAAGACCATCGTTACTTGCGCTTCTCGCTCTTGCCGGGACTCCTCGGCCTGGTGACGCGTTATCCGAGCGAGATGCCGCTGCGCCTATTCGAAATCGGTCACATCTTCTTCGAGAACGCGGAAACCGCCGGCGCGATGGAGTCCGCGGCCTTCGAGACCGCGATGGCAGCCTGGTTGCTCGCAATTCCGAAGCGCGACGAGCCGGACTGGCGCGACACGGGCTTCATAGAATTTAAGTCCGACTCGCTCGCGGTACTGCGCACGATCGCGGGACGCTCCGCCGAAGCGGTTAGCGGGACGCAGCGCGAGCTTCATCCGGGGAAGACCGCAACGCTGTTGCTCGACGGCGTCGACGCGGCGACGATCGGCGCGGTCGATCCCCGATTGCTGGCAGCCTACGGCAGCGACGCGCGCGTTTACGCGGGCTTCCTGCGCCTGCACGATCTCCCGGGATATCGCGTCCCCCGCTACCGGGCGCCGTCGCGCTATCCCGCGATCGAACGCGACCTCGCGTTGGTCGTAGCACCGGAGATTCCGGCGATCGACATCGAACGGGCCGTGCGCGCCGGCGCCGACGGCGTGATCGGCGACGTTCGCGTCTTCGACGAGTATCGTGGTCCCCAAGTCGAAGCCGGCAAGAAGAGCGTCGCGGTGCGCATCCTGCTCCAGCGCGGCGACGCGACGCTTACCGATACCGAAGCCGACGCGTACGTTGCGGCGATTTTGTCGTCGCTCGCCGAACGCTGCGGGGCGAGGCTTCGGGAGTGAGCCTGACCTGGCCGGATCTCGTCATCGGCGCGCTCCTGCTGCTCGGCGCGCTACGCGGCTATTCGCGTGGCTTCGTGATGGAACTGACCGGCGCGCTGGCCCTTGCCGCGGCGGTCGTCGCGGCGTTCCTCTATCCCGGCATTTGGGATAAACCGCTTGGCGCCGCGACCCACCTCGGTCCGGGTTCGGCCCACGTGCTCTCGATGATCGGTTTCGCGGCGATCGCGTACGCCATCGTGAACGTCGTCGGCGGTATGCTTGCGCGCGTCGCGAAACTGCCCGTGATCGGGCTTTTCAACGCGCTCCTCGGCGCGGCCGTCGGCTTCGCCTGGGCTGCGTTGTTTGTGTGGGTCGTGCTCTTCGTCGCACTCTATTTTCCGCTCAGCAAAGACCTCCGCAGCGACTTGCACAAGTCGTATATGGTCGCAGTTTTCGAGCGGCCCAACGGGCCGCTCGACACCCGCATCAAGAAATCGCTGCCCTGGTTCGCCAAACCGTTTTCGAACGGCATCTTCCGACGCCACCGAGTCTAGAGAGGAATCGCCGCCGTGAAGCGCTATAGAATCGCCGCGATTCCGGGTGACGGGATCGGCAAAGAGACGCTGCCGGAGGGGATTCGCGTTCTCGATGCGGTGGCGCGCAAACACGGCATCGCCTTCGAATGGGAGTGGTTCGATTGGGGCTGCGAGCGCTACGCCGCGACCGGCGCGCTGATGCCGGCGGACGGGCTCGAGACGATCAAAGGCCACGACGCAATCTTTTTCGGAGCGGTCGGTTTTCCAGGCGTACCCGACCACGTCTCGCTCTGGGGTTTGCTGATTCCGATGCGGCGCGGCTTTCAGTTGTACGTGAATTTACGGCCGGTGCGCTTGATGCCGGGGATGGTCTCGCCGCTTGCGGGACGGAATCCCGGCGACATCGATTTCTGGATCGTGCGCGAGAACACCGAAGGCGAGTATTCCTCGATCGGCGGACGGATGTTCGAGGGAACCGACGACGAGTTCTGCATCCAAGAGAGCGTCTTCACGCGGCGCGGCACCGATCGAATCATGCGCTACGCGTTCGACTTGGCGCAAAGCCGGCCGAAAAAACATCTCACCTCGGCGACGAAGTCGAACGGCATCGCGATAACGATGCCGTATTGGGACGAGCGCTTCAAGGCGATCGCCGCCGAGTATCCCGGGGTGCGGACCGACCAATATCACATCGACATCCTGGCCGCGCACTTCGTACAACACCCCGACTGGTTCGACGTCGTGGTCGCCTCGAATCTGTTCGGCGACATCCTCTCGGATTTAGGTCCGGCGGTCACCGGGACCATCGGCATCGCGCCCTCTGCGAATCTCAATCCCGAGCGCGAGTTTCCTTCGCTCTTCGAACCGGTGCACGGATCGGCGCCGGATATCGCCGGCAAGGCGATCGCCAATCCGATCGGCCAGATTTGGTCGGGTGCGATGATGCTCGACCATCTCGGCCATCCCGACGCCGCCGATGCGGTCGAACGCGCGATCGAGGCGGTGTTGCGCGCCGGACCGCGGACGCGCGAGATCGGCGGCACGGCCGGCACCGAAGAGGTCGGGAAGGCGATCGCCGCCGCGCTCTAAGAACTACTGCGTCGTAAACGTCCCCGTCGTGGCCGGGCCCAGGCACGTGAGCGGCTGCGTGAGTTGGACCTGATACGTCGTCGCGCTTTGTAACGGCGGCGGGCTCGCGCCGGCGTACGCGTAATTCGCGGGCAGCGTCGCAAGCGGGCTCGGCAGCGGCGAAGCCGCCGCCCCGAGCGCGCTACCGTTACGGCTCTGCCCGTTCGCGACGAGCTGTAATCCATAATCGCTCGGAGTCGCTCCCTGGGGAATTCCGAACACGAGCGACGAGGTGCTGACGGGGACGCCGGTCGCACCACTGATCGGGAAGGCTTGCACCAAGAGCACCTGCGCAACCAGGCACCGCACGCTAGGCCCGGGATTCAGGTTTCCGATGCCGGCCGTACAACCACCGAATGCAGGGGCCAGGGCCAACGCCGCCATGACGACGGCTCCGTGCTGCTCGCGTGCTCTCACGCGCCGACGAGGACGGGCGCCGCTTCCTTCCCCAAAAAGATTTCGAGCGCGGCGCGGACGCCGCTTCCCACTTGGAGCGGATGACCTTGCCGGAGCAAAACGATCTCGAGTGCGCCGATCGCACCCAGAATGTCGGTTTGCGTCAGCTCCCCCATCGTCCCGATGCGCAAGATCTTTCCCTTGAGGTCCTGCTGGCCGCCGCCGATGACGACGCCCGCTTCTTCGCGCAGCGCGCGACGAATCGCGTCGGCGTTAAGGCCATCCGGCAGACGCAACGCGACGACGGTGACCGAATGCGCGTCGGGCCGCGAGAACAACTCGAGATCTAACGCGCCGACCGCGGCGCGCAACGCGCGCGCGTAGCGCTCGTGACGAGCGTAGACGTGAGGCGCGCCTTCGGCGTGATAGCGCTCGATGCCGACGTCGAGCGCGAAGGCGATCGAGACGGGCGGCGTCCAGGGCGTCTGTCCTTGCGCCGCAAACTCGCGCGCGCGCGCCAAATCGAGATAAAAGCGCGGGTTCTTCGCTTGCGCGATGCGTTCCCAGCCGCGCGGCGAAACGGCGACCATCGCGATCCCCGGCGGAACGCTCAGCGCCTTCTGCGTCGCGCTGACGACGATGTCGTAGTTCCACGCGTCCATCTCGAACGCCGAGGCGCCGAGGCCGCTGACCGAATCGACGATCGTCGTCGCGGGATGGTCGCCGATCGCGGCGGCGAGCGCCGCCATGTCGTTCTGCACCCCGGTCGAGGTCTCGTTATGCGTGAGCAAGATGCCGGCGATGTCGCGGTCGTTCGCGAGCGCCGCCGCCAACGCGGACGGATCGAGGGCGTGGCCGTACGGCGTGTCGATCACCGCGACGTCGAGTCCGTAGCTGCGCGCGATGTTGACCAGCCGCTTTCCGAAGATGCCGACCGGCGCGGCCAGAACGCGTTGCCCGGGCGAGAACGCGCTCGCGATCGCGGCCTCGAGGCCGGCCGTCCCGGAGCCGCCCAGGAGCACGACGTCGGCTCGCGTCCCGAAGATTGGGCGCATCCCGCGCTCGATGCGCGCGAGGAGCGCGGCGAACTCGGGGCCACGGTGGTCGATCAGCGGTTTCGCCATCGCCTCGAGGACGGATTGGGCGCAGGTGACCGGTCCGGGGATGAACAGCAAGTGTCTCTGCATCGCCGGACCATCGTACCACACCGCCGAAAGACTGCGCGCATGCAAGCATCGGATCGCGTCAGGCTCACGGCGCTCTGTTCGGGCGGCGGTTGAGCGAGTAAAGTCGGCTCCGCCGACCTGGCGCAGGTCCTGCGCCACTTGCCGAAATC
>DHWK01000017.1:10942-11082 GCA_002413145.1 bacterium UBP12_UBA5184
GTCCTGCGCCACTTGCCGAAATCGCTCGATCCCAACGTCCTGGTCGGTTTTCAGACCAGCGACGACGCCGGCGTTTACAAACTTCGCGACGACCTTGCGGTCGTGCAGACCGTCGATTTCTTCACGCCGATCGTCGACGA
>DHWK01000017.1:11390-11588 GCA_002413145.1 bacterium UBP12_UBA5184
TACGGGATGGCGGTGACCGGCGTCGTCCATCCCGACCGCATCGTGACCAATGCGGGCGCGCGCGAGGGCGACGTCTTGATCTTGACCAAGCCGCTGGGCACCGGCATCCTCGCGTCCGCGCTCAAGAAAGACGCGCTCGGCGAGCGCGAGATCGCAGCGGCCGTGACCTGGATGACGATGTCGAACGCGGCCGCGTCG
>DHWK01000017.1:11739-14518 GCA_002413145.1 bacterium UBP12_UBA5184
CCGCCGGCGCCCACGCCGCGACCGACATCACCGGCTACGGCCTGCTCGGGCACGCCGGCGAGATGATGCGCGCGAGCGGCGTGCGGATTCGCATCGAGGCGCGCACGGTCCCGATCCATCCGCTCGTCCGCGACATGCTCGCCGTCGGCATCGCGCCGGCCGGGTCGCGCACCAACCTCAAGGAGCACGAGCAATTCACGGAGTTTGCGGGCGCGGTGTCGGCCGAGACGCGGCTCATTCTGAGCGATGCCCAAACCTCGGGCGGCTTGTTGATCGCCGTCGCGCCCGATCGCGTCGAAGGATTGCGCGCGGAGTTGCGAGCCGCCGGAGCGGGCGATGCCCAAATCGGCTCGATCGAACGCGGAACGGGTATCGTCGTCTCGTAACGATCCGATGGAAGCGCCCGAACACAGTCCACCCGCAGCTGCCGGCGAACAGTACGCCGTCGAATCCGGCAGCCGGCTCGTCATTCTGGTCGTCGCGATCATGCTCGCGACCCTGCTGCAGACGCTCGATGGCACGATCGTCAACGTTGCGCTGCCCGTCATCCAGGGTAACCTCGGCGCGACCTTCGACGAAGGCGCGTGGGTCGTCACGGGATACATCATCTCGGCGGTCGTCGTCATCCCGATCACGCCGTGGCTGCAGCTGCGTTTCGGGCGGCGCCAATATTATGCCACCGCGATCTTCGGCTTCACGCTCGCCTCGGTCTTCTGCGGCCTCTCCGGCTCGATCGGGACGCTGATCTTCTGGCGCGTCATCCAGGGTGCGTTCGGCGGAGGCTTGATCGCGACGGGCCAGGCGGCGCTGCGCGACACGTTTCCGGCCGACAAGCTGGGGTTAAGCCAAGGCATCTTCGCGCTCGGCGCGATCGTCGGACCCACCGTCGGTCCGACGCTCGGCGGATTGCTCACCGATAATTTCTCTTGGAACTACGTCTTCTTGATCAACATCGTGCCGGGGACGATCGCCGGGATCACCATCCTCGCGATGATGAAAAATCCGACGGCGCCGCGCCGCCTGCCGCTCGACGCGCTCGGCCTGGTCTTACTTGCCGCCGGGTTAGGCTCGCTGCAGTTCGTCCTGGACGAAGGCCAGCGGCGCGACTGGTTCAACGACGATCTCATCCTCGCGCTCGCCTGCACCGCCGCCGCCGCCATCGCGACCTTCGTCTGCTGGGAGCTTTTCGGCGCCCGCTCCCCCATCGTCGACCTCAAGGCGTTTCGCTATCGCGGCGTGATGGCCGGTTCGGTGCTCGCGATCGTCACCGGGGCGAGTCTCTTCGGAACGATCGTCGTCTTGCCTCAATACGTTCAGTCGATTTTGAATTTCACCGCGACGCTCTCGGGCGAATTGATCCTGCTGCGCGCGATCGTCACCGGGGTTCTCACGATGGCAATCGTCCGGCTCGTCGGAAGCGGCCGCATCGATTCACGGATTCTGCTCGCCGCGGGCTTCGCGCTCGTCGCCGCTTCGAACCTTTGGCTGGCGAGCGTCTCGACGAGCACGACGCCTTTTTGGAGCCTCGCCGAGCCGTTGATGCTCGCCGGCGCGGGCTTGGCCCTGGTGTTCATCCCGCTCTCGATTGCCGTGCTCAGTTCGGTGCCCGGCGAGGTCGCACCGAAAGCCACCGCCTTCGTCAACCTCTTCCTGCAACTCGGCGGGTCGATTTCGACGGCCGCGCTCGTCACGCTTCTCTCGCATCGCGAAGCGTTTCACCAGACGATCCTCGCTGCGGGCGTCACCCTGCACAGTTCGTTGGTCCGCGATGTCGTCGCGCACCATCAACTGAACGTTCTCTACCACGCGCTCGTGCAACAGGCCAACACCATGGCCTTCGCCGACGCGTCCTATCTGGTCGGCTTCGCCGGATTTTTCTGCATCCCGCTGGTCTTCTTGTTGGAACGCCGTAAGCGCGCTTAAGAGCGGTTGCGCTTCCCGTTCAGACGCACGCGCTTACGCTCGCGCTCGCCGGCGACCCGGCCCACGCGCTTCGAACGCCGCATCGGCACGACGACGCCGTTGCGTTTCTCCGAATCGGCCATCGCGGTCGGCGCGACCATCCGATCGCCGAAGGCCTGCGCGAAGACTTCCGAGATGTCCTCGACGCCGGTGAACGACATCGTGTCGCGCACTTCTTTGGGGACGTCGTCGAGATCGAGTTCGTTGCGCTTCGGCAAGACGATCTTGGCGATTCCCGCGCGCTTGGCGCCGAGCACTTTCTCCTTGACCCCGCCGATCGGGAGCACTTGCCCGGTCAGCGTGATCTCGCCGGTCATCGCTATGTTCGGATTGACCTTCTGGCCGGTCAAGCGCGAAGCGATCGAGGTCGCAAGCGCGATGCCCGCCGACGGGCCGTCCTTCGGCACCGCGCCGGCGGGGACGTGGACGTGGAGGTCGTGCTTCGCAAAATATTCTTCGGGCAAGCCCAGCTCTTCGGAGTGCGCGCGCAGGAACGAGACCGCCGCCGTCGCGCTCTCCTTCATGACGTCGCCGAGCTGGCCGGTCAGCACGACTTTTCCGGTTCCGGGCATGACCGTCGTCTCGATGAACATGATGTCGCCGCCGACCGGCGTCCAAGCCAGGCCCGTCGCGACGCCGATCGAGGCCGTGCGTTTCTTGACCTCGTTGAAGAAGCGCGGTTTCGAAAGATACTCGGCCAAACCGGGCGGTTTGATGCGCGCCTTGAAACGCGGTTCCTCGGCGATCTTGCGCGCGATCTTGCGGAAGATGGTTCCGATCTCGCGTTCGAGATTGCGAACGCCCGCCTCGCGCGTGT
>DHWK01000017.1:14688-23061 GCA_002413145.1 bacterium UBP12_UBA5184
CGTGTCGAGCTGGTTGGCCGTGCAGATGAACAGCACTTGCGAGAGGTCGAAGGGTAGATCGAGGTAATGGTCGCGGAACGAGTTGTTCTGCTCCGGATCGAGGACCTCGAGCAGCGCGGACTGCGGGTCGCCGCGGAAGTCGGCGCCGACCTTGTCGATCTCGTCGATCATCATCACCGGATTCTTGGTGCCGGCGTCACGCAACGCGCGAATGATCGTCCCCGGCATCGCGCCGATATAGGTGCGCCGGTGCCCGCGGATTTCGGCTTCGTCGCGCACCCCTCCGACCGAGAGGCGCACGAATTTGCGGCCCATCGCGCGTGCGATCGATTGCCCGAGCGACGTTTTCCCGACGCCCGGCGGTCCGACGAAACAGAGGATCGGACCGGTCATCTTCTTTTTGAGTTTTCCGACCGCGAGATATTCGACGATGCGATCCTTGACTTTGTCGAGATCGTAGTGGTCGGCGTCGAGAATCTGGCGCGCCTTCACAATCTCGATCGCGTCGCTCGTCGCGTTCTTCCAAGGCAGCTGCACGAGCCAATCGAGGTAGGTGCGAATCACCGAGTACTCGGGCGACGCGGTCGGCACTTTCGAAAGGCGCTCCAGCTCGCGATCGGCCGCCTTCTTGACGTCCTCCGGCATCGACGCTTCGTCGATTTTCTTGCGGAGTTCGTTGGTTTCGGCTTGTTGCGGATCGGTCTCGCCAAGCTCTTCCTGAATCGCGCGCAACTGTTGGCGGAGATAGAACTCGCGCTGATTCTTCTCCATCTCACGCTGAATGTCAGATTGAATCTTGTGTCCGAGCTCGACGACCTCCAATTCCTTGGTCAGCATCATCGTCAGCTTGCGCATGCGCTTCTCGGTGTTGCGCTCTTCGAGCAAAGCCTGACGGTCGCTCGTATCGAGCCGCATCGAGCTCGCGATGAAGTACGTCAGAAGGTTGGAGTCGGAGATGTTGTTGACTTCCATCTCCATCTCGCGCGGCGCTTGCGGCAGATAGCCGATCAACTTCGAGAAAAGCCCGGCGAGGTTGCGATGCATCGCCAGCAGATCGTCGGACTGCACCGTGATGTCGGGGATTTCGGTAATCTCGGCCGCGATGTACGGTTCGGTCTGCGTGAATTTCTCGACGCGGAAGACGGTATTACCGCCGACGATGCAGCGGATCGTCCCGTCGGGGACCTTGATCATGCGCTGGATGGTGCCGACCGTCCCAACGCGGCGCAGATCGTCGGGCTCGGGATCCTCGACATCCTTGTCTTTGAGGGCGACGAGGCCGATCTGTTTGCCGTCGCGCAGCGCTTCCTCGACCAGTACGATGCCCGGCCTCTTGACGACGGCCAGCGGGATCACCGTGTTCGGAAACAGGACCGAGTCTTGCAGCGGCAATATGCCGATGAGGTCGATTTTGCGTTCGGCGGCAACGGGACGGGCCATTAAACGGGGATCCTTTTCACGGTCATTCGAATTTCGGTGCGATTGCGCGGCACCAGCGAGTAGTCTTTGGAGAGCGGTAAGCGGATGGTGAGCATGCCGTCCCGGTAAATCGCGCTTGCATCTTCGTACGAAACGGGGACCGGAAGGTGCATTTTCTTTCCAAAGTCTCCGTAGTCGATCTCTTTCATGAGATACGAGCCGCGCCCATCGCGCTCGCGATCGGCGCGCCGTCCCAAGATGTACAGCGTCCGGTCTTCCATCATTACGCGCAGCTCCGTTGGGTCGGCACCGGCGATCTCGACGGTGACGATCACCGATTCGCCGTCGTCGCTTAGGGCTACGTCGGTGTTCGGTTCGAAGCGCCCCGGGCGAACCCGGCGAGCGAACTCCGCAAAAATAGCCTCGAAATCGTCTCCGAAACAGTCTTTCACCCCATTTTGCTCCGCAAAACGGGGACCGCAATGGCTGAAACGCACTCCGCCGCTTCGCGGCTCCGCGCCCCCATACGCGAAGCGCATGGGGCCCCAACCACGCTCATGCCAATCGACGCATTATCAGCTCTCATTTAGCGCTCTAAACGACACACTGCCAGGCTAGATGGTTGCCCGCCTCCGCCCGCGGACCTCCCCGCAATCCGAGTAGTACCCCGAAAAGCCGGCCCACTGGAGCGCCGAACAGGTCCCGCGGGGAGCGCCACGAAGCGCGAGGCCCGTGGAGCTGGTGCGACGCTTCCTCTTAATCGCGGCGCTCCTTGCGATCGTCTTCGGCGCGGCGACGGTGCTCCGCGCCGTTCGGCATCCCGGCCAATCGCTCGACACCTCGGGATACGCGCTCGATTTTCGGGTCATCTACTGTGGTGCGGAGTCGGCGCGGCTCGGCCGCGATCCCTACGTCGTCGAACCACTGCGAGCGTGCGAGCACCGCATCCGCCGCGAATCGGGCGAACCGGATTGGGCGGTGAGCCCGCTCCTACTGCCGAGTTACGCGATCGCGGCGTTCGTCCCGCTGACGTGGCTGCCGTACGGAACCGCCAAAATCGTCTGGCTCGAGCTGCTGTTGCTGGGGGTCGTCGTCGCGGCGGCGGCGCTCGGCTCGATCCTGCAAAAGCCCTCGCTCGCCGTCTTCTTGGCGTTGCTGCCGACGGTCGGGATTCTCAATTTCGTCTCCGGCGAACCGGTGTCGCTCGCGATCGGCGCGCTCTGCCTGGCTGCATATTTGGTACAGCGCGAGCACTACGGGTGGGCCGGGTTCGTCGCGGCGCTCGCGCTCGTCGAGCCGCACGTCGCGCTGCCCGCGATCGTCGCGCTCTTCTTGCTGGTCCCCGCGACGCGCTGGCCGCTGGTCTTTTCCTTGCTCGCGATCGGACTCTTCGGATTGGGGACCTTCGGCTTGGCGCGAAACGTCGAGTACTTCGCGCTCGCCCTGCCGGTGCAAGCGCGAGCCGAATTGCCGGCGAGCGATCAATATAGCCTCGCGCACGTCCTCTATCTGTTCGGCGCCGCGCCGGCCGTCGCGCTCGTCCTCGGCTGGTTGTCGTACGTCGTCACGATGCTTGCCGGCGTCCTGCTCGCGCGCCGTTTGGCGCCGCAGATGGAACGACCCGGCCTCTACGTGCTGCTGCCCGTCGCTACGGCGATGCTCGGCGGGCCGTACGTGCACATCGGGCAGCTCGCCGCGGCCCTGCCGGCGGCGCTGTTGCTTGCACCGTTCTCCTGGTTCGCTCGCCTCGCCGTCGGCCTGCTCGTCGTGCGCTGGGACGAACCGATGCCAAGTCAGATTCTTCCCGTCCTGTTCGCGGCGCTGGGAACCGCCGTCGTCGCGTTCGAGCGAGAACAAGTCCGCGAGCGCGTCGCGTGGCTCGTTTTCGCACCGCTGCTGACGCTCGCGAGCTTGATCCTGTTGCCGAAATCGCCGCCGGACTTGACCCACGTGACCAGCGGGGCGCCGCTGCCGCCGATTCGCGACGACGACCCCGCGTCGCTCGCCTGGGGCTGGCGGGTGCGGCTGACCCCCGACTGGGCCAACTCGAGTTTGCGCCGCAAGCTCGAGGACGGCCCGAGTTGGGCGGCGCTGGCCCTGTTGTTCTTCGTTCGCGCGCCACGAACCAACCGATTCCGCGTCGGCTGGCGGTAGCAGGCTGCGCTAGACGTTCTCGACCTGCAGTGAGTTGAGCCACTGGAGGATGCGTTCGGCATGATGCAGGTTCAGCTCGTAGCCGTCGGCGGCCGCGCGTTTTCCGAACTTGTCGAGGTACAGCGAGAAGACGCGCTGGCCTCGAACGTTCGTGAAGACCAGACCCCAGCGCGCGTCGAGGCGCCCGGGACCCTCATCGATCTCGGTTTCGGCGATGTACGTCAAGAGCGATTCGATCGCGGCGGGATCCTCGACGAGACTGCGCCTCAATTCGAGCGTCTCGAACTTCGCCGGTCCGATGGCCTCGCGGGTCCGCAGATCGTCGTCGAGATGCAGCACCTCGAGCTTCACGATGTCGCCGCGGTCCTCGAGCGCGGCTCGCAGGAACCAGGGCTGCGCCACACATCTTCCTTTCGACATTAGCGTGCAATCGGCGAATCGACCCGATAGGTCCAGCCGCCGTGATCGTGACGGACGTCTTCACCCAGTGTCGCCGCCGCGTGCGTCTCCGAGCCCGCGATCACGCGCCGCTCTTCGCGGTTGTCATACTTGGGGTCGTAGACTCCACCCCCTGCATCGGCGATCCGTGGAGCGACCGTTGCGTGATCGAGCTCATGCCCGAGCCCGAGCGCCGGCGATTGACGGCCGCCGCCGTCCAGGTGCAGGGCGCTGTGCGGATCCCAATTGACGATGCGCCCCTCCGGGTCGTACGAATCGTCATCGTGACGGTTCAAGCGGAGATGCAGCCGCTGCGCGGCGTGCTCGGCCTTGTCGAGTATCGCGCGCATCGCAGAATCGCCCGATAGATAATCGGCGGCGAGTTCGAAATCGCGTTCGGCCTTGGCGGGGACCGTGAGGCTGCCGTGCCGGACGGTTGCGCTGCGGAAAATAAGGGATGCGATCATGCCGCTCTATCACGCGCATGGGGATCTTCGTCAAGGCGTAGTTCGAGCGAGCGAGCAGGCGCTCGACGAACGAAAACTTTACGGCGCCGTAATTCTCAGATTCGGCGCGGCGTTGTATCCTGTGAGCGTGGAACACGAACACCAGGAGTCTATCGACCGCCGCCTTTCGGGGATGCTGAAGGAGGCCGGTCTACGCGCGAAACGCGCCGGCGCGAGTTCGTACGACGTCATGTTCACGAGCGATCTGCGGCAGTGGGCGGTCAACATCAGGCTCAACGACGCATGGGTCATGCTCCGCACGTTCGTGATGGTGCTTCCGCCTAGCGCTCCGCGGCGGCTTGCGCTCCTCGAGGCCGCCCTGCAAGCCAACGCGGCACTTTCACTCGCCAAGTTTTCGGCGACGGAGGATTCGTCGCTCTTCATCGACCTCGAGTATCGCGACGAACATCTCAACGCCGAGACGCTTCATAACCTGATCGGCTTGGTCGTGCGCGTCGGCGACGACAACTATCCCAAACTGTTCCGGGTCGCGACGGGCGATATGACGCTCGAAGCGCTCGAGTCGGCCTTCAACAAGAAGCCAAAGAAGATCGATCCGCCGTAGCCGCCGCTTTTCGTTAAGCCGGGCGGTAGTCGCGCTCGCCGGTGTGCGGATTTTCGTAGACTTCGACGGTCTTACCGGACGATGGGTCCTCAAATTTTTCGCCGGTCGGCAGCCACTGTGCGGCGGCGTCCTTGACGACCGGGCGGTAGCGTCTCCGCTCGAACGCGATTAGGGCCAGCACCACGACGGCCTGCAGGCCGATGAGAAGCCCGCTGACGTGGCCGAACGCGTACTCGGCGAACGCGCTGAGGACGATGAGCCCGCAGATCGCCAGGATCACGGCTCGCAAGGTCACGACCCCAGCTCGACGACGACGGCCGTTCCATAGGCGACGATCTCCGTCATCGTCGTCCCCATCTCCGAAGAGTCGAACATCATCCGCACGACGGCGTTGCCGCCCATCAATGTCGCGTTCTTGCACATCCGATCGATCGCTTGACGCCGCGCATCTTCGACCATCTCGGTGTACTCGTGAATCTCGCCGCCCAAAATCGTGCGCAGGCCGGCGAGGATATTTCCGCCCAAGCCGCGGCTGCGTACGATGACGCCGAAGACCTGGCCTTTCGTTTCGAGGATGCGGTGCCCGGCGACGTCTTCGGTCGTGACGACGATCATTCTGAGCCTCCCCCCTAAGCCGATGAATTCTAGGCGAACATACCGTTCGCAGCCTTGGTAGTTACGGCCCGCACCGCCGGCAAGCGTGACTACCTGGGGCCGGAGCAGGGATTCGTCCCCGCCGGACGGCGAATGCGGCGCGGCTGTGTCGTGAGCACGCGCGCCCTACCGCGATCGACTCCGGCGACGAGTCTTCCCATTTAAAAAGTCAATGGCCGCCCACGCCGCCGCGGCCGAGTTGTGAACGAACAAACTCAGACGCGCCGGGTCCACAGTAAGCCTGCTATGGCCAAATACCACACAGCTTGCACGATGACGACGGCGCCGACGGTATGCGGGTTGAGGTAACGGACCAACGCGAGGATTCCGAGCGGCACGAGCGCCGCGGCGAAACCCAAGATCGCGGTGGCGCGCAAAGCTCCCGGCGCGCGCACCAAACCAATCGACCACAGCGCGATGGCGGCCGAGAGCGCGATGAATCCCAACTTCGTCAAATTTTGGATCGCGACCGCACAAAAGAGCAAGAGCGGGACAGCCGCCTTCACGTCGTCCGGTGAGACTCGCAGGTAACGCAACGCGATGCCCGGGACGAAGAAGCCGTCGATCAACGCCGCGCCGATTACCGCTCCAACCCCTAGCGCGTACGCGATGAGTCCGCCGACCGAGGTCTGGCGATCGAATCCCCGTCGCGCCGAGAAGATCGAGAAGCCGAATAGGAGCAAGGCCATCACCGCGATCAGGATGCCGTGAACGGCCTGGTTCATCGGAGCGAGCCGAACCAGTTCTGGAATCGCCAGGGCCGGGGCGTGCTTCTCGACGACGGGATGCTGTGCGATCGAGAGGATCGCGACGATCGCGCATACGGCGATGATGCCGGCTGCGATCTTCCCATCCGGCCGATCGGCAAGAGAAGGCGATGTTCCTTGCGACACGCTACTGTACCTCACGACGGATGCGACGTCACCATAGCAGATGGCGCCGCAAAATCACCGGCGCGTCCTGCCCCCCGGTCCGGTTCCGGACATTGGAGACGCGTTGTCCGGAAAGGAAATGTCTTGCCAGGCGCCCTTTCGAGTAAACCGGACCGGCGGGTCGAGCGCACGCGGCGAGCGTTGCTGGTCGGCTTTCGCGATCTCATTCTCGAACGCGGCTACGATCGTCTAACCGTACGCGACGTGATCGAGCAGGCCAATGTCGGACGCTCGACGTTCTACGAGCACTTCGAAAACATCGACGACCTCTTCGAGCAGAGCATCGCGCCGATACTCTCGATCTTGGCCGACGCGCTCGAAGCGCAATGCGATCGAGATCGACTTCAGATGGTCGTCGCTCACTTTTGGGCGAATCGCAAGATGAGCCGCGTCATTCTGGCCGAGCCGACACGCCCGCTCCTGTCGCGGCTCCTCGCCAGATTGATCGAAGAACGGCTCGCGAAGCGAGTGCGCGCTTCGCGCGGCAAGAAACCGGCTATCCCGCTCGGGTTGATCGCCTCCCATCTCGCCGAGGCGCAATTAGGCCTCATCGGCGCGTGGCTGTCCGGTACGCCGGCGTGCGAGGCGAGCGCGCTCGCCGCGGCGCTTCATGCCAGCACGAACTCGGCGGCGGCGGCGCTCATGTAGCCGGGAGCAGGCCCGGACTTCACGCTAGGGCCGGGTTCCACAGGTGCCAAGCGGGAAAAAAGCCCTTCTCTACGAGGCTTGCTCACAAAGTTATGCACCTTGTGCAAATCTTTACGTTCAATTTCAGCAGCGGATGGGGCCCCGAAAACCGAACGGCCCCCGGCGTCGATCGCCGGAGGCCGTTCTCGTCGATGCATCGAGCGCCGAAGCGCCGCATCTACATCATGTCGTAGCCGCCGCCGCCCATTCCATCCATGCCGCCGCCGCCGCCGGAGTTCTTCTTGGGCTCCGGTTTGTCGGCGATGAGCGTCTCGGTGGTCAGGATCAGCGAACCGATCGAGGCCGCGTTCTGCAGGGCCGAGCGCGTCACTTTGAACGGCTCGACGATACCGGCCTTGAACATGTCGACGACGTCGCCCGTCATCGCGTCAAAACCCATCCCGGGCTTGGAGGCTTTGACCTTCTGCACTTCGACCGAACCTTCGAAGCCCGCGTTCTCCGCGATTTGGCGGAGCGGCTCTTCGAGGGCGCGGCGGATGATGTCCCAGCCGATCTTCTCGTCGTGCGCGCCGCTGTGACCGTTCGTGTGCGTGTGCGCTTCGAGCGCTTTCAGCGCGTGAACGAGCGAGCTGCCGCCGCCGGGGATCATCCCTTCTTGCACGGCCGCGCGCGTCGCGGAGAGTGCGTCTTCGATGCGGTGCTTCTTCTCTTTGAGTTCGGTCTCGGTCGCCGCGCCGACTTGGATCACGGCGACGCCGCCTGAAAGCTTCGCGAGCCGCTCTTGCAGCTTCTCACGATCGAAGTCGCTGTCGGTCTCTTCGACCTGGCGCTTGATCATCTCGATGCGGCCCTTGATCGCGTCGGGCTTGCCCTTGCCGTCGACGATCGTGGTTTCTTCCTTGGTGATCTTGACCGTCTTGGCTTGACCGAGCAGATCCGGCGTGACTTTGTCGAGCTTGAGGCCGAGTTCTTCGGAGACGACGGTCGCGCCGGTGAGGGTCGCGATGTCCTTGAGCATCTCCTTACGGCGATCGCCGAAGCCCGGCGCCTTCACCGC
>DHWK01000012.1:0-239 GCA_002413145.1 bacterium UBP12_UBA5184
ATGGAACAGATCGACGCGCTCGTCCGCGACCGGGTCGGCCGCAAGATTCGCGTCGCCGGGGCGTGCATCGGAACCGACGCGCACACGGTCGGCATCGACGCGATCTTGAACATGAAAGGCTATCGCGGCGATTACGGCCTCGAGCGCTACAAAGAATTCGAGACGTTCAACCTCGGCAGTCAGATCTCGGTGGAACGGCTCGTGGAATTCGGGAAAGGCGAACGCATCGATGCGGGCCC
>DHWK01000012.1:344-11173 GCA_002413145.1 bacterium UBP12_UBA5184
TTAGGCGAACGCATCGATGCGGTCCTCGTCTCGCAGGTGGTCACGCAAAAGGGCAGCGACGTCCGCAACTTCACGGCGCTCGGCGAGTTGCTCGAGGCGGAGCGGATGCGCGACGACCTGCTGCTGATCGCGGGCGGTCCACGTATGACCAACCTGCTTGCGGCCGAACTCGGTTACGACGCCGGTTTCGGCCGCGGAACGCTGCCGAGCGAGGTTGCGGCTTTCATCGCGACCCGCTTCGCCGAACGCGTCGGCGCGGCGCGCCCCAACTTGGCATGAAACGCTTCGCGCTCCTCGCGCTGGCGGCGCTGGCGTGCCTGATGGCGAGACCGGCGAGCGCGCAACCGGCGATCGTCGAACCGGTTGCGCTCGGCGATCCGTGGACGGCCGATGAAATCGCGGCGGTGCAGCGCGACCTCGACGCACTGCTCGGCGGCGCACCGGCGCTGCGCGGCGCGCATGCCGGCGTCCTGCTCGTCGACGCGCGCACCGGCGCGACGCTCTACGCGCGCAACGCCGAGGACGAGTTCCAGCCTGCCTCGACCTTCAAGCTCGTCGTCGGCAGCGCCGCGCTCGAACGGCTCGGCGAAGATTATCGTTTTCGCACGAACGCCTCACTGACGGCGAGCGGCGCGCTCGTCGTGCACGGCGGCGGCGATCCGTTCTTGACGCTGGGCGACCTCGACAACTTGGCGCTCGCCGTCGCGCAGGCGGGGATCAAGCGTCTTCGCGGCCCGCTCCTGATCGATTCGTCGCGCTACGACCGCAAACCCTACGCTCCGGGCTGGACCTGGGACGATTTCACATACGACTACGCCGCCAAAGCTTCGGCGCTCGCGGTCGAAGAGAACGTCGTTCACGTGCACGTCTGGCCGGCTGCGGTCGCCGGGCGACCGGCGAAGGTGAGCGTCGATCCGCCGGTGATCGGCGTCTCGTCGTCGATCGTAACGGCGGCGCGCGCCGGCGGCGCGGACGCCGACGTCGATCCCGATCCGAGCGGACGCCTGCACCTCAGCGGTACGATCGGGCTCGGCGCGTCCTCACACGCGATCGACATCGCGGTCAACGATCCTCAAGCCTACGTCGCAAAGGCACTGGCGCTACGGCTACGCGCGCACGGGGTTGCCCTCGTACGCGATTTGCCGCCGGCGGATCTGCGGACCGCGCGCGAAACCCGGCGCATCTGGACGCATCTCTCGCCCCCGCTTTCGCTGATGCTGCCGAAATTTTGGATCCCGAGCGACAACTTCGTCGGCGAGATGTTTCTCAAAGAACTTGGATTCGTCTCGGCCGGCCGGCCCGGCACGACGCTGGCTGGGATCGCCTACGAAAAGCATTGGCTGCGCTCGCTTGGGCTCGATCTTGGCAGCTTCACGCTCGCCGACGGCTGCGGGATGTCGCAATACGATCGCCTCACCCCGCGCGATCTCGTCGGCATCTTGCAGCACGATTGGAACGCACCGTACCGCGAGATCGTGCTCTCGGCGCTGCCCGTCGGCGGCGCGCGCGGAACGATCGAGGGCATCGCCGGGACGCCGGCGGCCGGCCGAGTCTTCGCCAAGACGGGCAGCATGCTGCACGTGCGAGGCCTGGCCGGTTATCTTGCGACGCAGCGCCACGGCGCCGTGACCTTCGCCTTCTCCGTCGACGACTGGAACGGCGCGTACGCCGACCTCGCCGCCTTGCGCGCGGCCGTCTTGTCGCGCGTCATCGGGGACTGATGCTCGGCGCGCAACTCGAGCGCGAGATCCGCGAGCAGCCGGCGGTGTGGCGCCGGCTCGCCGCTTCTTCGGCGGCACGCGATCTGGCGCGTCACTTGCGCGGCCGCGACGTCGTCTTGATCGGCAGCGGGAGTTCGCTGTTCGCGGCGACGATCGCACTCTCGCAGAGCGGACGTTCCAGCGACGTGTTGGACGCGATCGAGATCCTCGCGCCGGACTGCCTGATTGCTTTGACCAACGACGGGTCGGCGCCGCTGGCGGAGCGCGCCGACGTCGTCGTCGACGTCGCCGCCGGTCGTGAGCGCGCCGTGCCGGCGACCAAGAGCGTGACCGGGATGTGCGCGGTGTTGCTTTGGAGCGCCGCGCTATTGGGCGGCCGGAGCGAGCGCGGGGCGGCGACCTTGTGCCGAACCGCCGACGACGTCGAGGGGTGGCTCGCGAGCGCTGCGGTCGAGGCCGTCGTGGGGGCCGCGATGCGAATCGCGTGCTGTCGCAGCCTGATCTTCGCCGGCGCCGGGTACGGCGTCCCCGTCGCATACGAACTCGCCTTGAAAGTCAAGGAGTCGAGTTATCTTCACGCCGAGGGTTTTGCGGCCGGCGAGTTCCGTCACGGCAGCGCCGCGCTCTTGGATCGCGATTGCGCGCTTGTCGGCATTCTCGACGAACCGTCGCGCCCGATCGTCGCCCGTCCGCTCGAGGAAGCTCGTCGCACCCAAAGCCCGCTCTATTCCATCGGCGCCGAAGAAGACGGCGTCACGCGGCTCGGCCCGCTGACCGGACCGTCGTTCAATACGCTGGCGTGGCTGGTCACCGGCCAACTGCTTGCTCTCGAGGTCGGGCGCGCGCGTTCGATCGACAGCGACGCTCCGCGAGGGCTCACGAAATACTTACGTTGACGCGCCCGCAGGCCAGGGCGCGTTCGCGACCAAAGAACCGCCCGACACAGCGTTGGGACGAGGGTTTTGGTGGCCGCTAGGACCGCACTCATAACCGGCATCACGGGGCAGGACGGATCGTACCTCGCCGAGTTCTTGCTTTCGAAGGGCTATCGCGTCGTCGGGATGACGCGCCGTTCGAGCACGGACGTGCACGATCGCATTCGCACGCTGCTCGATCGCATCGAGATCGTTTCCGGCGACCTGCTCGATCAGAGTTCTATGACGAGCATCATCGCAGAATCCAAACCAGATGAAGTGTACAATCTCGCGGCGCAGTCGTTCGTCCCGGCGTCGTGGTCGCAACCGGTCCTTACCGGCGAATTCACCGCACTCGGCGTTACGCGCATCCTCGAAGCGATTCGCCACGTTAACACCAAGATTAAGTTCTATCAGGCATCAAGTTCGGAAATGTTCGGCAAAGTGGCGGAGGTGCCTCAGACGGAAACCACGCCGTTTTATCCGCGCAGTCCGTACGGCGTCGCGAAAGTCTACGGCCACTGGATCACCGTCAATTATCGTGAATCGTACAATTTGTTTGCGGCGAGCGGTATATGCTTTAATCACGAGGCGCCACGGCGAGGTTTGGAGTTCGTGACGCGCAAGATCAGCGACGGCGTGGCACGCATCAAACTCGGGATGCTCGAAAAGCTCCATTTGGGGAATCTCGAGGCGGCGCGCGATTGGGGGTTCGCCGGCGATTACGTGAAAGCGATGTGGATGATGCTGCAGCAACCGTCGGCGGATGACTACGTTATCGCCACCGGACGAACGCACAAAGTCCGCGACTTCTGCAAGTTGGCGTTCGACGTCGTCGGCCTGTCCTGGGAAGATCACG
This sequence comes from bacterium UBP12_UBA5184, assembly GCA_002413145.1. Taxonomy (GTDB): domain Bacteria; phylum Vulcanimicrobiota; class Vulcanimicrobiia; order Vulcanimicrobiales; family Vulcanimicrobiaceae; genus Zemelea. Next base: position 3,839 of record DHWK01000012.1, read on the forward strand.
TCGTCGTCGACCCGCGCTTCTACCGTCCGGCCGAAGTCGACCATCTCGTAGGCGATGCCTCCAAGGCGCGGCGCGTACTGGGCTGGCAGCCGGAGACCAGCTTCGAAGAACTCGTCGAGATGATGGTGCGCGCCGACCTCGAGCGCCTACGGCCCTTCGCGCTCGTGTAATGGACGTCGCATAATGGCGCGCGTCCTGGTCACCGGTGGGAACGGCTTCGCCGGCCGGCATTTGGTCGCGACGCTGCGCGAACGCGGCGACGAGGTGCTCGTCGCGGGACGCAGCCTCGACGGCGACGGCATCGACCACGTCCTCGACCTCTCCGAGCGTGAGAACGTCCTCGGTCTGATCGATGCGACGCGACCGCGCGTCATCTACCATCTGGCGGCGGTGGCGTTCGTCCCGGACGCAATGCACGACCCGATGGGCACGTACGAAACCAACATCATGGGGACGGCCCGGCTGTTCGAGGCGGTCCGCGAGGTCTATCGCGACAACGCTCCGCCGCGTTGCATCTTCGTCAGCTCGGCCGAAGTCTACGGCACGCGCGCCAACGACGAATACCCGCTGCGCGAGACGCTCGCGCCGCGTCCGGCGACGCCCTACGCCGCCAGCAAACTCGCCGGCGAAGCGGTCGCGGTCGTCGCCTCACGCACGTTCGGCATTCCGACGATCGTCACGCGCGCCTTCAATCACATCGGCCCCGGCCAAGACGAACGCTTCGCGATCCCGTCGTTCGCCAAGGGCCTGGCCGAAATCAGTCGCGGTGCGGAGGCGACCCTCTCGGTCGGCAACCTCTCGAGCAAACGCGATTTTCTCGACGTGCGCGACGTCGTTTCGGCCTACGTCGCGCTGGCCGACGACGGGCTCGACGGCGAGGTCTACAACGTCTGCAGCGGCCGGCCGGTGAGCATGGCGGAGATTTTGCGGCAGCTCATCACGGTCGCGCACGTCGCGGTCGAAGTGCGCGAGAACTCCGACCTTATGCGGCCCAGCGACAATCCGCTCTCGTACGGCGACAACACCAAACTGCGCGCCGTCACGGGCTGGAAACCGCGTTTCACGCTCGCGCAATCGCTGCAAGACGTCTACGCCGAAGCCAGTCAGAGGGTCCACGCGTCCGCTCGATGACCGACGTACCGCGCTGGCAGGAAAACGTCTTTCGCAATCGCGGCGCCCTGTTGACGTTGCCGGCGCTGGCGCTGGTCGCGTTCGGGCGTCCGACGGCTCGATCGGTCGCACTCGGTCTGCCGGTCGCGCTCGCCGGCGAAGCGCTGCGCTGCTGGGCGGTCGGGTACTCCGGCGTCACGACGCGCGCCGATACCGTCACGGCGCCCGCGCTGGTGACCGCCGGGCCGTACGCTTACGTTCGCAACCCGCTCTACGTCGGGAATTTTTTGACGGCGCTCGGTTTTTCTATCGCGTTCACCGGCGGCCTGGGCGGACGCGGCCGCGCCACGATGACCGCCCTCGCGTTGGGTACGATGCTCGGCGTGTATGCAACGATCGTCCCCTTGGAAGAGGCATATCTCGGCAAGAAATTCGGGCCGGCGTTCGAGGAGTACGCGCGGCGCGTCCCGCGCCTCGTTCCGCTCCTGCAGCCGGCCGAGCCGCAACACGGACGCTACGACCCGAGCGTGATTGCGAAGGCCGAGACGCGGACGTTCGCGACGTTCGGGGCGATGTTGGCGGCGCTCGTCTTCAAATTACGCCGCGGCGGCTGAGGTTTCGGTGAGCACCGAGCGGGGAGACGCGAGCACGGCCTTAACGCTGCGCCTCGCGCTGCTGCTCACGATCGCGGTGGCGCTGCTCGAACTCGGCGGCGGCTTGATGGCGCATTCGTTGGCCTTGCTCTCCGATGCGGCGCACGTCTTCATGGATGCTTTCGCCCTCGGCATCGCGGTCGTCGCCAACGTCGAGGCGTCGCGGCGCACGGCGACGCTGCGCCAAACCTTCGGCTACGCGCGGCTCGAGGTCTTGGCGGCGCTCGCCAACGGCGGTCTGTTGTTTGCGATCACCATCCTGATCGTGATCGAAGCCGTCCGCCGGCTCGAGTCGCCGCAGCTCCCGGCCGGCGGTCTGATGGCGCTCTTCGCGGCGATCGGATTCGTAACCAACCTCGGCATCGGCTGGGCGCTGTTGCGCGCTGCGCGCGAGAACATCAACGTGAAGGCGGCGTTGTTCCACATCGCCAGCGACGCGCTCGGCGGATTCGCCGTCGCCATCGGCGGTCTGGTCATCCTCGGCGCAAAGATCGCGTGGCTCGATCCGGTGCTCTCACTCTTCGTTGCGACGATCATCGTCGTCGGCGTGGTGCGCGTCGTTCGCGAGGCGGCCGACGTCTTGCTCGAGAGCGCGCCGGCGCACGCCGAGGTGCCGGCCGTGCGCGAACGGATCCGCGACCTCGAGGGCGTCGTCGACGTCCACGACTTGCACGTTTGGACGCTCGGACCCGGTTCGCACGCATTGTCGGCGCACATCCTCATCCCCGATTCGAGCGTGAGCGAGGCCTCGGCGCTGCTGCGCCGCGTCGACGAACGGATGCGCGCCGAGTTCGGGATCACGCACGTCACCTTGCAATTCGAGTGCCAGTCCTGCGGCGACGACGAACGCATCGTCTGCACGCAGGTCACGCCCGCCTAGCGGCATCGCCCGCGCGAGGGCCGTCGCGCGCCGTCCCGGAAGAAGCCAAGTCCCCAACCGTTTTTTGAGGACCCGTCATGCAATCGAAGATCGTCTTCCTGGCAACCGCTCGCACGCCGTTCGGCAGGCTCGGCGGTGCGCTCGCCTCGCTCCCGGCCACGACGCTCGGAGGTGAAGCGATCCGGGCCGCGCTCAAACGCTCGAAGCTCGATCCGGGCGACGTGGAGCACGTGATCATGGGGATGGTGCTGCAAGGCGGCGCCGGCCAAGCGCCGGCGCGTCAAGCCGCTTACAATGCCGGCCTCGCGAAGACGATCACCTTCGAGACGATCAACAAAGTCTGCGCCTCGGGGATGATCGCGATCGTGCACGCTGCGCGCCTAATCGACGACGGCGAGGCTTCGGTCGTCGTCGCGGGTGGGATGGAATCGATGTCCAACGCGCCGTACGCCGCGCTGGGCGCGCGCTACGGCTATCGCTTCGGTGATGGAGCCTTGGTCGATCTGATGGTGTACGACGGATTGCTCGATCCCTGGTCGCGGCTCTCGATGGCCCAAGCGCAGAGCAAGGTCAATGCCGACTTGAAGATTACGCGCGAAGTGCAAGACGAGTTTGCCTTCAACAGTCACGCGCGCGCGGCGCAGGCGACCGCCGACGGAACGCTCGGCGTTGAAATCGTTCCGCTGCGCGTCGCGACCAAAGCCAAGGGAAAACTCGTCGTCGACGAGATACCGGCCCAGGCGCGCGCGCGCGTCCCGGTCCATGCCGGTGGAAACGGCGCGTCGCGCCTCTGGGGCCACGAGCCGGCCGAAGATCTCGCTCCCGACCCGACGCGCTTCATGCCGTATCTGAGCGGCGACGCGCCGTTCACGCTCGTCGACAAAGACGAACCGATCCGCGCCGACGCTTCGCGCGAATCGATGGCGAAGCTCGCGCCGCTCGATAAGGGCGGCAGCGTGACGGCCGGCAACGCGCCCGGCGTCAACGACGGCGCGGCGGCGGTCGTGCTGGCGAGCGACGATTACGCTCGCCGCAACGGTTACGAAGCGCTGGGCGAAATCGTGGCTCACGCGGCGGCGGCGTGGGATCCGGCCTATCTCGCGCTCACGCCCGCGATGGCGGCGCAGAAACTGCTCGACAAGCAAGGCCTCAAGCCCAGCGACATCGCCATCTGGGAAGTGAACGAAGCGTTCGCCGCGGTCGCGTGGAGCACGGCGAATCTGCTTGGACTCGATCCGAAAACCCTCAACCTGCAAGGCGGCGCCGTCGCGTTCGGCCATCCGGTCGGCGCGTCGGGCGCGCGTATCACCGCCTCGGTCGTCCACCAGCTGCGCCGCCGCGGCGGCGGATACGGCGTCGCAGCGATCTGCAGCGGCGGCGGCCAAGGCGATGCCGTGTTGATAAAAGTCTCTTGATCTTGGTTCGGCGCGCACGCCTCACGATCGCGAGACGTTTTTGGGTATGAAAGTATTGGTGGTTGGGGCGGGGCAGATGGGCGCGGGAATCGCGCAAGTGGCGGCGCAAGCCGGCGACGCGGTGCTGCTCAACGATCGCAGCCGGGAGTTCGTCGAGCGTGGCCTGCAGACGATCGAGCGGAACCTCGCGCGAGCGGTCGAGAAGGGCCGGCTCGGCGCCGAGGAGCGCGCTAAGATTCTCGCACGCATCCGGCCGCAGCTCGCGTGGGAAGACGTCGACGTCGACGTCGCGATCGAGGCCGCGACCGAGAATCTCGAAACCAAACTCGAACTCTTCGCGAACCTCGATCGCCACACGCCGCAGCGCGCGATCCTGGCGAGCAATACCTCGTCGATCTCGATCACCAAACTCGCCGCCGCGACGACTCGTCCCGAACTCGTGATCGGGATGCACTATTTCAATCCAGTGCCGGTGATGCGGCTGGTCGAGATCATCCGCGGCATCGCCACCGCACAGGGCACCTACGATTTCGTGCGCGAGCTGGCGGTCGCGCATGGGAAAACGCCGGTTGAGGTGCGCAATTTCCCGGGCTTCGTCTCCAACCGCGTCCTCTGTCCGATGCTCAACGAGGCGATCTTCACGCTCTACGAAGGCGTCGGTTCGGTCGAAGCGATCGACACGGTGATGAAGCTGGGTATGAATCATCCGATGGGACCGCTCGAGCTATCCGACTTCATCGGGCTCGACACGCTGCTCTCGATTCTCGAAGTGCTCTACGACGGTTTCAAGGATCCGAAGTACCGTCCGTGTCCGCTCTTGCGCGAATACGTCGACGCAGGTTGGCTCGGCCGCAAGAGCGGCCGCGGGTTCTACGAGTACGCGACGCCGGGTGGGCCGATCGTCGCGCGAAACGGCGCCGTCGCGGTGACCACACGCTAACCGCGACGCCATCCGGCGAATTCGAGCCGACACCCGAACAGCGCGAGGTCGGCGCGCTCGCGCGCGACGTCGCCGAGCGTGAGATCGCGCCGCACATCGCCGCATGGGATCGCGAGCATCGTTTTCCGCGCGAGCTGTACGCGAAACTGAACGGCGCGGGGCTGATGGGATTGACGATTCCGGAGCGGTACGGCGGGGCCGACGCGGGTTACGTCGCGTACGCGCTCGCCGTCGAAGAGTTGGCACGCGTCGATGCGGGGACCGCGGTCACGCTTTCGGTGCACCTCATGGTCGCGGGCGCGATCCTGCGGCTGGGCAGCGACGAGCAAAGGAACCGCTATCTTCCCCAACTCGCCGGCGGGGATACGATCGCGGGCTTCGCGCTCACCGAACCCGACGCCGGCTCCGACGCCGCCGCGATTCGGAGCACCGCGAAGCGCGCGCCTGACGGCGGTTTCGCGTTGCGCGGCCGCAAGCAATGGTGCACCAACGGCGGCTACGCCGGCGTCACGCTGGCGATGTTTCGGACCGGCGTCCCCGGCGCCAAGGGCATCTCGGCGTTCTTGGTCGACAACGCGCTGCCCGGGATCGTCGTTGAAAAGACGACCGAAAAACTCGGCATCCACACGAGCAACACCGTCGATCTCGCCTTCGACGACGTCGCCGTCCCCGCCGGCGCCGTCCTCGGCGCCGAGGGCACGGGGCTCAGCAATGCGCTCTCGGCATTGACCACCGGCCGCATCGGGATCGCCGCGCAGGCGACGGGGATTCTCGCCGCTTGCCTCGACGCCAGCGTAAAATTCGCCAAAGAACGCGAAGCGTTCGGCAAACCGATCGCCGCCTTCGAAGGCGTCTCGTTCAAGCTCGCGCAGATGGCGACCGATCTCGAAGCCGCCCGCCTCTTGACTTGGCGCGCCGCCTCGCGTTGCGACCGCGGCGAACCGTTCGCGGTCGAAGCCAGCCAAGCGAAGCTCTTCGCCTCGACCGCCGCGCGCAAGCATGCCGCCGAGGCCGTCCAAATCCACGGCGGCTACGGTTACACCACCGAGTTTCCCGTCGAGCGCTACTACCGCGACGCGAAGATCACCGAAATCTACGAAGGCACGAGCGAGATCCAGCAACTCATCATCGCTCGCGCGCTCCTCGGCCGGATCGAGTAGGTTCGCATCGAGGGTTTCCGGGGCGGCGAGCCAACTGAGCGCGGGCCATGAAGTTGATGGAGTATCAAGGGAAAGAGTTGTTTCGGCGCGTCGGGATTCCGACGCCGCGCGGACATTTCGCCAAGAGCGCCGACGACGTCGCGACGTTCGTCGCCGCGAATCCGGGGTCGTGGGTGCTCAAGAGTCAGGTCCTGATGGGCGGCCGCGGGAAAGCGGGCGGCATCAAGTTTGCCGACGACGAGCAGCAGGCGCGCACGCTCGCGAGCGAGTTGCTCGGGAAGGTGCTCAAGAACGAACAGAACCCCGACGGCGAGCGCGTCGGTTCGCTGCTCGTCGAAGAAAAGGTCGCGATCGCGAGCGAGGCCTACGTCTCGATCGCGATCGACCGGACGGCGAAGAAACCGGTCGTCATCGTCACCGCGCAGGGCGGGATGGATGTCGAGGAGGTCGCGGCGCACGATCCCGACGCGCTCGTAAAATATTGGGTCGACACCGCCGCCGGATTCTGGCCGTTCGCCGCGCGCCGGCTGGCGTTCGCGGCGAACTTGCCGGCCGGGTTTCACAAGACGTTTCCGGCCGTCGCCGGCGGACTCTACACGCTCTTCATGGAGTACGGTGCGAATCTGGTTGAGATCAACCCACTCGTGCTGACGAAGGACGGCGCCGTGATCGCCTCCGATGCGAAGGTCGAACTCGACGACAACGGGCTCTATAAGCATCCCGAGTTGAGCGCTTGGAAAGCGGAGTCGCCGGTCGATGAAGATCAGGCGGCGGCGGTCCGCATCGGCCTCGGGCTCTCGAATTACGCGAAGCTCGAGGGCGACATCGGCGTCATCGCAAACGGCGCGGGCCTGGGGATGGGGACGATGGACGCGATCCGCAACGCCGGCGGCTCGGCCGCCAATTTTCTGGATATCGGCGGCGGCGCGCAGGCCGAGCTGGTGAAGAAGAGTTACGACCTCGTCGTCTCGGACCCCAAGGTGAAGGCGTTGTTCATCAACATCTTCGGCGGGATCACGCGCGGCGACCAAGTCGCACGCGGGATCGTCGAAGCGCTCGCCGGCGGCGGCCTCAGGAAGGTTCCGCTCGTCGTCCGGCTCACCGGCACCAACGCAAAGGAAGGCCGCGCGATCCTCGCCGAGGCCGGGATGAATCCGGTCGAGACGCACGAGATCAC
>DHWK01000049.1 GCA_002413145.1 bacterium UBP12_UBA5184
AGATGTGCGCGGAGAAAGAGGTCAAGCCGCTGCCGGCGCCCGCAATTCGCTCGCGCGAGCTTCCCGAGTTCGCGCGAAAACTCGAACCCCTACCCGAACCGCAAGCCGAAACGACGCAGCGCTCTTCCTTCGAGGCTGCGCTCGAACCGCTGGCGCGTCGCATGGAACGCTCGAATCTGGGCGCGCTCTTCGTGCGCGGCCTTCTCGTACCCGGCGCCGAACTCGATCTCGGCGACGTTGCGCTCAGTTGGGCCGGGATGCCCAACAAACACGAGCGCGAGCTGACGCACCAGGTTCTCGAGACCCTCGCCGACGCCGGGTTTCTGCAGCGCGTCGAGACCAACCGCTACAGCGTCGAGCGCGCCCCGGATTAGATCCGCGGCGCGTCGCCCGGTTCGCTCAAGGAGCGAAGCGCCGTAAACGCTTTGAAAGCATCGCCATAAAGAAGACGAGGGTCACGAGCAGCACGATCGTCGCCCCGCTCGCGGCGTGCAGATAGTACGACGCGTAAAGGCCCGCGACGGCGCAAACCGCGCCGATCGCCGCCGAGAGCGCGAGCATGCGACGAAAATGCCGTGTCAACTGGTACGCCGTCGCCGCCGGCGTCACGAGAAGCGCGGCGACCAGCACGATCCCGACCGTCTCAAGCGAGATGACGACCGTCAACGCGAGCAAGACGAGCAGGACGTAGTCGATGAGGGCGACCGGGATGCCGCTGGCCTGCGCGACGACCGGGTCGAACGACGTGTACAGAAGCGGACGATAGATGACGATCAGGACGGCGAAGACGAGCGCCGCCAGCACCAGGATCAGCCCGATATCGCCGCGTGAAACAGCCAGGATGTTGCCGAACAAGAAACCCTGAAGGTCGATGTTGTACGTCGGCAGCCGGCTCATCAAGAAGACGCCGAACGCGAACGCCCCCGTGAAGAGCACGCCGATGGCGGTGTCGAGTGAGATCTTGGCGCGCCGCGTCACGTACCCGATGCCGAGCGCCGTCAGGACGGCGACGATCCCGGCGCCGACGTAGTAGTCCATCCCGCGCAGATAGGCGACGACGATCCCGGCGAATGAGGCGTGCGCGATCCCGTCGCCGATGAACGAAAGTTTGCGCAACACCACGTACGTGCCGATGGTCGAACAGAGCGTTCCGACGACGAGCGCCGCGACGAAGGCGCGCTGCATAAACTCGTACTGGAAGGGCGCGAGCAGTGCGTCAAACATCGTCGCGTTCCTGGAGTTGGGGATCGCCCCGCAGGTGCCCGTGCGTGTGCGCGTGTTCGCGAATTCCCGCGTAGGCTCCCGACTCGAGCACTTTCTCGGGATCGCCCTCGGCCAGGACGCGCCGATCGACGACCATCAAGCGATCGAACCATTCGGCGGCGCGTTCGAGGTCGTGCGTCGTCATCAGGACCGGCATCCCGCGTTCGACCAGCCCGCGAACGAATACCCGTAGGGCCTCTTCGGTCGAGGCATCGACGCCGGTTGTCGGTTCGTCGAGCAAGAGCAGACGCGGCTCCTGTGCGATCGCGCGCGCGATGAACGCGCGCTGCTGCTGGCCTCCGGAGAGCGCCGAGATGTGGCGGTAGCGCAGGTCGCCGATGCGCAGCGCGTCGAGTGCGGCGTCGACCACTTCGCGATCGTGCTTCGAGGCCGGTGCGAGGGCGCGCATCCGAGGAAAGCGGCCCATTGCGACGACGTCGTAGACGTTCGCCGGAAAGGACCAATCGACGGCCTCAACTTGCGGAACGTAGGCGATCGTCCCCGGCGTTTGCGAGTGCGGCGTCCCGCCGAAGACTTCGATATTTCCGGCACTAGGCGCGATTAGGCCGGCGATCGCCCTGAGCAACGTCGACTTCCCGGAGCCGTTCGGACCGACGATGCCCAGGGCTTGGCCCTCGTCGAGCGTGAGATCGACCCCATCGAGCGCGAGGACGCGCTCGTAGCGCACCGTCAAGTTTCGCGTCCGAACCGCGATCGCCATCAACGGCCGCCCAAGGCTTTGGCGATCACGCTCGTATCGTAACGCAGCATCGAATCATAATCGTAGACGCGCGGGTCAGTACCGATCGAATCGTCGTAGAGATCTTCCACCGTCGCGATGCCGGCGCTCTGGGCAAGCGTTTGCACCAACTTCGGACTATATTCGGGTTCGGCGAAGACGGCGCGCACGTGGTGCCGCCGGGCCAAACCCACGAGGCTCGCAACGTAGGCGGGGTTTGGTTCTTGGCCGGGCGACGGCTCGATGACGCCGAGCGTGCGCAATCCGAATCGATCGTCGTAATACTGCCACGCGTTGTGAAAGACGATCATCGTCCGCGATGGCGCAGGGATCGTCGCAATGCGTTTCGCGATCTCGTGATCGAGCGCGACCAAGCGGCGATCGTAGGCTTGCGCGTTTTGAGAAAACAATTCGCGACCGCCCGGGTCGATCGCCGTCAGCGCGTCGCGAATCGCGCGGACGTAACCGCGCGCCAGTTCCGGATCCATCCAGAGGTGCGGGTTGCCGGCCTTGCTCGGTAATCCGCGACTCGCGACGATGACGGTAAGATTCGGATTGCGCGCGTTCTCGATCGTTCGCGCCAACCAAGCTTCGAGCCCGAGCCCGTTCTCGATCAGCAGCCGAGCGGCGTGCAAGCGCTCGATGTCGGCCGGCGTCGGCTGGTAATCTTCGGGCGAGACGCCGACCGGAACGAGGCTCTCCACCCGAACGCGCGTTCCGCCGACGGCGCTGACGAACGACTTGAAGGTCGAGATGCTCGTCAGCACCGCGAGCGGCGCGGGCGCACCTCGCTCGGCGCCCTGCGAAGCAGCACCGCCGGACGAGCAGTTCACCAACCCGAGCAGCGCGCAGGTTCGCACGAATTTGCAAATCATTCCGAAATCACGTGCAAACTGTCATGCGCGACCGCCGCATTCGTTCCCTCCGCTCGTCCGAGGCTTTGAGCCACGGTCGGGCGTAATGGACGAGGCTTATGAAACTCGCTCGCAGATTTGGTGGCGTCCTCGCGCTGGGCGCACTCGTAGCAGTCGCCATATTGTACGGCCGCCCCGTCGCCGGATTCGACATCCAAGACTCGCCGACGCTGGTCGCGCGGCCCGGTGCCGATATCTCCGACGTCTACCTCTTCCCGAGCCCCACGAACGCCAACGACGTGGTCGCGGTCATGGACGTCCATCCGGGCCTCGCCGCCGGCACCGGCAGCACGGCATTCTTCGATCCCCAAGTACTGTATACAATGAAGTTCGACACGCGGTATTCGAGCGAAGCCGTCGGCAGCAGCCCGATCGAGAACATCGTTATTCAGTTCTCGATGAGCGCCGCGAGCAACGGGACGCAGCAAATCTTCGTCTACGGGCCGGCGGCGCCCAACCAAACCGGAACGTCGACGACCCTAGTCAGCAGCGGCTTCACGACGGGGACGGGTCTCATCAATCAAGCCTTTCCGGCCGGGTCCCTCACCGTGTTTGCGGGCGTCCGTGAGGATCCGTTCTTCTTCGACCTCACGCAGTTCTACAAGATCGTCCCCGATCGCAAGCAGGGAAGCAGCGCGGCGAGCTGTCTGCCGGGTGTCGGCGACGGCTCCTGCCCGACGGGGTTCAATCCACCCGGTACCGCGAGCGACTCATTCGCGAACGGCAACGTACTCTCAATCGTCGTCGAGATGCCGAAATCGATCTTATCGAATGGCGCCTCAGGCTCGATCGTCGGCTTCTGGGCGACGACCTCAACGCAGAGCGGATCGTAGGTGGGTGCGATGATGACGCGTTATCTCACCCTCGCCCTCGCCGGCGCTCTCTCGCTCGCGGCGTTCTCGAGCTGCAGCAACGACCCGACGCTGGCCGGCAGCACGCAGACCGGCTCGAACATTGTCTTCCATCAGATCGATCGCGTCGGCGAAGCCGGACTGCTCGAAGTTTTCAGTCCATACGCGCGCCACGACGCGAGCAATAAGGCCGGCGTTGTCGCCGACGCGACGGCGATGACCGCGGACATCAACACGTTCGTGACCGGACCGTATGGCGGGCGCAGCGCTACGATTTCGTCATTCTTGCAGAATCTTTTGGTTCCCGACGTCCTGCTGATCGATACTTCGCAAACCGGCGACGCGAGCTATCTGGGGGTCGAGACCAACGGCCAGATCGTCGATTCGTGCAATGGTCCGCGCAATGGGAACGGTAAGTTCGGCGGACGTGGGATCAACGAAGACGTCGTCGACGCGACGCTCGGCCTCGTGTTCGGGAGTACCGTCCCGACGATCGCCGCCGGCTCGAATGTCCCCAATTCATCGGGCGCGATCGCCGACGACGGCAACGAGAAAGACGGCCGAGCGGGCCGCCCCAACCTGACGACCGACAACGTGGGCTGCGGCGGAAAGCACTTCAACTTCGCGCAGTTCCCGTACTTGGGCACTCCGAGGTAGTGTCAGCGCCAGGCTAAGATGTCCCGCTCAGCTATTTAGAAGTGTCCCCTCGGAAGGGTCGGGAGGCTGGGGTGGCGCTTGGCAGGCGTCGCCAAGGGTGTTCGAGGGCCG
>DHWK01000149.1:0-2019 GCA_002413145.1 bacterium UBP12_UBA5184
ACGGCCGCCGCGGTCTCGTCGCACGACGTCTCGATGCCGAGAATCACGGTGCCCCGTCCAGACATCTCCCGGTGTCAGACACCGGTTGGCTCGATTCCGCATGGTTGAGCGAAGCCACCTGTCCGCGCGGAGCATGTCCCGGTGTCAGACACACACCGAACTGTGTGGAAGTCGTGACAGTTCCCAGTCACGCGGAGTCGCGGCCGACCGGGTCCTTCCACATGATGAGCGCGTCTTCTCGATTGTCCGTGTAGTAGCCGCGGCGAATGCCACGTGACTCGAAACCCAGCCGCTCGTAGAGCGGCCGGCCTTGCGTCGAAGTTCCGAGCGTCAGGCGATCGACGTTCGCATCGACCGCATCGGCCAGCACGACGCGCAGCAACGCGATTCCGATCCCTCTGCGCCGATAGGCCGGTTCGACGTAGACGTTGCGCACGCGGCCGTCGCGCGCGACGTCGATGCCGAAGCGGGGCAAGCTCGGCAGAAACATCAGGCTCGCAGTACCGATTGCGCGCTCGCCGTCGAAGGCGAGCCACGCGCGCAAAGTTCCGTCCGCGAGCGCGAGCGCGAACGCCGACTCGCCGGCTCGGCGGAGCGCGTCGATCTGCACCCCGTCGCCGGCATGGCGCTCGACGTACGAGCGGACGCGCAGTTCCGCGAGCAGCCGGGCGTCGCTCGGTTGGGCCCGACAAATGTCGACCTCGGTATTCATCGCCTCTGCCTTCGACGGCGACCCTGCGAGATAAGCCTTCTCGTCCTGCGGCGGGTGGATAGCTCGGTTTTCCCGAACCCCGCCACGTTTAAAGCAAAAGTAAGAACAAAGAATTAGGAGCATCCCGTGCCAGAGACCGTCTCACTGGAGATCGGCGGCCGAACGCTAGTCATTGAGACCGGCGAATTAGCGAAACAAGCCAACGGCAGCGCCCTCGTCCGTTACGGCGAGCAGAACGTCGTTCTCGCCGCCGTCACTATTTCGTCGAAGCCGCGCGAAGGAATCGATTTCTTCCCGCTCACCTGCGAATTCGAAGAAAGGATGTACGCCGCCGGCAAGATCCCCGGAGGATACATCAAGCGCGAAGGACGTCCGACCGAACACGCCACGCTTTCCGCGCGCCAGATCGACCGTCCGATCCGGCCACTGTTTCCCGACGGCTTCCGCAACGACGTTCAGATCGTCACGACGGTGCTTTCGATCGATCCCGAACTCGACGCCGACGTGCTCGCGGTTTGCGCCGCCGGCGCCGCGCTCGCAGTTTCGGATTGTCCCATCGAGCAGACCGTCGCCGCCGTTCGCGTCGGACGCGACGAAAACCGCAACTACATCTGCAACCCGACGCTTCCGCAATACGAACCGGGCGGGATGGAGATCGTCGTCGCCGGCACAGCCAACGCCGTCATGATGGTCGAAGGCGCCGGCAAAGAGCTCAGCGAGGAGGACTTCCTCGGCGCCGTCGCCTTCGCGCACGAAGAGGTCAAGAAGATCGTCGCCGCAATCGACGAACTCGCAAAAAGAGTCGGCAAGCCGAAAAGGGCGTTCGGGGTGAGCGCCGCCGACGCCGATTTTGCGAGCTGGGTTCGGAAATCGTTCAAGAGCGACGTCGCCAAGGCGATGCGCGTCATCGACAAGGGCGCGCGCAACGAAGCCTTCGAGCGGATCGGTCGTGAGGAAGCGCTGGCGCGCTGCAAAGACGAGGCTTTCAAAAGCAAGCTTGCGGAATCGTCAAACAAGGAATTCGACAAGACGATCAAGCTGATGGAGGAAGAAGAACTCCGCGTCATGGTCGTCGACGAAGGCCTGCGTCCCGACGGACGCAAGAACGACGAGATCCGTCCGATCTGGAGCAAGACGCACTACGTCCCGCGCGTCCACGGCAGCGGCCTCTTCCAACGCGGCCAAACGCAAGTCTTCACCGCCGCGACCCTCGGCTCGATCTCCGACGAACAGCGTCTCGACTGGATCATCGACGTCCCGAACAAGCGCTACATGCACTTCTACAACTTCCCGCCCTTCTCGGTCGG
>DHWK01000149.1:2153-3607 GCA_002413145.1 bacterium UBP12_UBA5184
TCGTCGTCGATGGCGTCGGTCTGCGCCTCGACGCTCGCGCTCATGGATGCGGGCGTTCCGATCAAAAAACACGTCGCAGGCATCGCGATGGGACTCATCCTCCACGGCGAGAAGCACGCTGTTCTGACCGACATCCAGGGAATCGAAGACGCCCTCGGCGAGATGGACTTCAAGGTCGCAGGGACGGTCGACGGCATCACCGCGATTCAAATGGACATCAAGGTCCAGGGAATCACGATCGAGATCATGCGCGAGGCGCTGGCGCAAGCGAAGCGCGGCCGCCTGTTCATCATCGACAAATTAAAAGAGACGATCGCCGAGCCGCGCAAGGAACTTTCGCCGTATGCTCCGCGAATGATCATCCTGACGATCAGCCCCGACAAGATCAAAGACGTGATCGGTCCCGGCGGCAAGATCATCAACAAGATCATCGCCGACACCGGCGTCAAGATCGACATCGAAAACGACGGCCGCGTCTTCATCGCGTCGCCCGACGGCGAGGGCGCCGAAAGGGCCCGCAAAATGGTCGAAGCGCTGACCAAGGACGTCCAAGTCGGCGAAACCTACATGGGTACGGTCACGCGCTTGATGAATTTCGGCGCGTTCGTTGCCGTGTTGCCTGGTAAGGAAGGACTCGTCCACATCAGCCAACTTGCGCCGGCGCGCGTCGAACGCGTCGAAGACGTCGTGAAAGTCGGCGACGAAATCATGGTCAAAGTCGTCGAGATCGATTCGCAAGGACGTATCAACCTCTCGCGCAAGGCGGTGCTCACCGGCGAAGACCCAAGCGGCCCGCTGCGCACCGGACCACCACGCGATGGCCCGCCGCGCGACCGCGGCGGCGACCGGGGCGGCGCAGGTGGCCGGCGCCGACGCCCGTGATCGCGGCCCATCGACTCGCGGCGAATTGGTACTGGCTACTGGTCCGCGGGCTGCTCGCACTCGCTTTCGGCATTTTGGTCTTCGTGTATCCCGGCTCCGCGATCGCGGCGTTCGTGATCCTGTTCGGGGCTTATGCTTTCGTGGACGGTATGTTCGTCCTCATCGCGGGGCTTCGATTCGCCCATCCCGATAGCGGAAGCTGGTGGTGGATGATCGTCCAAGGGCTCGCCGGCATCGCAGCCGGCGTGCTGACGTTCTTTTGGCCGCAGATCACCGCGCTCGTTCTCGGCATCCTCGTTGCCGCGTGGGCGGTCGTCACGGGCGTCTTCGAGATCTTGACGGCGTTCCAGTTGCGCAAGAACGTTCCGGGGGAGATCTTGCTCCTGGTGGCCGGGTTGCTCTCCGTCGCGCTCGGCATCTTCCTCTCGCTGTTCCCGATCACGGCGTTGCTGGCCGGCATCTGGATCGTCGGCGTCTACGCGATCGTCGCCGGCATCGCGCTGGTGGTGCTCTCGTTCCGCCTACGTTCGCTCGCCGCGCACGGCTCCACGATCTAGACCGGTAGCGCGGGC
>DHWK01000149.1:3727-6394 GCA_002413145.1 bacterium UBP12_UBA5184
CGGCGCGCCGGCGAACTGACCGAGGTCCACGCGCGCGTCGACCCCTATCTCGAGATCGCCGAAATCACCGACCGCGCGGTCAAAGCGGGCGGACCGGCGCTACTCTTCACCGACGTCGCCGGCTCCCAATACCCGGTCCTCACCAACCAATTCGGAACCGAACGCAGAATGGCGCTGGCCTTCGGCGCCCAAACGCTCGACGAAGTCGGCGCGCGCGTTCGCGGCGCGCTCGACCTTCATCGGCCGCGGACGCTCTCGGAAGGTCTCTCGAAGGCGGCCGCCGTCGGCGCGCTCGCCCTGGCGCTCCCGCGGACGGTGAGCCGCGCGCCCGTTCAAGAAGTCGTCGACGACGAACCCGATCTGCGCGCGCTGCCGATTCTCACCACCTGGCCGCTCGACGGCGGCCCCTTCATCACGCTGCCGCTCGTGATCACGCGCGCGCCCGAGGGCGGCGCGCAAAACGTCGGCCTCTACCGCATGCAAGCCTACGACGGACGCACGACCGGAATGCATTGGCAGCGACACAAACAAGGGCGCGCGCACGCGAGCAAATGGGGGCGTCACGTACCGGTCGCCGTCGCAATCGGCGCCGACCCGGCGCTAACGTATGCGGCGAGCGCACCGCTGCCGCCGATGATCGACGAGGTCACGTTCGCCGGATTCTTGCGCGGCCGCTCCGTGCGCATGGTGAAATGTAAGACCGTCGACCTCAAGGTGCCGGCGGACGCAGAGTTCGTCCTCGAAGGCTTCGTCGACAACGAGGACCTTCGCGTTGAGGGACCCTTCGGCGATCACACCGGCGTCTATAGTCTGGCCGACTATTATCCAACCTTTCACGTTGGCTGCGTCACGCGCCGGCGCCGGCCGATCTACCCGGCGACCGTGGTCGGAAAACCGCCGATGGAAGACGCCTGGCTCGGAAAGGCTACCGAGCGAATCTTCTTGCCCTTGCTGCAGATGCTCGTCCCCGAGATCGTCGATTACAATCTTCCGGTCGAGGGCGGCTTCCACAATCTGTGCATCGTCTCGGTTAAGAAATCGTATCCGGGACAGGCGAAAAAGGTTATGAATGCGTTGTGGGGGCTGGGCCACATGATGATGCTCACGCGCTGCATCGTCGTCGTCGATGCCGACGTGAACGTCCACGACGTGCGCGCCGTCGCTTGGTATGCACTCAACAACGTCGACCCTTCTCGCGATCTGGTCGTCATGCCCGGGCCGGTCGACGATCTCGACCACAGTGGATCGCACCTCGTTTCGCTCGGGCACAAGCTGGGCATCGACGCGACGCGCAAGGGCCCGGACGAAGGCTATGCGCGCACCTGGCCGCCCGAGATCGTCATGGACGAGGCGACGCGCGATCTGGTCAACCGGCGTTGGCACGAGTACGGGTTGCGGCTCGGTGGGACGGGCGACGCCTGGTCGGGTCAGGGCGATGCCGCCCTACGACGCCTCCTCGAGTCTCCGGGTCTCGGGCCAGGAGCGTTCGACCGCACGGCGCTGCGCGCCGAGGGCGTACCCCACACGGCTCTGCCGTACCGGGAGCCCGAGAGTTGAAAAGCACTCTGCTGCTGCGCGAACTGCGCGTCGAACACACCCTCTTCGCATTACCGTTCGCATACGTCGGCGCGATTCTCGCCGCACGCGGATTGCCGACGCTCTACCAATTCTTCTGGATCACCGTGGCGGTGCTCGGCGCCCGTACCGCGGCGATGGCGGCCAATCGTTACCTCGATCGCGACATCGACGCGCGCAATCCGCGTACCGCGCGACGGGCGCTCGCCACCGGCCAACTCCCTGGGGGCGTGATGCTGGCGGCGGCTCTCTTCGGGGTCGTTCTGCTGGTCGTCGCCGCGTTCGCGCTCAATCCGTTGTGCGTCGCATTGATTCCGATCGCCGCGCTCGGCATCGCGCTCTACCCTTACTGCAAGCGTTGGGGCTGGTGGACGCACTTCGTACTGGGAGCGGTCGATGGTTTCGCGCCGCTCGGCGCGTACGTCGCGGTCGCCGGCACGTTTTCCGTCCCGGCGCTGCTGATTTTCCTTGCCGTCACGATCTGGGTCGCCGGGTTCGACATCATCTACGCCTTGATGGATCGCGACGTCGACCTCGCGCAGAACCTGCGCTCGATCCCCGCTCGCTTCGGTGAGGCGAGTGGGCGGCGCGTCCCGATCCTGCTGCACCTAACGATGATGTTGCTGCTGGCCTTGGCCGGAACGCTTGCGCAGGTCGGTCCGTTATACTATCTCGGCATAGCGTTCGCCGCGGGGTTAGCGTGGTACGAGGACCGTTTGTTCGACCGTTCAAAGAATGTGTTCGTTCTCAACGAGAGAGTTTTCGTGGGTAATATGGTTTTTTCGGTCGCCTTCTTGGCGACGACGCTGGGCGGGTTTTTATGGCACGCTTGATGGGTCGGCGCGCGTTTCTTGGTACGGCCGCCGCTCTCGGCGCGAGCGCCGCCGCCTCACCGGCGCGAGCCGCGTTCAACGATCCCATCGTCGGCACCGCGACGCTCGGGGTCGCCGGGCCGTTCACCGGCGAGTCGATCCGGCTTGGCGAACAGATGGGCAACGGCGTCCGCGCGGCGATCGACGAGGCGAATCGCTTGCGTGGCCCGATGGACAAATTGTACGCGATGCGTACCTTCGACGACCAGAACACGCTCGC
>DHWK01000149.1:6491-16119 GCA_002413145.1 bacterium UBP12_UBA5184
TTACCGAACAGACGCTGCAGACCTACGTCAACGGACGTCTACCGCTGATCATCCCCGCCACGACCTTCGACCGGGTTACGGCCCACGGCTATGCGAACGTCGTGCGTCTCGCGACAAAGGACTCGTCCGAAGGGAACCTCGCCGCCGGCTTCGTCGCCGCTCGCGAAAAGCCGAAGGTCTCGGCCGTTCTTTATCAGGACGGCGACTACGGCATCGACGTCGCGGCCGGCTATCACGAGCGAATGCTGAGAGAGCACGTCGATTCCAAAGCGATTCGGTTTTCATTCGAGAAGCCCGATTACGCCGCCGCCGTGAAGGAGACGCTCGCCGCCAAACCCGACGCGGTCTATCTCGCGGGAACGGTGAAGGACATGGGCCCGATGCTCCAAGCGTTGCGCGCCGGCGGCTACTCCGGTACGCTCTTCGCGTCCCAGGGCTTCTTCGATGCGACGACGACGGTTAAGTACAAGAGCGAGGCCGAGGGACTGATCGTCTCCACGTCGATGCCTCCGCTCCAAATCGCGCCGTCGATCTATCGCATTCGGCTCGACTTCGAACAGAAGTACGGGCCCTTTACGCCGCTCTCGGCGTTCTCGTACGCCGCCGCGCAAATTGCGGTCGGCGCGGTCCGCCGCGGAGGGTCCGCCGACAGGATCGCCGTCGCACGAGCGCTCAACTCCTCAATGTCCTTCGACACGGTCATCGGCCCGATTTCGTTTCTCAACAACGGCGATCCGCAGGACCCCAACGTCTACTTCTACGCTATCAAAGACGGTAAGTTCTCGTACGTCCAGGCGGCGCACCGCAGCACGTTCGTGCTGAAGTAAGGTGCCCTAACGCGGAGCGGTCTCGGAGCGGCGGACCGGCAGCGTGACGTGATGCGCCACCGAGCCTTCGTCGGGGACGTCTTCGAGATCGATCCGGATGCGCAGGCGCAAGCCGACCAAACTGAGCGAAAATGCGGTTCCAAAGTATTTCATGATCGTTACACCTCGAGCCGTTTCCAGCCGGCGATGGCCGCGACAGAGCCTAGAAGTCCGAATGCCCACGTGATCGCCACGCGGAGCCAAGTGTCGTGCGGAATTAACGACGAGCCACCGGTCGAGAGGCCGATGTGGATCGTTCCGTTGTTCGTCGAAAGATACGAAAGCGGATTGAGGAAGTTGAGCGCTACGGCGATCTCATGCAATCCGGGAATGTGCGCCGTAAGCGCTAGAAAAGCGGGCAGCACGATCGCGAAGGTCGCCCAGCTCAAGCCGATGACGATGGCGCCACGACCCGTTTGCCAGGATGTCAAGGCTTGCAGGATGCCGTACCACATGAAGGCGACGCCGAAAATCAGAAGAGCCGTAGAAAACCAGCCCTCGTCTGCTCGAATGGCGCCCAGCATGCCGAAGCTGGCGAAAACGAGGACGGCCAAGACCAGCGCCACGACGAAAGCCACGGCGATCGCGGCTAGATCGAGCGCGATATATCGCATGGCAAGCCGGTCGCGCGCGATTGGTTTAGTCCATACCATCTCGACGCCGTCGTTTTCCCGGTTCAGGCTCGTGCTGACCGCCGTCCCGAAGATGATGGCGCAGAAGCCGACCAGCAGCAGGATGCTTAGCGGAACGCTACCGTTGGTATCGTTATGGACGGTCGCGTTGGGCCAGTGCGTCGGAATCAAGATGAGGAAGAACACCGCCCCCACGACGCCGGCATAGATCGTGAGGGCCTTGCGCAAGCGCAATAATTGAACGTATGTCACCGCTCAGACCTCCAAACGTTTCCAACCGCCGACCGCACCGGCGCAACCGAGAAAGCCGATGCTCCACGTCAAGATCGAGCGCATCTCCGTGCCGGCGAAAACTTGCGGCAAGACGGGGCTCGCGTGCGCGCCGTAGCCCGAGAGCGAGTACGACGAAAAATACGCGAGCGGATTAAGCACGTCCGCCGCGAGCAAGATCTGATGAAGCGGGCCGGGCACGAAATGCGTCGCCTCGGCAAAACTCAATACGAGGAAGGCAGCGGCCCAACTCAGGCCGACAGCCATACCGCCGCGCCCGCGCTGCCATGACGTCAGAGCCTGAACCAACCCATACCACATGAACGCCGTGCCGAGGCCGATGATCAGCGTCTGCCAGGTGCGAGCATCGAAGCGCAGATACTCCAGGCCTCCGACGCTCGCGATCGCGATGATGCACAGCACCGCAGGACACGCGAACGCGACGAGGATCGCGGACAAGTCCAGCCCGATGTACTGAACCGCGAGCCGTTCACGTGCGATCGGCTTGGTCCACACCATCTCCACGCCGTCGTTTTCCTTGTTAAGGCTCGTGCTCAGCACTGTCGCGAAGATGATCGCGCACCAAGCCGCTAAGAAGAGCACGCCGCTCATCGGGATGCTCTTCGGAATCGACGACGTTTCGGTCAACGCATGATGCAAGCCGTGGCCAAAATCAAAGCGGGCGTTGGGCCAGTGGCCCACGATCAAGCCAAACAAGAAGATTGAGCCGACGACGATCCCATAAATCGTCAGGGCTTTGCGCAGCCGCAGAAACTGTACGTACGTCACGCTCCGTCCCCACCGGCCATCGCGATCTCGCCCCCGACCGCGTTGATGAAGATGTCTTCGAGATTCAGATCGAGGATGGAGATGTTCTTCGGCGAGAACTCGTTCAGCCGCCGCACGATCCCCTCGCTATCCGATTGTACGTAGGCCCGCAGGATGCGGCCCGAGCGCTCGATGCGGCGCACGCGCGGATCGTCGGCCAAACCGTCGACGTCGGGAACCCTTTGTTCGAAAATCGCTTCGACGACTTTTTCCGATCCCTTGAGCGAGTCGACGGTTCCGTCGACGATCAGCTTACCGTTTTTGAGGATCGCGACGCGATCCGCCGCGCGCTCCACTTGCCCGATTTGGTGCGACGAGAAGAGCACGGTCGATCCCATCGCGGCAGCTTCGATGATCAAATCGAGGACGACCCGCTGAAAGACCGGATCGAGACCGCTCGCTGGTTCGTCGAGGATCAGGATGCGCGGACGAATCGAGAACGCCAGAGCAAGGGCGACCGCGGTTTGCTGGCCTTTCGAAAGCTTGCCGACCTTCTTCTTCCGCTCGAGTCTGAAGAGACTCACTAACTCGTCAGCGCGCTTCGCATCGTAATTCTTGAACGAGCGGCGATTGAATTCGAGGTGGTCGGCGAGGGTCAGCCACTCGTACAGCGCGCTGCGCTCGGGGACATACGAAAGATTCTCGAACGTTTGGGGGCCGACCGGTGCGCCTTCGACGTCCATCGAGCCGGCCGTCTGGCGCGCGAGCCCGAGCAAACATTTGAAGGTGGTCGTCTTCCCCGAGCCGTTGGGCCCGAGCAGACCGCAGATCGAACCGGGCTCGACCTCGAGCGTCAGATTCGAGACGGCATCGAAGGAGCCGTAGCGCTTGGTGAAATCGCGGATCGCGATGACTGGAGTCGAATTCATTCTTTATCTCCGGTGGGAAACCAACGGTCGAGTTGCGCGGCGAAAACTTCTTTGGCGCGCTCTCGCGAAAGCCCGAGCGTCTTCGCCTCTCGAACGGCATCGCCAAGGACCGATTGCGCGACGTCTTCGATGGCGCGCCGCGACTGAACGGCGGAGCCGTCGCCGCGGACGAACGAACCTCGCCCAGGGCTCGTCTCGATGACGCCGTCGTGTTCGAGATCGCGATAGGCGCGCGCGACGGTGTTCGGATTGATCGTGAGATCGAGCGCAAGCGCCTTGACGGTCGGGAGCTGCTCTCCCGGCCCGAGCGTCCCTAATGCGACGGCCCGCTTTACCTGCTCGATGAGCTGGAGGTAGAGCGGGACACCGCTGCGGGGATCGACCGTGAAGATTGCTGCCACGTTGTATACCTAGTGGGGGCTCCTTGTGCTCGGCTTAGAACTTCACGCCCCAGCCCGGGAACATGCCATTGGACTTCGGGGTCGGAATGACGGTCCGGCGAGCATCGCGGTCGGCCTGGACGGGGATCGACTGGCGGTTCAGCATTTTCTGTCTCCCTTTGAGAGCGATTATTAACTTCATATTGTCCTAGTACATTAGTACAATAGCACATCGGCACAACCTGTCAAGCCCCTGAGCGCAAAAATTCCGCCCGGGCCTCGCGCTTCGGCGGGGCGACATAGCCTCGGCCGGGACGGCGGACTCGTTCCTTCCGTGGAACTCGTGCCGCCTCGTGGGACTGCTTTGTCGCTCCGGCCTCCGGCCTGCGCTCGGCGCAGGCGCCCGCCTCGGCAACGTCGCCCCGCCTCGCGCTCGACCCAGGTCTCCAAGGGGGAGTACGACTTGGCGCCCGGACGACGGTCACGCCGAGGCGTACCGTCGGACGGACGCCAACAAAACGAGCGATATGAACGCGATTGTGATCGAAAAAAACGGCGGGCCGGAAGTGCTGAAGCTCGCCGATGTCCCGAAGCCGACTCCGAAGGCCGGCGAGGCGCTCGTCAAACTGGAGGCGACCGGCGTCAACTTCATCGATTGTTATTTTCGAAGCGGGCTCTATAAAGCGCCCGGATTTCCGTTTACGCCTGGGAACGAAGGGGCGGGGACGGTCGAGGCGGTCGGTGAGGGCGTCACCAACGTGAAGCCGGGCGATCGGGTCGCCTACGCGATGGCGATGGGAAGCTACGCGCAATACGCGGTGGTCCCGGCGTGGCGGCTCGTACCGGTGCCCGCGGACGTTTCGTTGCGCGATGCGGCCGCACTCATGTTGCAGGGAATGACGGCGCACTATCTCGTCGAGAGCACGTTCCCGTTGCAACGCGATCAGACGGCGCTGATCCACGCCGGTGCGGGCGGCGTGGGATTATTGCTCACGCAACTTGCGAAAGCCAAGGGCGCGACGGTGATCACGACGGTCTCGAGCGCTGAGAAAGCCGCGCTTTCGAAGAGCGCCGGCGCCGATCACGTCATCAACTATACCGAGACGGACTTCGCGCCCGAAGTCAAGCGGCTCACCGAGGGGAAGGGCGCGCATGTTGTCTACGACGGCGTCGGCAGGACTACGGCTGACGGCACCCTCGACTCGTTGCGCGTCCGCGGCTATTTCGTCTCGTTCGGATCGGCGAGCGGACTCGTGCCGTCGATCGATCCCCAAGTCCTCAACGCCAAGGGCGGATTGTTCCTGACGCGCCCGTCGCTCGCACATTACGCGCAGACGCCCGAAGAGGTCGCATGGCGCGCGGGCGCCATCCTCCACGCCGTGCGGAACGGGACGCTGAAAGTGCGCGTCGAGCGCGAGTACCCACTCGCCGACGCCGTGCGCGCGCACGAAGATCTCGAAAGCCGCAAGACCAGCGGAAAGTTATTGCTGATGCCATAGGGATGGCCGAACGGACGGAGGTTCGCTACTTTTGTGGAGCGTCTGCCGGGCGCCACCTTGCTTACGCTTCATAGTCTGCTCATAAAATCGCTGCATAATCGCTCGATATGAGAGATGCAACTTCCCGATTGAGCACGTCCGCGTTGCGGGCTTCCGTCGATCGGTCCGTGGTCCGCGTACTCGTCGCGACCCTTGCAGTCGTGCTCCTGATTGGCGGGGCAGATTTATTGGTGCAGATTCACGGCATGTCGGCATCCTTAATTGACGTAAACTCGCGGTTGGGGGGCCTTTACCAAATATCCACTGGTCTAACCGCGATGCGTTCAGAACTTACTCAAACGAATAGGTCGCTTTCGCTTACCAATAGCAAGTTGGACCTTACGAACGCGCAGTTGAGCTTGACGAATCGAAAACTCGATCTCACGAATGTGCAATTGGGGCAAACCAATGCGAAGCTCGGCGCCACACAACGCCATTTACAAATGATGTCCGGCAGCCTTCAAACGATGTCGGAGACCTTGCGGACGATGTCCGGCACGCTCGAGAGCATGCAACACGCAATGGACGGAATGGCAAAGAAACTTACTCACGCCAAGTTGCTATTTTAAATCGGGGCGGCTCAGCGCGATCCGTAGGATGCCGGCGCCGGCCCAGAACCCCGGACGGCTCCTAGCCGAACGGCTGGTCCCGGCCTTCGTCGCGTCTGCAATACTTAAGGCATGAACGCCAGCATACCGAACGCACTCTCTTCGCTCTCCAACGATCTCGCCGCCGCCGTCGAACGGATCGCGCCTTCGGTCGTCTACGTCGACGCGAGCCGCCGCCGCGATGCGAGCGGCGTCGTTCTCGACGAGCGCACCGTCGTGACGGTCGATCACGTCTTGGATCGTGATGAAGACATCGAACTGATCCTGACCGGTGACGCACGCTCCTCCGCCGAGGTGATCGGCCGCGATCCGACGACGGACCTCGCGCTCCTGCGCACGAGTTCGCCGTTGAGCGTTGCGCCGCGCGCAAAACTCGAGGCACTCAAAGTCGGACACATCGTGCTCGCGGTCGGGCGCGATGAAGACGGCGCGGCGGGCGCGAGTTTGGGCGTCGTCAGCGCGCTCGACGGGTCCTGGCAGACCTGGCGCGGCGGCGAGATCGATCGTCTGTTGCGGCCCGATCTCTCGATGTATCCCGGTTTCTCGGGCGGCCCGCTGATCGACACGACGGGCTCGGTCCTGGGAATCAATACCTGGGGTCTGTCGCGCCGGACCGCGCTGACGATACCCATCTCGACCGTCGAGCGCGTCGCCGCCCAACTGCTCGGCGGCGGGATTCGGCGCGGCTACCTCGGCGTCGCGTTGCAAACGGTACGCCTCCCGGATAGCGTGCGCGCACAACACGCGCTCGACGCCGAGAGCGCCGTCATGATCGTCGACGTCGCCGTCGGCGGCCCGGCGCAGCGGGCCGGCCTGGTGATGGGCGACGTCATCCTGGCGCTCGGCGAGCGCGCGATCGAAGATGTCGAAGACCTGCAACGCGCGCTCGGCGGCGAAGCCGTCGGGCGGTCGGGGCCGATGCGAATCTTGCGCGCCGGTGCACCGCGCGAACTCGAGGTCACGATCGACGAGCGTTCGCGCGATGACGACTGACCTCGACGGCGCGCTCGCCGCACTGGCCGAACGCGTGCGCGCCTCGACCGTCTGCGTGCACGACGCGCGCGGGCGCGGATCGGGTTCCGGGATCGTGTGGCCGGGTGACGTGGTCGTCACCAACGCGCACGTCGCGCGCGGGGCTCACGCCGTCGTCGAGACGCGAGACGGGCGGCGCCTGCGTGCCGCGGTCGTTCGGCGCGACCCCTCACGCGATCTCGCGGCGCTACGCATCGAGGGAGGCGCCGCCCTCGATCTTACGCCGGTGACGGTTCGCAGCGCCGCAGAACTGCGGACGGGCGAATTGATGTTTGCCGTCGGCAACCCGCTTGGTCTGGTCGGCGCCGTCAGCGCCGGATTGCTGCAGCGTTGCAACGGCAGATGGGTTGTAGCAGACGTGACGCTCGCACCGGGAAACTCAGGAGGGCCGCTGGCCGACGCGGCCGGCCGCGTCGTCGGCGTCAATAGCTTGATCGCGCGCGGCCTCGCGTTCGCCGTTCCAAGCGACGCCGTCGCCGCATTTCTCGGACGGGCCGCCGTGCGCGCGTGATCCGCACCCTCGTTACCGCGAGTTCGGCGATCGCTCGCGCCGGCTTGGCAGCCGTCTTGCGCGGCGACGCGCGGGTTGCGGTCGTAGGCGAAGCGACGCCGGCTCAGTTGGCGGAAGCGATCGCCGCGCTCGAACCCGACGTGATCCTCGAGCAGCGCGACGGTTCGGCCGACCCGCTGCCGACACCGAGCGTCGTTCTCGTCGAAGATCCGCGCGCGACGTGGCACCACGAAATTCGCGAACGCGAAGAGCGCGGGCACGCCGTCCTGTCGCGCGACGCGTCGGCTGAAGAAATCCTCGCAGCGGTCGTCGCCGTCGCCGCCGGCCTCGTCGCCGTTCAACCGCGCACGCTCGATCAAAACGGCGAGTTGTCGCCGCTCGCGCTCGAAGGCCGCGATCGCCTTTCACCGCGGGAGATCGACGTGCTCGGTCAACTTGCGCGCGGTGCAGGCAACAAACAGATCGCCGCCGCGCTCGCGATCTCAGAGCATACGGTCAAGTTTCACCTCACGTCGATCTTCGCGAAACTAGGGGTCTCGAGCCGCACCGAAGCCGTCACGCACGGCGTGCGCCGTGGCTTGATCATGCTCTGATCGACGACAGCCGCCGGCGGCCGCACCGCGGCCAGGGGAGTTGACTATCGAACATATGTTCGATTATCATGACCTACCATGGTCGCCTCGACCCTTTCGGACTCCCGGCGCGAAGCATTCGCGGGGCTCCGTGCGGCCTTGGCGAGCGGC
The DNA here is from genome assembly GCA_002413145.1 of bacterium UBP12_UBA5184. Taxonomy (GTDB): domain Bacteria; phylum Vulcanimicrobiota; class Vulcanimicrobiia; order Vulcanimicrobiales; family Vulcanimicrobiaceae; genus Zemelea. Next base: position 14,769 of record DHWK01000149.1, read on the forward strand.
CACCGCGGGACAACCCCCGAGGCCTTTACCCTCAGCGAAGAGGCCGTCGTCCGAACCGGCTTCCCAGAGCTCGACCGAGCGCTCGGGGGCGGTTTCCCGCGTGGGACGATCGCGACCCTCGAGGGACCGGCCGGCTCGGGGCGCTCGGCGATCGCGATGCGTCTCTTAGCGGCAGCGACCGCCGGGGGACTCGGCGGCCTGATCGAGTCTCCGCAGGATGCCGAAGGCGCCCTCTATCCCCCGGCGCTCGCCGCGGCGGGCGTCGTCGCGACGCTGCTCCCGGTGGCCGACCTGTCGACCCGGTCGCCGTGGCCGGACGCCCGGGCGCTGCTCGAGGCGGGGGTGATCGTGGCGCTCGCGACCGACTGCAACCCCGGGACGTCGTTCACGACGAGCATGCCCATCGTCGTGGCGCTCGCCGTCACGGCGATGCGGATGACGCCGCACGAGGCCGTGTGGGCGGCGACCGCCGGCGGTGCGACGGCGCTCCGTCGCGCCGACGTCGGCCGCCTCACCGTGGGCGCCCGCGCCGACCTGATCGCGATCGACGCTCCCTCCTGCGTGCACCTCGCGTACCGACCGGGCGTCCCGCTGATCCACACCGTGATCCGCGGGGGCGAGGTCGTGGTGGGGTGAGCCGATCGCGAGGCCGGGAGGTGGGCATGCTCCTGGCGGGCGCGGCGCTCTTCGGGGCGAGCCTCGTGCTCGCGCGGCGCCCGGGGATCGACCCCGCCGAGGAAGAGGTCTTCCGCGCCGCCAANNACGGCTCTTGGTCGTCAGCGCGCAGGATTCGAACGGCGTCGCGCGCGCCGCCGACATTCTCTTGCGCGCCGCGGCGTTTGGCGTCGTCGTGATCCCCACGGTGCGTTTAGGGGCGACGGCCTGGACGCGCTTGGCGAGCCTCGCCCACCGCGCCGGCGCGTTGTTGCTCACGCTCGGCGTCGAAGCCTCCGATGAGTTACGCTACTTTGCGTCGCTGCGCGTGCGTTTGCGTTGCGCCGGCGTTCGCTGGGCCGGCGAATCGGGACCCTTCAACGTACTGACCGGCGCCGGCGCCGAGGCAACGGTCCTCAAGCACAAGCGCGCCGCTCCTGGAGGCAGGGCACATTTTGCGCGTACCACGTTCGAAAATACGGGCGTTCCGCTCGAGAGCGTACGCGAACGCGAATCTCTCATCGAAGATCCCTTGCAGCGCCGCGCCGACCGGAGGATTCTCGCGGTATGAGACTCATTCTGCGCGCACTCCTCGTCTTCGTCATCTGCGCTTTGCTCGCCCTCGCGAGCGGTGCGCTCGACCCGCTGCATTTGAACGCCGCTTCGGCGCCGAGCGCATCCTCGCGCACCGGCACGT
>DHWK01000149.1:16222-26207 GCA_002413145.1 bacterium UBP12_UBA5184
CGCATCCTCGCGCACCGGCACGTTGACCTTCGGAGGAATCGCGCGTAGCTACCGTCTTTATCGTCCGGCCGATCTGCCGCGCAGGTCGCCGGTTCCGCTCGTCGTCGTCTTGCACGGTGGGTACGGCAACGGCGCGGGAGCCGAAGCTGGGTTACATTGGGATCGAGCCGCCGACGCCCACGGCTTTGTCGTGCTGTATCCCAACGGGATTTTCCGGGCCTGGAACGCCGGAACGTGTTGTGGTTTTCCGATGCGGCGGCAGATCGACGACCTCGGATTCTTAACCGCACTCATCGAGCAAACGACGCGCGACGAGAACGTCGACTCGAAACGCGTCTACGCGACCGGTATTTCGAACGGCGCGATGATGACCTACAGACTCGCCTGCGAGTCGCGGCTTACCCTTGCGGCGATCGGTCCGGTGGCCGGAACGTTTTCCGTTCCCTGCCTTCATCCGAAACCGACCTCGGTGCTTGCGATTCACGGGCTCACCGACACGCGAGTTCCTTTCAACGGCGGCATCGGGACCGGCGTCGACAAGACGCCGCGCATCTCGGTTCCCGACGTGATGGCACGTTGGCGCGGCGTCGACTCCTGCGCTCCACCGCGCGTGCGCGACGTACCCCCGGTTCGGTACGAGACCTCGAGTTGCACCGGCGGCCGGACCGTCGAGTTGATCGCGATCGCCGGTGCCGGCCATCAGTGGCCCGGTTCGGAGACGCCGCCACCCATCGCGGTCTCGCTCATCGGTCTCGAGCAACCCTCGCACGCGCTCGACGCGACCGCGGTGCTCTGGGATTTCTTCGCTTCCCACCACTTATAGATAGTCCACGTCAAAGAAGACGTGAAATGCCTATCGTCTGTGCGTTCGTTCCGTCCTATAAGGTCGAGATCGCGCGTCTCGAGCATCCCGAACTTCGCGCTCGTCCGCTGATCGTCGCCGACCGGCTCGAACGCGGACACGCGCTCGACGTCGACGCCGAAGCGTTCGCGCTCGGGGCGCGGATCGGAATGACGCTGTTGCAGGCGAGCGCGTGCGCGCGCGAAGCCGAAATCGCAGTCGACGATCCGGCGCTCGCTGCCGCTCTTTGGGTGAAGGCGATCGAAGCGCTCGATCTCGCCTCGCCGCTGGTCGAAGATGCCGGCCACGGACTCGCCTTTCTCGAGATGCGTGGGATCGAAGGCGGCGCCGAACGTTGGCTCTCCAGCGTGCGCGAAGCACTGGAAGGCTGCGCCGAGTTGGATGCGTTGCCGTTTCACTTGGCGCTCGCCGGCAACAAATTCGTGGCGCGCGCCGCGGCCCGCATCGCCGATAGAGCGATCGTCCGCCGCGGCACGGAAGCGGCGTACGTTGCGCCGTTGCCGCTTCACGCGCTCGATCTTCCGGACGAGCTCATCGAACGGCTGCACCTTCTCGGCGTGCGCACCCTGGGCGAACTCGCGGCGCTGCCGCACGGACCGTTCGTGCGCCGCTTCGGACCGGCGGCGGCCGCCTGGCACGCGCACGCGCGCGGCGTCGACGCGGCGCCACTCGTCCCGCACCCGCGCACGCTGACGATCGATCACACGCTCTACGGCGAGGGTAACGCCGAACGGGAAGATCAATTGCTATTCGCCTTGCGCGTCCTGGTCGCGCGCGTCGCCGACGACGTCGCCTACGCCGGGAAGCGCTGCGGATTCTTGCGCTTGACGCTCGAGTGCGAAGACGGCGAGACGCTCGACCTTCCGACGCCGCTCGCTCAGCCGACCGCGCAGGGCACGACGCTGTTCGATCTGTTGCGCGCGCGCCTTGAGGGCGTCGTGCTGCGTTCGGCGATCTGCGGCTTACGGCTTGGCGCCGAACGTTTGGAAGAAGGGGGCGCCGAACTCTCGCTGTTCGCCGGCGGCGATCCCGATCCCGAGATCGTCGCGCTCGCGCTCGCGCGACTCGAAGCGGCGCTCGGTCCGCATTCGACGCGGCGCGCGCGCGTGGCGCTAGGCAACCGCTACGAGACGCGCTTCGTCTACGAACCGTTCAGCGCCGCGACGCTGACGCGGCGTTCGGCCGTCGCTTCCGTCCAGCCGGCGGCGCTCTCCGAAACCGGGACGCTCGCCTATCGCATCCTCGCCCCGCACGAGATCGCAGTCCGGCTCGAACGCGGGCGCCCGGCGCGCGTCGCCGACCGCGTCGTCCTCGCCGTCGCCGGGCCGTGGCGCGTCGACGAACTGTGGTGGGCCGAAGCGCTCGACGACGGGACGGCGCCGTATGCGTCCGACGCGTACGACGTCTTGCTCGACGACGGCGCGCTCTGGCGCATCGTCGCCGAGCGCGGCCGCTGGTACCTACGCGGCATCTACGACTGAACGTCGAAGTGACGGGGGTGACCATCACCGACTTCTTTCCGCGCGCTTTGTTCGAGGGCAAGACGGTCTTCGTCACCGGCGGCGGCAGCGGGATCAATCTCGGAATCGCCAAGAATTTCGCGGCACTCGGCGCCAGGCTCGCGCTCTGCGGCCGCACGCAAGAACGCCTCGATGGCGCCGCAGCCGAATTGCGCGGGCTCGGCGCCGAGGTCTTCGCGCAGGTCGCCGACGTCCGGGATTACGCCGCGCTCGAAAACGCGATGGCAGGCGCCAAAGAAGCGCTCGGACCGATCGACGTGCTGGTCGCCGGGGCCGCCGGAAATTTTCCGGCCGCGGCCGAGGCGCTCAGCGCCAACGGTTTCAAGGCGGTCGTCGACATCGATCTGCTCGGTTCGTTCAACGCGGCGCGCGCCGCATTCGCGCAGCTCAAAGCGACGCGCGGCTCGATCGCCTTCATCTCGGCCGGGATGGCCTACATGCCGTACGCCTTTCAAGCCCACGTCGGGGCCGCGAAAGCCGGCGTCGACATGCTCATGAAAGATCTGGCACTCGAATGGGGCCGTTACGGCATCCGCGTCAACAGCATCGTCCCCGGTCCGATCGAGGGGACCGAAGGCGTGCGGCGTTTGGTATCGAGCGACGCCGTCAAAGAAAAATTGGCCAGGGCGATTCCGCTGCGCCGCTTCGGGACGGTCGACGACATCGGCGCCGTCGCGGTTTTCCTGGCCTCGCCCCTCGCGTCATACGTGACCGGGACCGTGCTGGTCGCCGACGGCGGACAAAATCTCCCCGGCAGCGGCGTGTGGGCGACGCTCGCGCTCGGCGGCGAATGAGCGCTACGAGCGCGAGGTCGAATGGAAAGGTCGATCCCACGTATTCTATCGTACTCGCAATCAAGCAGAACACTCGTGATTACACGCGTCCGTAACATCAACCCGGTGCAACTCGGAGTCGTCTCCGGCGTCCTCTACGCGCTGCTGGCGCTCGTCATCGCTCTCCTGATGCTCCCCTTCATGACGATGTTTTCACATTTCGGCGGCGGCATGGGGCGCATGGGCGCCGGCCTCGGCGTTTTCGGAGGCACGACGGTCATCATCATGCTTCCGGTCTTTTACGGCGTGACCGGTTTCGTCGGCGGGATCATCACGGCGCTGATCTACAATCTCGTCGCCGCTTGGACCGGCGGGATCGAAATCACGCTCGCGACCCACGAACCGGTCGCCACCGCTCCGGTTGTAATTTAGCGGTAGACGATCTCGAACTTGTTGCCTTCGGCGTCCTCGAAGAAGCAGGCGAAGTACTTCGGTCCGATCTCCGGGCACCAGGCCGGGGCTTCCAGCGCGCGCGCAGCGAGTTCGCTCAGTCGAGCGGCGAAGCGTTCGACCTCCTCGCTCGATGCCGCCCCAAAGGCGACGTGCGTTCCGTTCGGCCGGTGCGCCGGATCTTCGAGCAGCGCGAATGCTTCCTCGATCCGGCCGCCCTTGAGGCTCGCAACGCCTACGAGACGTACGGCTCGCGCGGGGCGACGGGCAACAGAATCTCGTCCAGCCGCGCGAAGATCGCCGGATCGACGTCGAGATCGGCGGCGCCGACGTTGTCGTCGACATGTTCGGGTTTGGTCGCGCCGACGATGACGCTCGAGATCTCCGGCCGGCGCAGACACCAAGCGAGCGCAAGTTGCCCGAGCGTCGCGTTCGCTTCCTGCGCCAGCGGCTTCAAGCGTCCGACCGCATCGAGCGCCGGCTGCGTGAAGTAATCTTCCATCATCCCCGCAGCGCCGCCGGCGGCGCGCGTTCCGGGCGGCGGCTTGTTCGCATCGGAATATTTTCCGGTCAGAATCCCCATCGCGAGCGGCGACCATACGACGCTCCCGAGACCGAATTCGGCGCAGGTCGGCAGGACGCGTTCCTCGATGCGCCGCCACAATGCGTTATATTGCGGCTGATTGCTGATCGGTTCCGCCCAGCCCCGCGCGCGGCACAAGCTCGTCGCGCCGGCGATCTGATCGGCGTTCCACTCCGAAACGCCCCAGTAGAGAATCTTCCCTTGACGCACCAGATCGTTCATCGTCGCGCACGTCTCGTCGAGCGGCGTGCCGGAATCGAAGCGATGACACTGATACAGATCGATGTACTCGACGCCGAGCCTACCCAGCGAGAGGTGGCACTGCTCGAAGACGTGCTTGCGCGAGAGGCCGCGATCGTTGGGACCCTCGCTCATTGGAAAGAACACCTTGGTCGCGAGGACGATCGAGTCGCGGCGAAAACCGGCGATCGCCCGTCCCACAACTTCCTCGGCACGCCCGCGCGCGTAGACGTTGGCCGTATCGAAAAAGGTCACGCCCTTTTCATACGCGCGCTCGATGCACGCGCGCGCCGTCGCCTCCTCGACGTTGCCGCCGTAGGTCAGCCACGAGCCCAGACCGACCGTTGAAACCTTGACGCCCCAGCGTCCCACATTCCGATAGCGCACGGCCCGCTAACTCGCGCAGGGGGCGTGGGTTCTCCTCGGCCTGGCCTTGCTTGACCATCGAACATATGTTCGATACCATGGCCCCCCATGCCCGCGCGCTACGCCGAGCTGCACTGCCGGTCCAACTTCAGCTTCCTTGAAGGCGCCTCGCATCCCGAGGAGCTGGTCGCGCGAGCGGTCGAGCTGGGGCTCGCGGCGGTGGCCCTCGCCGACCGCGACGGCCTCTATGGAATGGTCCGGTTTTCGAAGGCGGCGAAGGCCGCCTCGCTCGAGGCGATCGTGGGGGTCGAATCGACCCTCGACGCCCCCGAGTTACGCCCGAAACGGCGCAGCACGCCGACGCTCGAAGAGAGCGCACGCTTTCCGCGGCTCGTCTTGCTCGCGCAAGATGAGGACGGCTATGCGAATGTCGCGCGCGCGATCTCGAACGCGCAGTTACGCGGAAAAAAACGCGACGCGCGCCTGCGCCTCGGCGACCTCGACGGCAAAACCGGCGGCCTCATCGCGCTTTCTGGTTCGCGTCAAGGTTATGTCGAGGAAGCGCTCGCGCGCGGCGACGCCGGCGTGGCGGAGCGGCGCGCGCTTGAGTTGCGCGATCTTTTCGGCGGCCGTTTCTATCTCGAGCTGCAGCACCATCTGCGCCCCGAAGACGCGCGGCTCGTCCTCGCGCAAGTCGCGCTCGCCGAACGCTTGGGTATCCCGTACGTCGCGACCAACGGCGTCGCTTATGCCGAGCGCGAGGACGCGCGTCTGTGCGACGTCCTAACCTGCGTCAAATACAAGACGAACTTACAAAACGCCGGGACCCTGCTCTTACCCAACGCCGAGTTCTATCTCAAGAGTCCCGCGCAGATGGCGCGCCTCTTCGCGCCCTATCCCAAAGCGCTGCGCGCGACGCTCGAGATCGCCGAGCGTTGCCGCTTCCGGCTGGACAAACTCGCCGGTCAGTTTCCGCTTTTCCCCGTCCCGCCCGAAGAGTCGAGCACGCACTCGTACTTGCGCACGCTGGTCATGCGCGGCGCGCGGCGCCGCTACGGAGAGCCCCTCCCGCCGAAAGCCGAGCGCCAACTCGAGTACGAGCTCGGCATCATCGCGCGGATGGATCTCGCCGGCTATTTCTTGATCGTCTGGGACATCGCGCGCACCGCCGAAGAACTCGGCGTCTTAGCACAAGGGCGTGGCTCGGCGGCCAACTCCGCCGTCTGCTACGCGCTCGGGATCACGGCCGTCGATCCCGTCGGAATGAATCTGCTCTTCGAACGCTTCCTCTCCGAAGAGCGCAACGAGATCCCCGACATCGACATCGACTTCGCGCACCAAGACCGCGAACAAATCATCCAATACGTCTACCGGCGCTACGGCCGCGAGCACGCCGCGATGGCTTCCGAGGTGATCACCTATCGCACGCGCTCCGCACTGCGCGACGTCGGGAAAGCGCTCGGCCTCACGCTCGCCCAAGTCGACGCCCTCGCCAAAGAATATGACGCGCACGAATCGCTCGAAACGGCCACGCAGCAGCGGGCAGCTTCTCCCCCCTCTTCGTCGATGCAACGGTACGTTCGAAGTAACGATGGCATTGAGGGTAGCGAGGCGTCAGACGGGCGACGTTGCGACGAGAAGTCTCCAGCTTTTCGACGGAGCCACGGACGGCGAGAGTCGAAAAGTGGAGAAGTAGCGACTTCGCACGGATGCGAAGTCGCGGGCGTCTTCGAGTCGCTATGTCGCACGTCTGACGCCCCCCAACTCACAGGGACGTTGATTGCGATGTGCCGGCGCATCGACGGATTTCCCCGGCATATGGGGATTCACTCCGGCGGAATGGTCATCACCCGCGATCCGCTCGTCCAAGTCGCCCCGGTCGAGTGGGCGACGATGGCCGACCGCACCATCGTGCAGTGGGACAAGGACGACCTCGCCGATCTGGGGCTGATCAAAATCGATTTGTTAGGCTTAGGGATGCTTTCGCTGTTGCGCGACGCGTTCAACCTCTTCAAGCGGCGCTACGGTGAGACGAAGGCGCCACTTTCGCTGGCGGCGATTCCCGCGGATGACAAACCGACGTATGCGATGTTGCAGCGCGCCGATTCGGTCGGCGTCTTCCAAGTCGAATCGCGCGCCCAGCAATCGATGCTGCCGCGTTTGAAGCCGGCCTGCTTTTACGATTTGGTCATGCAGGTCGCGATCATCCGCCCCGGACCGATTCAGGGCGACATGATCCATCCGTTCTTGCGCCGCCGCAGCGGACTCGAACCGGTCGTCTATCCGCATCCCAAACTCAAACCGATCCTCGAGCGGACCTTGGGCGTCCCACTCTTCCAAGAACAGGGGATGCGCCTGGCGATCGAAGCTGCCGGATTCTCAGCGGGCCAAGCCGATCAACTGCGGCGCGCGATGGGCCACAAACGCTCGCACCAGCGGATGCTCGACATCTATCCGCGCCTGGTGGAGGGGATGGTGGCCAACGGCATCGACCGGGAGGCGGCCGAGAAACTCTTCCACATGCTCGAAGGCTTCGCCGATTACGGCTTCCCCGAATCTCACGCCGCGAGCTTCGCGTTGCTCGCCTACGCGTCGGCCTACGTCAAATGTCACGAGCCCGCCGTTTTCTTGGCGGCGATACTTAACGTGCAGCCGATGGGATTCTATTCGACCGAAGTCTTGGTCAACGACACGCGCCGGCACGGCGTCGTCGTCAAACCGGTCGAGGTCAACGCGAGCGAGTTCTGGAGTTTCGTCGACGGCAGCGGCGCCACGCGGCTCGGTTTCCACGTCGTTCGCGGCTTGGGGGAAGGGCAACGTACGCGGCTCGAGGCAGCGCTCGGAGAGGGAGCGTTCGCCGGGCTCGACGAGTTCGCGGCCCGCACCGATCTCACGAAAGATGCGCTCGAAAACCTCGCGATCGCCGGCGCGTTTACGCCATGGTTCGGTTCGCGACGCGAAGCGATGTGGGCGCTGCGAGCACTCGGCGAACGAGAAGGGCGCGGCGAATTGGGACGCGGGATGGAGATCGACGAGCCTACGGCAACGTTCGCGCCGCTGCTTCCGGCCGAAGAGACGGCCTTCGATCTGTGGGGAACGGGCGTGACGACCGAGACGCAAGCGATCGCGCACTTCCGCCCCACGCTCGATGCCCAGCGCGTCATCGCCGCCGACCGGCTCGGTTCGATGCCGAACCATCTCGTCTGCAAAGTCGGCGGGATGGTGATTACGCGGCAACGTCCCGGAACGGCCAAGGGCTTCGTCTTCCTGACGCTCGAGGACGAAACCGGACTGATCAACGTGATCGTCAATCCAAAAGTCTACGAGCGCAACCGGCGGCTGGTCCGTGCGGCGCCGGCGCTGATCGTCGAAGGGACGCTGCAGCGCGAACAAGGTTGTATCGACGTCCTCGCCAAGCGCTTTTGGCCGCTCGAGGTCGGCGACGTCATCGCGGGCGTTCGGGCCCACAACTTTCACTAAACGCCTCGAAGCGGGAAACGCTGCGCACCTGGTCGCACCCTTCGGAGCGAGCCCCGGCGCGGGGCCGGCATCTTTTAATAAGGAGAGACTGCCCATGACGTTTCGTTCGATTGCGTTCGGCCTGGTAGCGGCCGGCGCGCTCTGCTTCAGCGGCGGCGTCCAAGCGCAGATCGCGCCCGACGACAGCGGGGCTGGAGTTCAGCGCGGAATGCTGGAGGAGAACAACTCCGGCCAAGTCGGCTCGGTGACGCTCTTCGCGCGCGGCAACAGCACGCTGGTCGTGATCGACATTCAGGGCGAACCGGCTGGGCACCGCGAGCCCGCACACCTCCATCGCGGCAAGTCCGTGACCTGCGAAGACATCGATCCGAAGCCCTCCTTCGGCCTCGCCGACGTCGTCAACGGTCACTCGCGGACGCTCGTGCAAGCGCCGTCGTCGAGACTGCTCTCCGGCAACTATTCGGTAAACGTGCACATCTCGGCAAAGAATATAGCGCACTACGTCTCCTGCGGACATCTCTATCAATAGATAAATCCTACGGCTCGGCGAACTCCGCGCGGCTGGCGCCGCGCGGTTTCGCGGGGACGATCGGCGCCACGCCGCACGTCGTTCTGCCGAAACTTTCGGCGGCGCTGGGTCGCACGATCGTCGGCAAGGCCGAATTCCTCAATCCCGGCGGCTCCGTTAAAGATCGCGCGGCGAAGGGAATCGTCGACGACGCCGAAGCCGCCGGACGCCTCCAGCCGGGCGGAACGGTCGTCGAAGGTACGGCGGGCAATACCGGCATCGCGCTCGCCCTGCTTGCGAACGCGCGCGGCTACCGATCGATCATCTGCATCCCCGACGATCAATCCGTCGAAAAGATCGAACTCTTGAGGACGATCGGGGCCGACGTCCGCGTCATCCCCGCGGTGCCGTTCGCCAATCCCCAGAATTACTATCACGTCGCGCGCGGCATCGCCGAGGCGACGCCGGGGGCGATCTGGGCCGACCAGTTCAACAACGTCGCCAATCGTGCGGCCCACTACGCGACGACCGGACCCGAGATCTGGGGCGCCTTCGGTCACGCCCTGACGGCGTTTGTGGCGGCTTGCGGCACCGGCGGAACGTTGGCCGGCACCGGCCTCTATTTGAAAGAACGCAGCGAACAGGTCCGCATCGTGTTGTGCGACCCGCTGGGGTCGGCGCTCTATAGTCAGGTCCGCTGCGGGACGCTCGAGACCACCGGCGATTCGAATCTCGAAGGCATCGGCATCAAACGCATCACCGATAATTTTCGCGACGCGCCGGTCGACGACGCGCTGCAAATCGACGACCGCGTGGCCGTCGAGATGGTGTACTGGCTCTTGCGCGAGGAAGGTCTGTACGTCGGCGGTTCGGCCGGGCTCAACGTCGCCGGAGCGGCGCGCTACGCGCGGACCTTGCCCGAAGGCAGCACGGTCGTGACCGTGTTGTGCGACGGCGGCGAACGCTACCGTTCGAGACTGTGGAACCGAGCGTGGCTCGTCGAGAACGACTGCGTCCCGACCCACACCGACCTGTCGTTCCTCTGACCGAGATGAGCCGGCGGCGCGCCGAGGTGCGCGCCGCCCTGCACGGCGTCGAAGGATACTTCAGCGAGAGCGAAGCGTTCGCGCTGCACGAGGTCGTACGGACGCTCGCCGCCCCCTCGGATCGTCCATTGCGCGTCGTCGAGATCGGCTCGTATAT
>DHWK01000149.1:26279-32815 GCA_002413145.1 bacterium UBP12_UBA5184
TCTCGTATATGGGCCGCTCGACGATCGCGGCCGCATTGGCCTTGCGCGCGCGCGGTCACGGCAACGTGGTCTCGGTCGATCCGCACGCACCGACGGGAAAGGCGAGTTATGCGGCCGAACACGGTTGGCGCGAAACCTTCGCCGAATTCACGGCAAACGTTGCGCGCGCCGGCGTCTCCGGCTTCGTTCTGCCGGTGCGCGCGACATCGGAAGAAGCCCGCGCCGCCTACGACGGCGTTCCGATCGACGTCCTCTTCATCGACGGATCGCACGACGAAGAGGACGTGCGCTTCGATAGCGTTGCGTGGCTGCCGTTGCTGGCCGACCGAGCGGTCGTCGCGTACAACGATCCGTACGCCCCCGGGGTCAATCGCGTCATCCGCGAGGAGCTGCGTTCGCCGAACTTCTCGATCTCGAATCTACGCCACGTCAACAACACGCTGTTCGCCGACGTGCGCAAGGGCGCGCGCTCGAAGCCCGCCGAACTGCTTGCGCTCTCGGCATATGCGTACGTCGAGCGGCAGCGTTTCAAACTCTGGAAGCTCGCCCTGCGTTCGCTCTTCGCGGCGCTCGGCGTCGTCTATCGCGAGAGGAAGACAGTTCCTATGGAATCGTGAGGCCCGCGTCGAAATGACGCCGGCCGTTTCTTCAAGGCGCCGCGGTCTTCCGTGCCGGCGGCACGCATCATAACTAAGCTTCCAAAGGTTCCCAACATGGCCGATTTGACCGATCCGACCCGTGCGACGAATCCGGCGCTCAAGCGCCGCTCGTTCGTCGGCCTCTCCGCCGGCGTCGCAACCCTCGCCGGCCCGGCATCGGCGCTCGCCGCGGACGCGTTCGATCTGGGAAAACCGCATCCGGCGATCGTCCCAGAGGACGATCCCGCCCTCGTCGTTGCGAAGCCCGCGCTCCAGTCGAGCCCCGGCCGCACGATCGAGAGTTACTACGCCGCGCCGAAGGACGCGAGCGGCGCGCCGGGGGTCGTCGTCGTGATGGCCGCGTGGGGCGTCGATGCGCAGCTTCGCGATACCGTTCGACGCCTTGCAAAAGCCGGATACCGCACGATCGCGCCAAATCTTTATAGCGGACTCGGCGCCCCGAGCGGCGACAACGCGGAAAGTTTCGAACCGTTTCGACCGCTGCTGGGAAAGCTCGCCGACGATACCATCGATGCCGATCTTGCGGCAGGAGCCGCATATCTGCGCAGTACTCCGGGTGCGGGCGACCGCAAGGTCGGCGTCACCGGTTTCTGCATGGACGGCAGCATCACGCTGCGCCAGGCGATCGACCATCCCGAACTCTACGCCGCCGTCGCGGTTTTCTACGGTAAGGTGCGTTACGGCACGACCGACAACAACGGGACGATCACGCCGATCGCCCTCGCTTACGCCGACGAAATAAAGACGCCCTTGCTCGGATCGTGGGGAGCGCGCGACACCAGCATCCTCGGCGACGACGTGCGCGCGCTCGACCGCCGTTTGGCGGAGTCGAAGAAACCCCACGACTTCAAGATCTACGAAAGCGCGGGCCACGGTTTCTTCGACGACACGCGGAACTCGTACGACCCCATCGCCGCCGATGATGCCTGGAAGAGAACGCTCGCCTGGTTTCGTCGCTACCTGCACTAATTCGAAGAGAGATTGCGCGAACGATTCGATGCCGCTGACCATCGTCCACTGCGCCGACGTGCACCTCGAGACGACCTTCCCCGAGACGCGCGGCGGTGGGGGCCGGCGCAAGGCTCTAGCCGACGCGTTCGTGCGGATCGTCGACGAAGCGCTTCGGCGCGGCGCCGACGTCTTGACCATCGGCGGCGATCTCTACGAAAGCGAACGCGCCGGGCCGCAAACGTTCCGCTTTCTCGCCGAGCAATTTGCACGCTTCAGAAAACCGGTCTTCGTCGCCCCGGGCAATCACGATCCGTACGGTCCAGGCTCGCTGTTCGCGCGCAAAGACTTGCCGTCCAACGTTCGGATCTTCAACGAAGCGAGCTGGCGAGCTTACCCCTTAGCGGCCGAGGTGACGCTGTGGGGTTTCGGACATACGGCGGGCGACCCCGGTCGCCCGTTCGCGGAGGCGCGCTTCGAACGCAATGGAACGCAGATCGCGCTCGTGCACGGTAGCGACGAAGCCCGCTGCCCGCCGAAAAAACGCGTCACCGCCCCCTTCAATACGTCTGAAGTTGTGGCGTCGGGCGCGTCGCTGTTATTGACCGGCCACTACCATGGGGGCTACGTCGTCAGCCAGGGCGGAAAACCGGTGCTCGCCTATCCCGGTTCGCCCGAGCCGATCAAATTCGGAGAAGGCCCGGGTCACGGCGCGCTCGAGGTACGCGTCGACGGCGGCGCGATCGCCGTGCGGCCGATCCTCATCGCGCGAACGCGGATGGTCGACCTCGACTGCGACCTCAGCGGTGTCGAGCACGAACATGGCGCCTTCGAGCGGATTCGGCCGGTCCTCGCCGACTACGGCCTGGACGACTTCGTCCGCCTACGCTTGACCGGCAACGTCGCGGAGGGGACGCGCATCGACCGCGCCCTGATCGAAGAGCGTCTGGGAGCGGCGCTCGGTTCGCTTGAAGTGAACGACGAGACCCACAGCTTCGACCTCGCTTCGATCGCGCGCGAGCCGACCGTTCGCGGCCACGTCGTGCGCGATCTCTTGGCGCTCCGCCGCGAGAGCGACGGGGACGCGGCGCGCGACGCCGAGTGGGGCCTGCGTTACGCCGTGGCGGCGTTCGAGGGAACGGAGATCGCGCCGTGAAGCTGCACGAGCTGCGGGTCGAAGGTTTCGGCAAACTCATCGACCGGACGTTTGAATTCCATCCGGACGTGAACGTGGTTTGGGGTCCCAACGAGGGCGGCAAGTCGACCTTGAGCGCGGCGTTGGTGGCGACGCTCTTCGGCGTGGGACGCAAGGAATCGCGCGAAGCATGGCGACCGTGGAGCGGGACGCGCTATGCGGCGGCGCTGCGCTATTCGCTCGACGACGGTCGCAGCTTCGAGGTGCAGCGTGACTTCTCAGATCCTAAGAGCGCGCGCGTCTACGATGAAAACGGCAACGACGTCTCGGCCGAGCTGGCGATCGACAGGACCGTCAATCCAGGCCAAGTGCACCTGGGATTTCCGGTCGACGTGTTTCTCAACGCCGCCTGTCTGACGCAAGGCGCCGCCCACATCGACGGCGCCCGCGCCGAGCGCATCAGCACGGCGCTGGCGCACGCGCTCGACGGCGGCCCCCGTGAGGACGCCGCGCTCGGCGCGCTCCGCCGGCTCGACGAAGCGCTCGCAAATCACGTCGGCACGAAGCGCGCCACGGTCAATGCGCCGCTGCGCCACCTCTGCGAACAGATCGAGGCCGCCCAAAAACGTGCCGACGACGTGCGCGCAAAACTGCGGGCGCTCGACGACTTGCGCGAGCGGCGCGAGCGGCAAATTCGGCGCGCGGCGGAATTCGAACACGCGCTCGCCGAGCACGATCGCCGGGCACGTTCGCTGCGCGCCGCGTCGTTGCGCTCGCGGCTCGAAGCCCTGCACGAGATTCGCGACGATAGGGCCGCGCTGAACGTTCAGCGCGTGCGGTACGACGACGTTGAGGATTACACGCCGGGGAAATTGCCCGAGGTCGAGGCGCGCTATCGGACCTGGCAGACGAGCGAGGCGCTAGCCGTATCGGCGCGCGAGACTGCCGGCGAGACCGGGCTGACGACGGCGCTCGAGGACGAGCTGGCCGAACGGATGCGCGACGGCGGTTCGCTCGGCGAAACGCAATTCGCCGCCGTTCAGGAAGCGGTCGCCGAGGCGGCCGATGCTCGCATCAAAGCTACGTTTGCAGCGGCGCAAGTTCAGGGCTCGCGGCGTTCGGTCGACGGCGGCAACGAGTTCTTCGGCGCGATGTTCGCGGCCGGCGCGCTTTTCGCAGTCCTTGCGGTCGTCCTGGCGATCTTCCACCAATGGGCCTCGCTGCTCGGCGCGATCGTCGCGGTGCCGCTATAGGACGACCCGTCGGCGTTGGTGCCCGCTACCCGATACTGGCCGCCGACCATCTGCGCCGCGGCGGAGGTGCCGGCAAGTACGAGGGCGAGAACCCCGATGACAGGTGCGCGCATGGCCGGCCGCTCCCTATTAATTTGGCGAATGAGGCTGATGGAACCGGCCGGCAGGCGGATGGTGCGGTCGAGAAGACTCGAACTTCCACGGAGTTTCCCCCACAGCGACCTCAACGCTGCGCGTCTACCAGTTCCGCCACGACCGCACGCCGCGAATACCCCGCTTGGGGTGGGGCGCGTGCTTAGCAAATACGCGGTACCATATCAAGCGCGATGGCCCCGAAGATCGGCGTGATGGTCCCGGAGATCGGTATGCGGGCGGAGGAAATCGAGTGGCGCTGCGGCGATGCCCCGGTGCCGTACGATACGGCGGTCGAGGCGATGGAGCGCCGGGTCGCGGCGATCCGCGATGGTCAGGCGCCCGAACTCGTGTGGCTCCTCGAACACCCCCCGCTCTACACCGCCGGCACCAGCGCGCTCCCCGAGGACCTGCTCGATCCGGATCGCCTGCCGGTCTACCGGAGCGGCCGCGGCGGCCAGTACACCTATCACGGCCCGGGTCAGCGCATCGCCTATGTGCTGCTCGATCTGGATAGGCGAGGCCGCGATCTGCGCTGCCACGTCTGGCGCCTCGAAGAATGGATCATCTGGACGCTGGCGCGCTTCGCCGTCGTCGGCGACGGGCGCGACGGGCGGATCGGGGTGTGGATCGCCGGGCGTGACGGAAAGGACGACAAGATCGCCGCAATTGGCGTCCGCGTGCGCCACTGGGTCACTTATCACGGCGTCGCGCTCAACCTCGCTCCCGACCTCGATCATTACCGCGGCATCGTCCCCTGCGGCATCGCCCCCGAAAGCTCCGGGCACGGCGTCACCTCGCTCGCCCGGCTCGGCATCACCGCATCGATGGCCGAAATCGACCTGGCCCTGCGCGCCACCTTCGACAGGGTGTTCGGTGAAACTGCGGCGTGCGCCCCAGCAATCCTCGCCGACACTATTGCGAGGCGGCCCAGCTCTTGATCATCGGACAAAACTGTCCGACATTAGGTCGATGAAACCGGCCGAGCTTTTGCGGCGCTTGCGTCGGCTGGCTACGGAGCGCGGTCTGGATTTCGAGATGTCAGAGGGCAAGAACCACACGAAGGTCAGGCTTGCCGGCCGGCGCTCGGTCGTAGGGCGACATTCGGCGGACCTGAAGACCGGTACCTTGTATGGCATCTTGAAGCAGCTCGGGCTAAAGCCTGAGGACATGGAATAGTCGAAATGCATTACGCATATCCCTTCGAGTTGCTCGCGCAGCCAGAGGGCGGCTTCACCGTCACCTTTCCGGATGTGCCGGAGGCGATCACGCAAGGCGATACCGAGGACGATGCGGCGGCGATGGCGGAGGATGCGCTCGTGACAGCGCTTTCCTTCTACACCGACAGCGCCGAACTTCTGCCGCGCCCCTCCCCGGCTAACGGTCGCCCGCTCGCTTATGTGCCCCCGCTCGTTGCCGCCAAGCTGGCGCTGCATGACGCCATGCTCGTGGCCGGGGTCTCGAATGTCGCTCTGGCGCGGCGCCTCGGCACGGACGAAAAAACGGTGCGACGCCTTCGAGATCCGCTTCACCAGAGCAGGATCAATCAGGTTGATGCCGCGCTGAGGGTGCTCGGCAAACGGATGGGCATCGTGATCGAGGCCGCGTAAAACGTGGCGGATCGCTCAGCGCTTTGTTTCTCAGCTCTCGCGCTACGCGCCACCTTCTACATGGCGTTCGGCGGATTCGCCGTCTGCTCATAGGATTGATTGTAACCGAATGGCTGGGCGGGTATCGTTCCCTCCACAATTCCTGAACGAAAAAAGGCGCTATGCCACTCTTAGACCTCTGGTCGTCGAACCCGGCGACAATCGCCCAGCTATCAATTGAACAGATCCTCGCAACCGCAGGATCAGGCAGCTTGCTGGATAACTCCGATTGCTCGCACGAATTGCGAGAGTACCTTCAACAGGTTGATAGCCAGAGACTAGCTGCTTATATCGATCGATGCCTGACAGTGCATTTTCAGAAATCCGGGCTGGTTTTACAGGACCTCGTCAACGAGCTTGGGCGTCGGTTGGATTATCAGGTCACAAATGGCCGTTATCAAGGAACCACAAACGCAATTGGGTATTACGGGATTTGGTCTGCCCAAGATGGGCAAGCGATAATAATCGAAGTCAAAACAACGGATGCCTACCGCATATCGCTGGATACCCTTGCTCGTTACAGAGAGGGATTGATTAAGGCGGGCCAGGTTACTTCGAACGCTTCGGTCCTGATCGTGGTGGGGCGTGAGGACACAGGCGAGCTTGAGGCTCAGATTCGGGGTTCCCAACATGCGTGGGACATGAGGCTCATCAGCACGGATGCTCTCCAAAAGCTGGTAGAGTTGAAGGAGGGTGCCGAGGGACCTGAGATCGGGCGCAAGATTCGTAGTCTGCTCACACCACGCGAGTATACCCGGTT
>DHWK01000060.1 GCA_002413145.1 bacterium UBP12_UBA5184
CCCGCCGGCCGGTCCCCCCCCGCGGGGGGGGGGGGGCAGGACGCCCCGCCGGTAGCGACCGTCGCGGACTCGCCCGACGGTCTCGACTGCCGGGGTGGCGCTGCCCAGGATGACCGCCGCTCCGGCCTGGGCAGCGAGCTCGACCGCCACGTCGCGGGCCTGGATCCGCGGCGTCCGGTCGCTCTTGTAGGCGCCCTCGTGCTCCTCGTCGACGACGATCAGCCCCACGTCGTCGAGCGGGGCGAACACCGCGCTGCGCGCGCCCACGACGACGTCGATGCCGCCGCGCGCCGCGGCATGCCATGCGTCGAAACGTTCGCGCTCCGAGAGACCCGAATGCAATACCGCGACGCGTTCGCCGAATGCGCCCTCGAAGCGCCGCGCAGTTTGCGGCGTGAGCGAAATTTCCGGGACGAGGACGATCGCTCGGCCTCCACGCGCAATCGTTCGGGCGATCGCGCGAATGTACACGAACGTCTTACCGCTGCCGGTAATGCCCTGCAGCAGGAACTCGGCAAATCCGCCGCGCTCGACCGCGAGCGCGATCGCCTCGATCGCACTCGCCTGTTCCCCTGTCGGCGTAAAGTCCTGTGCTTCGACCGGCCCACGCCGCGCCGGAGTCGAGATTCGTTGCGCGTTCTCCCGCAACGCGCCGCTCCGAATGGCGCGCGCGACGATCGCTTGCGAGAAGCCCTCGAGCAGTGCGTCGCGACGGCGCAGGCAGCCCTCTTCTCTGACGCGCTCCACCAGCGCTTCGACCCTCGGTCCGCGCACGGGCGCGCCGGTCGCTTCGAGAAATTTTTCGGTCGCTTCGCTCACGCGCGAATTGACGAATTCGCGCCGCCGCTCGAGCGCGCCGGCGCGAACGAGCGCGCCGAGAGCGCGCAAGAGCGTACGGCGATCGCCGGCGCGGCGGGCTTCGGGATGGCGCAGCAGCGCGTCGAGCCCGAAACCTTCGGCGAAATCTTCTGCGATCAGCCGAACGAGCCGCGGCGGGACCGAGGGGAAGCGCTGGAGGTCCAGCTCGCCGATCGGGACGAAGCGGTCGACGACGCGCGGAATCCCGGCGGCATAGACCATCGGCCCGAGCGCTTCGCCGAGCGTGCAGCAGTAATGCTCGACGATCCACTCCGCCAGCGCGAGACCGCGCGCATCGAACGCCGCCCGCGCATCGAGGCGTGCGGTTAGCGGGCGAAGACCCTGCGGATCGTGCTCGCGCGGCCGGCCCACGACGAAACCGTAGAGTTCGCGCGGGCCGAGCGGGACGCGCACGAGATCTCCGACGTCGACCTCGACGCCGGAGGGGACGAGATAGGTCAAAGGATGCTCGACGCGCGAGGTGCGCTGCTGCACGAGCACGTCGACGGCCCACTTCATCGACGTACGGTTCTTTGCTTCAGCCGGCGATCAACTCGATTCGATTGCCGAAGGGATCCCTGACGTGGCAACGGGCCTTTCCTTCCGGCGACAGCCCGGCGGGGACGATCTCGACGGCGTGCTCGCGCAGCCGCTCCAGCAGCGCCTCGTAATCGGCGCAAACGAACGCCGGATGGGCTTTCTTCGCCGGCGTGAAGGGGTTCTCGACGGCCAAGTGCAGCGCGACGGCGCCGCCGGCGTACCACGCGCCGCCGCGATTCGCCATGTCCGCGGGCCGCGGCACCTCCCTCAAGCCGAGGACGCCGCAATAAAATCCGCGCGCGCGCTCTTCTTCGCCTTCCGGCATCGAGAGCTGAACGTGGTCGACACTGACGAACGGCCCTTGGGTTGTTTTCTGATCGACGCGTTGCATGTAACGATCCTCCTCAGACGTTCAGCGAAATTCCGCGGGCCCGGGAACTTCGCGCAGGCGGTTGAGCACGGCGCGCACCGACGGCAAGGGTGCGATCACGCCATATTCGACGTCGCCGATCTTGCGCGGCACGACGAAGCGCAATTTCCCGTCGCGCGCCTTCTTGTCGGCGCTCATCGCGCGCAATACCGGTCGCGGGTCGCGCGTCGGCGTCACCAGCGGTAAGCGCAACAGCGCGAGCAGCGAGAGGACGCGCAGATGCTCGCTCTGCGAAAAGCGCCCGGTCCGCAGCGCCAAGAGTCCCGCGGCGCGCAGTCCGATTGCCACCCCCGAGCCGTGCGAGAGCCGGTACGCGGTCGCGAGTTCCAAAGCATGCCCGAAGGTATGCCCCAGATTGAGGATTTCGCGCGCGCCGCGTTCGAGCCGATCGTCGGCGACGAACATCGCTTTGACCCGGAGCGAGTCCGCGACGACCTTCTCCCACGGCCACGTGGGCAGCGGGTGCGCCGCCAATTCCTCCAATTCCGAAAAGGTCTCGTCGCCTTCGATAATGCCGTGCTTCACGAGTTCGGCGAGACCTTCGCGCATCGCGCGCGGCGGCAGCGTTTCGAGCGCGGCGACGTCGCAAAATACGGCGCGCGGATCGCGGAAGGCACCCGCGAGGTTCTTTCCCGCACGCAAATCGACACCGGTCTTGCCGCCGACCGCCGCATCGACCATCGCGACGAGCGAGGTCGCGACCGCCACGAAGGGAACGCCGCGCATATAGATGGCAGCGGCGAAACCAAAGAGATCGGTCGCGACGCCGCCGCCGACCCCGATCAGCAGCGTCGTACGTTCGGCTCGCCGCTGCGCCAGCGTTTCGAGGACGCGTTCGAGCGTCCCCAACGTCTTGCGGCGCTCGCCCAGCGGGAAGGCCAGGGTCGAGGTTCTCTTGCCGATCGCTCGGGCGATCGTTTTGGCGCGCAAGGCGACGTTCGCGTCGCATAGCACGATCGCATGGCTGAAACCTTGCTCGCGAATGAAGGTCGCGATTTCGGCGGGCGCCGGGCGGCCGACGAAGACCGGGTAGGGAAGATCGTCGAGCCTGATCATCGCGCTTGAACCAAGGTTGCAATCTCGCGAGCGAGTTCGCCACGCGAACGGCGTCCGCCGGCGACGACGATCTCGGATTCCGCGTACAACGGCCTGCGCCGTTCGAGGAGCAGGCGCATGCGTTTTGCGTCCAGCGGGACGCCGAGCATCGGGCGCAGCGCCTTGGAGCGCTCCAAGCGCGCCAGCAATTCACTCTCGGTGACGTCGATGAAGACGCGTAACGCCCGTTCGGCGACGAGCGCACGCGTGGGCGGATGCGTCACGGCGCCGCCGCCGAGGGCCACGACCGCCGGCGCTCCGTCGAGCGCCTCGCAGACCACCTCGAATTCGCGCAGGCGAAACCCGGCTTCGCCCTCGCGTGCGAAAATTTCGTGGATCGGACCGTGGCGTGCGACGATCAGCGAATCGGTGTCGACGAAGCGCAGACCCAACTCCCGGGCGAGCCGTTTGCCGATCGTCGATTTTCCCGCCGCCATGAAACCCAGCAACGCCACGTGCGCCTTCGCCGTCACGGCACGGACGGCTTGAGCGTCTCGAAGAGGGCCGCTGCAGCGGCGACGGCGCGCTCGAAGTTGTCGCGCGTCTCATCGATCGAATCGCCGCCGAACTTCTCGAGGATCGGACCCGTCAAGGCCAGCCGCAGCATCGCTTCGCCGACGATCGACGCGGCGGGCACCACGCAGACGTCGCTGCGCACGATGCTCGCCGGAGCGTCGGTGCCGGCGTGCAGGTTGACGCTCGGTAACGCTTTCATCAGCGTCGGAATCGGTTTGACGCTGACCCGGAGCACGATGTCCTGACCGTTCGAAATCCCGCCCTCGATGCCGCCGGCGCGATTGGAGCCGCGCACGACCGCCCCGTCCTGCATCGAGAAAACGTCGTGCGCCTGCGATCCCGGCTTCGCGGCGACCTCGCGGCCGGCGCCGACTTCCACCGCTTTGACGGTCTGCATCCCCATCACCGCGCCGGCGAGGACGCCATCCAGACGCGTATCGGGTTGACGGTTGGCGCCGACGCCGGCCGGGACGCCCGTCGCGCGCAACGTGAACGTCCCGCCGAGCGTGTCGCCGGCGGCTTTGGCCGCATCGATCGCTGCGATCATCGCGCGTTCGGTCTCCGGATGCGGACAGCGCACCTCGCTGGCCGCCACCGCCTCCATGTCGATCGCTTCCAAGTCGGGCGCGATCACGCTCCCGATCCCAGAGACGTGGGCGGAGGTGCGGATGCCGAGAGCGGCGAGGAACTGCGCGCAGATCGCGCCGAGCGCAACGCGCATCGCCGTCTCGCGCGCGCTGGCGCGCTCGAGGACGTTGCGCAAGTCGCGCTGGCGATACTTCATCGCCCCCGCGTAGTCGGCGTGACCGGGTCGCGGATTGGTCAGCGGTTTGCCGCCACCCGTGCGCGGATCCATCAACTCGCGATTGTTTTCGTAATCGCGATTGCGCACGACGACCGCGATCGGCGAGCCGAGCGTTTTTCCGCCCCGTACGCCCGCCAAGAACTCGACGGCGTCGCTCTCGATTTTCATGCGACCGCCGCGACCGTATCCGCCCTGGCGCGCACGTAACGCGGCATCGAGCGCGTCGAAGTCGAGCTCGAGGTTGGCCGGTAATCCGTCGAGGATGCCGACGAGCGCGGGCCCGTGGGATTCACCGGCCGTGAGATATCGAAACACGTTAGCCGTCCGTTTCGCGTCCGGAAGGTGCTTCTCCGTGAGGCCGCGACTTAATCGCTCTTGGTGAAGAGACTTCTGGCCGGCTTCGCTGCCTGGGCGCTGTTGCAGAGCGCGCTCTGCGCAACGCCGGCGGCGGGGCAACAGCGCGCCCGCGCACGGGACCGAGTCCCGGCGGAGGCCCCGCGACGCTGCCCTCGGCCGCACCCGAGACGCCCGACGCCGTCACTCGGCATACGGTATCCGTCGACGGGAGGACGATCGACTATGCTGCCCGCGCCGGGACGATCACCTTGCGCAACGAGCAAGAGCAGCCGACGGCACACATCTTCTACACCGCGTACAGCGTCGACGGCGACGCGACGGCCCGACCGGTGACCTTCATCTATAACGGCGGCCCGGGCAGTTCGACGATGTGGCTGCGCATGGGCTCGTTCGGGCCGGTCCGCGTCCTCGCCGGGGACGGAAAAGCGACCGGACCGCCGCCCTATCGAATCGTCGACAACCCTTACTGCTTGCTCGACAAAAGCGATCTGGTCTTCATCGACATGCCCGGCAGCGGCTTCGGGCGTATCGTCGGCGCCGGGAAACCTCGCGACTTCTACGGCGTCGATCAAGACGTCGCCGCCTTCGCGCAATTCATCACCCGCTACATCACCACGTTCGGGCGCTGGAATTCGCCGAAATTCCTCTTCGGCGAGAGTTACGGAACGACGCGCTCGGCGGCGCTTGCCGAGGCACTCCTGCGGCAAGGCATCGCCCTCAACGGCGTCATCCTACTCTCATCGATCCTCAATTTCGGGCTCGACTACGGCAACGGCGACCCGATCGCAAGCGGCGACTGGCCGTACGTCTTCTACCTGCCGAGCGAAGCCGCCGCCGCCTGGTATCACAACAAGGTCCGCAACAAACCAGCGGACCTGCGCGCTTATTTGGCACGCGTCGAGCAGTTCGCGATGACCGATTACGCCGACGCTCTGGCCCAGGGCGACCGGCTCAGCGGCGCGCGCCGGAGCGCGCTCGTGCGCGCGCTCAGCGGCTACCTCGGCCTCTCCGAGCGCTATATCCGCAACTCGAACCTGCGCGTGCCCTACTCCCGCTTTCAGAAAGAACTCTTGCGCTCCGAGGGGATCGTCGTCGGCCGGCTCGACGCCCGCTTCCAGACGTTTGACATCGACAGCGCTACCGAGCGCACGTTCTGGGATCCAACGGAATCCTCGATCGGCGCGCCCTACACGGCCGCGGTCAACCAATACCTGCGCGGCGATCTCAAATACGACACGCCGTTGCAGTATCGCGCCAGCGTCTACGCGCTCATCCGCGCCAACGGCGGTTCGTGGGACGAGACGCACAACCGTCGCCAGCCGGCGAACGTCGCCGGCGATCTCGCTGACGCGATGACGCAAAACCCGTCGCTCAAAGTTTTCTCAGCCAACGGCTATTACGACTTCGCGACGCCGTACTTCGCGACGGTCTATACGCTCAAGCACCTCTCCATCGCGCCGCCGCTGCAAAAGAATATCACGTTCGGCAACTACGAGACGGGCCACATGACGTACCTCAACGACGCCGCGCTCGCCCAATTCAAGGCCGATCTCGGACGCTGGTACGACGGAGCTTTGACTCCCCGCCCCGCAAACGCCGCAGGGGCTCCAAGCAGTTGAACGGAGCAAAGCGCGCGCGACCCCTGTGCTTGGCCCTCGCGCTCGGGCTCACGGCGGCGGCGCCGACGCCGTCGCCCTCCCCGACGGGACCGCCGCCGCCGCGGCCCGACGCCGTCACCCATCACGTCGCCCGCGTCGCCGGGCAGACGATACGCTACACGGCGCGCGCCGGGACGATCTCGCTTCACAACGACAAAGAGCAGTTGTCGGCGCGCATGTTTTACGTCGCCTACAGCAAGGACGACGCCGACGTCAACAAACGCCCTGTGACCTTCTTCTATAACGGCGGGCCGGGCAGCTCGACCATCTGGCTACGCATGACGTCCTTCTCGCCGGTGCGCATCGCCACGGCCAACGCCGGGGTGACGGGCGGCCCACCCTTCACGCTCGGCGCAAACGGCTACAGCCTCATCGACAAGAGCGACTTGGTCTTCGTCGACGCGCCGAATACGGGTTACAGCCGCGTCCTCGGCGCCGGCCAACCGAAGGATTTCATGGGCGTCGACCAAGACGGACGCCCTTCTCGCAATTCATTCAGCGCTACGTCTCGACGTTCGGCCGCTGGAACTCGCCGAAGTTTCTCTTCGGAGAGAATTATGGGACGACGCGCGACTGCGTGCTCGTGAACATGCTGCAGAGCGCCGGCGTTCAGATGAACGGCGTCGTCCTGCTCTCCTCGGTTCTGAATTTCGGTCTGGGCGGCGGAGGCGGCTTCGGCGGAGCAGCCGTCGCAACCGGCGATTGGTCGAACGTCTTCTACCTGCCGACCGAAGCGGCGACGGCCTGGTATCACAAAAAGGCGAACGCGCACGGCAAGAGCCTCGACGCGTTTCTGGCGGAGGTCGAGGGCTTTGCGCTGGGGCGCTACTTCCACGCGCTGGCGCAGGGCTCGGATCTCAGCCGCTCCGAGTACGACGGCGTCGTACGCCGGCTGCACGACTATTTGGGCCTCTCGGAAGACTACATTCGCGCCTCGAACTTGCGCATCCCATACACCCGCTTCGAGAAAGAACTCCTGCGCGACCAGGCCACGATCCTCGGGCGCTACGACTCGCGCTTCATGACGTACGATCTCGACAACGCCGCCGACCGCGGCGCCTGGGATCCGTCCGACGTCGCGATCAGAGGGGCGACCGTCGGTGCGTTCAACAACTACGTTCGCGGGACGCTGCATTACAACAGCGACCTGCGCTACCGGCCGACCGCCTATGGCGGCGAACTCGGGGCGCCTTGGGACATGCACCACCGCGGCGACAACCCGCCCGCCAACGTCGCGCCCGATCTGGCCGAGGCGATTGCGCAGAACCCGCACCTGCGCGTCTTCTCGGCCAACGGCCGCTACGATTTCGCGACGCCCTACTTCGCGACGGTATACACGCTCACGCACCTCGGCCTTCCGCCCGCCTTGCAAAAGAATATCCGCTTCGGCTTCTACGAATCGGGGCACATGGTGCACCTGAATCCGGCCACAATCGGCAAGTTCAAGAGCGACCTCGCGAAATGGTACGACGACGCCCTAGCCGGGCGCTAGCGCCCGGCCTTTCTTCGCGCGGGCTAAACCTTCACCGTTTTGATGGCCTTTTCGACGAACGAGTTGTCGTAGAGTTTGGTCGGGTCGGCCGTCGATTTTTTTCCGAGGAAGAATTCGTTGGTCTCGATGACCGCCTTCACCCCGTCGACGCTGATGCGGCCGAGCGGGCCGTAGGCCGGGCGGGAGTGCGCGTAGGATGCGGCCCAGTCGTCCACCGAAGCGCCGCCGCGGAACTCATCCGGGAGCAGCGCCGCCAATCTTTGGGCAGAACTCGTCTTCATCAGCTTCATCGCGCGCGTCAAAGCGTTGACGATCTTCTGCGTGCGCTCGGGATACTTCGCGATCACGTCACCGCGCGTGAGCGCGCCGGTAAAAGTGTAGCTCGAAAAGCCGAGCCACTCGCGCGTGACC
>DHWK01000018.1:0-434 GCA_002413145.1 bacterium UBP12_UBA5184
GCGGCGATCGCCTCGACGAGCGCCATCGGCACCGATGCCGCCGAGGTGTTGCCGTACTTCTCGATGTTGACGACGACGCGTTCGCGCGGAACGCCGAGTCGCTTCGCGGTGGCCTCGATGATGCGCAGATTCGCTTGATGCGGAATCACCCATTGCACGTCATGCGTCGTAAGGTGGGCGCGCTCGAGCGCCGTTTTGGCGGTTTCGACCATCTTGGCTACGGCGACCTTGAAGACTTCACGTCCGGCCATAGACACTTTGTCACGTTTGTTCTTGATGCTGTCCAGCGTTATCGGTTCGCGCGACCCGCCCGCCGGCTGGTAAAGAATTTCGGGTTCTGAGCCGTCGGCGCCGAGCTCGCACGCCAAGAAACAATCCTCTGCCGCAGCCGTTCGCTCGAGGATGGTCGCGCCGGCGCCGTCGCCGAACAGAAT
>DHWK01000018.1:573-932 GCA_002413145.1 bacterium UBP12_UBA5184
GGCCGTAGATGAAACCGCTGCAAGCGATTTCGATATCGAAGGCCGGTTTACCGACCGCGCCAAGTTTCGAAGCGACGATGCAGGCCGTCGCCGGAAAGAGATAGTCGGGCGTCACGGTCGCGACGATATAACAATCGATATCTTTGGGGGCTAGGCTCGCGCGCTCGAGCGCGTGGCGCGCGGCGTGGATGCAGAGATCGCTCGAAGCCATCTCGGGAGGAGCCCAGTGGCGTTCCTTCATCCCGGTGCGTGAGACGATCCACTCGTCCGAAGTCTCGAACATCTTTTCAAAGTCGGCGTTGCTGACGACGCGATCGGGGACGTAATGGCCGACGCCCGCGATTCGGGCGCCGAACGGG
>DHWK01000018.1:1037-2976 GCA_002413145.1 bacterium UBP12_UBA5184
GGCCCGCGTGCTCTTCCTTCGGTTCGACGACTTGGCGCCCGTCGTACGTCCCGCAGTTCGGGCAGACGAAATGCGGCCGTTTCGATTCGTGACATTGCGGACACTCGACGGTGGTCACCGGGTTGAGTTTCCAGTTTGCCGCTCGGCGGCTGCGAGTCTTGGAGCGCGGGGTTTTCCATTTCGGATTTGCCATTGATTACTCCGGATCGGGTGGGGGGCAGGCGCACGCACCGTCGCGCTTCTTCCCGCAAGCGGGGCAGAGCCCCTGACATTCTTCATTACAGAGCAGCACGATCGGGAGTGCCGAGTCGACGAGCTGCCGGACAAGGTCGGTGAGGTCGAGTTGATCGTCCGCCAAGACGTTGCCGTCGCCCAGCGGCCCGGCCTCTTCGCCGGATTCGAGATTTTCGGTGACGTCGAGATGGAGGGAGAAACGGACGTCGTCGAGGCAGCGGTCGCACGAGCCGGCCACCGCGGCGTCGACGGTCCCTTCGAGTTCGAGTCCTCCGGCGACGCGCCGCACGCTGAGCGCCACGCCGGCCGGAGAGGGGAACGAGAAGCAGCCGAAGTCGGGAAGCGGGATGGCTTGGTGCAGGTCGAGTTCGCGACCGGCACCGAGAACGACGCCCACGTCGATTTTTCCGACTGAAGACACCGTGCCTCCGCTACCGGCCCCAAGACAACCCCCCAATCATAGGGGGGGCCTCCCCCCCTTGTCAACGCGATTGCTCGGCGTGATTGGCGGACCGGAGGCGATATCTATGGATAGTCTAGCGGGCATCCGCTTCGGCACCCAAATCGCGGCGGCGGCGCGGGCCAGCGGCCTCGACCCGCGACTCCTGGCTGCGGTGGCGGCGCAAGAAACCGGCGGTCCCGGCCAAGACTCGGGGGCCAACATCGTCGGCGACGGCGGCCACGGTCACGGGCTCTTCCAGCTCGACGACCGCTACCACCCATTCGCGCGGACCGCCTCGGCGATGGATCCCGGCGCCAACGCGCAGTACGCCGGGAAGTTCTTGTCGGGCCTCATCCGTCAATTCGGGGGAAACCTCCGCGCGGCGCTCTCCGCCTATAACGCCGGCTCGCCCGATGCGACCGGGACGACGACGACCTGGCCCGACGGCTCGCGCCTCGGCTACGCCGATTCGGTCATGCGCCACCTCACGCGCCTCGAATCGCGCGACCAGCTCTTGGCCGACGCCTCGGGCGGCGTCTCGCCGGCCCCGAGCATCGTGCCGCAATCGGCGGCGCCCTCGCCGGCTTCGAATCTAGCGGCGCTCCCAGCCTCGATGCTGCTCCCCGCGCCGCAGATCCCGGCCTTCACGCCCAGCGGGCAGACATTCCGTTCGTTCTCGACCGAGTATCGCGACGGCGGCGGCTCGATCGCCGATCAGGACGACAAGAAGATGTCCGGCGCCGTCGATCCGTTCGACGACAGCAACTCGTAACTTCAAAGGAGACCCCATGGCTTTCAATATCGGCGGTGCGATCCTCGGCGGTCTCACCGGACTCTTGGGCACCGGCAACCCGGTCGGGGCCGTCGCCGGCGCGGTGCAAGGCGGGCTCTCGGGCGGCGGACCGAGCGGCGCCGGAAATATCCAACCGAATCAAGACCCGACGCTGGCGGCGATGCAGGACGCCGATAAAGCGTACGAGTGGGCCCAGCTCGGTCTCAATCTCGAAAACATGCGACACAATCTCGATCTGCAATGGCAGTCGACGATGTTCAATGAGGTCGAGGATGAAAAGACCGAGCAGATGCGCGAGATGAACGTCTTGCGCGACGTGGCGATGAAGCAGCGCGAAGCGGATATCGGGATCGTCAAAGAGTTCATCCGCACGATCAAGGACTAGCGCGTCGTGCTCGCATCCGTCAACTCACCCGGCGTCTCGCGTCCCCCCGCGGCGCGCAGCCCGCCCGCGCGCGCCCCCCCGCCGG
>DHWK01000018.1:3011-6676 GCA_002413145.1 bacterium UBP12_UBA5184
CCGGCGTCTCGCGTCCCCCGGCGGCGCGAGCGCCGGGCCCGCTCGACGTCACGGGCGAAACGGTCGCCGATACGACCGCCCTCGCCGAGGCTTCGTCACGCCGCGTTATCGCGCTCGCGGCGAAGCAGAACGAGGTCGATCAGGAAACGCAAGCCCGCCTCGACCGCATGCGAGTCGAATTCGACGAGACGCAGGCGGAGCGCGCCGAACTGCTGCGCGAGGCCAACGTCCTGCGCGACATGGCACTGGAACAGCAGAAGCGCGACGACGAAATCTTAAAGAAGTGGATCGCGCTGATTTAACTCCTGGGGGCAGGGCGGCCTTATGGCTACAAGGAATCGAGCCCGCCGAGCTTCCGCTGCGGGGCCATTAGCTCAGTTGGTTAGAGCGCTTGCTTGATAAGCAAGAGGCCCCTGGTTCGAATCCAGGATGGCCCACCAATAATAACCCCGTCTCCCGCGGGGTTTTTCTTCGCACTACTTGAGCCGCATCAGAACGTAGTTGGCGACGTCGTGCAGATCGCGCTTCGACAACGTCCAGTGTGGCATCACCGGATTGAGCGGCTGGCCCATGTTGTCGATGCCGGTTGAAATCGCACGTTCGAGCAAGGCCTGCGTGTACGGAATCTTCTGATGGGTGACGAGAGCGGCGTGGCGTAGGTCGGCGCTCGTCACGCTCCCGGGGAGCCGCCTCCCGCCCGACCCGTCCGCGTGGTGACAGGCGGCGCAAGCCGGATAGAGCGGCGGCTTCTGGGCCCGGATCGCGACGCCGTCGATGTCTTTGCCCGTCTGGAAGATCGCCTTGCCGTTCGCGACGGCGGAGGCGGTCACCGGCGCACTCGCGTTCGTCGAGTCGGCGCGCTCCGGCGCGCATGCGCAGAGCAGGCTGCAAGATAGGGCTGCGGCCAGAGCGGGTCGACCATCCATCGTTTGAAATCCCTCCCCGACAAAGACGGCGGCGTGTGTCTCCGCAAACATACCCGAAAAAACGCCGGCGGAACGATCCGCATCCCACGTAGTCGAGGACGCAGCCGGTCAGCCTAGAACCAAGCTCGCGCGAGCAGCCGCCGTGGGGATGTAGCTCAGTTGGTAGAGCGCCAGCTTTGCAAGTTGGATGTCAGGGGTTCGAGCCCCCTCATCTCCATTTCCCTAAGTTCGGGCCAGCACCGCGTCGCGCAGATTCGAAAGGACGCGTTCCTCGCCGGCTTGCTTCGAGATGACGGCGTCGGCGCCCGAGATATAACAGGACGCAGCATAGGTCGGATCTTCCGAATTGCTGTACGCGATTAGCGCCCCCGACGGCATCGCCTGGCGAATCTTGCAGAGCGCGGTCGGGCCGCCCCGATCGAAGAAATCGAGGTCGACGAAGACCGCCGCCGGAGCGTGGGCCGCGATGTCTTTGCCGTCGATGTGGTCGCGCGTCGCAACCACGGTAAAGCCGGCTTCGGCGAGCATGTGCTCCAAGTAGCGGGCGAAGACGAGCTGCGGCTCGATTACGTACGTGCGCACGCTAGCGAACCAGGCCCTTCCGAATTGCGTAGACGGCGACACCCGAGCGCGCATTCACGTGCAACTTGCCGAGGATGTGGCTCACGTGGTTCTTGACTGTCTTCTCGGAGAGCATGAGGCGTTTGCCGATGTCGCGATTCGACAGGCCGTCGGCGATCAGCCGCACGATCTCGAACTCGCGGCTCGAGAGCTCGCTCCTACCCGCGCGCGTCGAGCGACGGCGCAACATCGCGCCGGCGATACGTGGATCGGCATAGGCGTCGCCGTTTGCCACCAAGTGGACGATTTCGATGAAGGTTGCCGGAGAGGTGTCCTTGGCGACGTACGCCTCGGCCTTCGCGGCCAGCGCGCGCTGCATCGCAAGTGGACGATGTTCGACCGAGACGACGCAGACCCGGCTCTGCGGCGACGAACGATCGCAGGCCGCGATCGCCTCTTCGACGCCGAGCCCCAACGCGTCGACGTCGAGAAAGATGAGGTCTGGGCGCAGTTCGCCGATCTCGGGCGAACCGGGATCTCCCGAGGTTCCGACGATGACGATCGAAGGATCCTTGGCAAAGACGTGGCGCAAGGCGTCGATGACGACCCTGTGCGGTTCTACGAGATAGACGCGAACGGTTTTGCCCGGGACCATCGTGGGCGGTCCCAGCGCTACCCGACGCTCGAAATCCCCAGCAGCGATACTGATCGTCCAGCTCCTACGTAATAACCCTTGGTTTGAGTGGCATCGGAGCACACGCCGCCGGCGCGCAGCGATGGCTGGCTCGTTTTGCGCTTGGCCGAGCACGCTGACGCCGACGATCTCGCCGGCCCGAATCCGGTAGTCGCTGGAAACTGGGAAGCGAGAACGACGATGAAGTTGCGCAGGAAGCGCGGACCTCCAAGACCTTGTCGAGCCACCTTGAGAATACTCGGGTAGCGCGCTCCACCGAAGTTCCATCCCGCCCTCTGGGTTGGGTCCGTTGGCCTGGGCGCGGCCTGCTCCGTACGGGACCAGCGGGCGCATTGTCTGGCCCGTCCCCCGGACTCGGAGGCGATCGGCGGGATTTCTCGCCCTGCGAAGTGCCCTCGGGCACTTGACTCCGCCGTCGAGCGCAGCCTCAGGTTTCCTGCTTGGCGAGCCGACCACTTGGCTAAAGCTTAACCTGCCTCAGTATCCGCACTAGCCGGAATTGTCGTATAACCAGGTCAGTAGTCCCACGGATGGACGGGCTTTCTGTGCTGCGACGCACGCAAAGCCATGGACGATCGACCTGAAATAGTGACGTTCGTCAAACACGGATAGAGAGAGAGAATGACTACCTTCGGCCTACGCGTCGCCGTCATCGAGTCCCAAGTGCTCTTCGCCAAAGCGTTGTGCGGCATCTTCGCCGCCGACGCCGACTTCAAGGTCGTCGGCGACTACCGGACTCCGGCGGCGTTCCAATTGAAGCCGGTTACGCCCGACCTGATCATCCTCGATCTCGACGGCCAGCCCGTCGACATCGCCCAAATGATCGCCACCTGTAAGGAAGTGGCACCCACGGCACGCATCTGCATCCTGTCGATGAACCTCTCGGCGGTGATCATGCAGCGTTGCCTGGCGAGCGGCGCCGAGGCGTACATCGTCAAGGATATCTCGCCGGCAGAATTACTGCGCGCCGTAAAGACGGTTTCCGAAGGTCAGTCCTACGTCGACCCGCGCGTCGCCGGCGGTCTGCTCAAGCGCCGCAGCATGAACGGCGGAAAGCCCGATATCATGGAACTCTCGGCGCGCGAATCCGAAGTCCTCAAGCTGATCGCCGAAGGTCTCGCGAACAAACAGATCAGCGCGCGGCTCCAGCTTTCCGAGAAAACGGTCAAGAACCACGTCAGCCGCATCTTTTCGAAGTTGAACATCTCGGCTCGCACGCAGGCCGCGGTGCACGCTATACGCGCGGGCATCGTTTAACCAAAAGTGGAGGCAAGGAGACTCGAACTCCTGACCCTCACGCTGCCAGCGTGATGCTCTACCAGCTGAGCTATGCCCCCGGTGCCGAGCGAGCTCGAAGGGTGCGAGCACGCGACCGCCTACGTTCGCAGCGCCAGGCCCCGACCCTGCGGCATGTCAGCGCCAGGCTAAGATGTCCCGCTCAGCTATTTAGAAGTGTCCCCGCGGAAGGGTCGGGAGGCTGGGGT
>DHWK01000165.1 GCA_002413145.1 bacterium UBP12_UBA5184
CGTACCGGCTACGCCTACAGCGACGATCTTTCGGAAGAGGCGCTGCTTCGGGCGGCGCGTGTCGCGGCGCTGATCGCACGCGACGGCGCGGCCAAGACCGCGGTCATGCGGATCGGCCCCGAGCCGGAGCTGGCCGCTTCCGTCTATGAGGCGGCGTCGGCCGAGGCCGAATCGTCGGCCTACGTCGCGTTGCTCGCGCGGGCCGATGTCGCCGCGCGCGGCTACGACCCGCGCGTGCGGTCGGTGAACGCAAATCTTTCCGAGGAGTTGCAAGAAGTCGTCATTGCGACCAGCGAGGGCCGCTACGTTCGCGACCGTCGCCCGCTGGTGAGCCTGGGCGTGCAAAGCGTCGCGCACGGCGCGGCGCGGGGGACCGGGATGCACGGCGACGGCGGTCGCACCGGGCTCGACTACTTCGCGCGGCGCTCCCCCGAAGAGATCGCGCGGGAATCGGCGCGCGTCGCCTGCATCAACGCCGAGGCACTCGAAGCGCCGGCGGGCGAGATGGAAGTCGTGGTCGGAGCCGGCAGCGGCGGCGTGTTGTTGCACGAAGCCGTCGGCCACGGGCTCGAGGGCGATTTCAACCGGCAGGGCCGTTCGCTCTACAGCGGGCGAATCGGCGAGCGGGTCGCGAGCGAGCTGGTTACGATCTACGACGACGGCAACCTCACGGGAGAGCGCGGCAGCATCGCGATCGACGACGAAGGGACGCCCGGTCAGCACAAGGTGCTGGTCGAGAATGGCATCTTGTGCGGCTACATGCAAGACCGTCTGAACGCGCGGCTGATGGGCGCGCAGTCGACCGGAAGCGGAAGGCGCCAATCGTTTCGCGTCCCGCCTTTGCCGCGCATGTGCAATACGTATATGCCCGACGGTGCTTCGAGTTACGACGAGATCGTCGGCTCGGTGAAGAAGGGGATCATCGCGACGTCGTTTGCCGGCGGCCAGGTCGAGATCAGCAAGGGCGATTTCGTTTTCATGCTGGCCGAGGGTTATCTGATCGAAAACGGCAAGATCACGGCGCCGATACGCGGCGCGACCCTGGTCGGGAACGGTCCGGACGTGATGACGCGCGTCGTCATGGTCGGAGGGGACACGCGCTTTGCCGGACGTTCGTACTCATGCGGCAAGGGCGGACAATACGTCCCCGTCGGCGTCGGAATGCCGACGGTGAAGATCGCGAGCGTGACGGTCGGAGGTTCGTCGCTTGTCTGAGCCGGCGGAACTCGCGGCCGACGCGGTCGAGCGCGCGCTCGCCTTCGGTGCGGGCCAAGCCGAAGCGACGCTGACCGTCGTCGAACGTTTTAGCGCCGAAGCACGCGGTCGAGAGATCACGACGCTCGAACAATCCACGGGCCGCTCCTTGACGCTGCGCGTCTTCGTCGAAGATAGGAAGGCGACGCTCGCGACGAGCGATCTCAGCGGCGCCGGCCTGCAGCGTTTCGTGCGCGAAGCGGTCGAGGCGGCGCGTCACGTCGCGGTCGATCCCTACGCCGGCTTACCGGCGTCAAATGGCCCTACCGGCGACGCCGCCTCGCTCGAGATCTTCACCCGCGACGTCGGCGAGCGCTCCGGTGAGGCGAAGATCGACGACGCGCTCGGGCTCGAGTCGCTGGCGCGCGCCTACGACGCACGCATCGTGAATTCGGCGGGCTCGCACGTCGCCGACGCGGTCGCAACGATCGCCCTAGTCAACTCCGGCGGATTTCATGGGACCTACCGCGCCACGCAGGCGACGCGCGAGTCCGGCCCGATAGCGCAGGACGGAACGAACAAGCGGGTCGCGCACTACGGCTCGGCTGCGCGCGGGTACGCGCTGCTGGAGCCGGTGGACTCGATCGCACGAACTGCGGCGCGACGTGCGGTGGCGATGTGTGGCGCGCGCAAGCCGGCGACGCTGCGTTGTCCGGTCGTCTTCGAGCGTGACGTCGCGGCCCACGTGCTCTCCGATATCTTCGGCGCGACGAGCGCCGCTAACGTCGCGATCGGCAACTCATTCCTCTTCGGCAAGACCGGGAATAAGGTCGGCAGCGGCCTGGTGACGATCGTCGACGACGGACGGCTGAGCGGTGGGCTCGGCAGCGCGCCGTTCGATGCCGAAGGCGTCCCAACGCGGCGCACCGTCGTCTTCCGCGACGGCGTCCTCGAGACGTTCCTGTACGACACGTATTACGGCCGTAAGCTCGGCGCCGCCAGCACCGGGAATGCCTCCTCCGGCGGCGTCGGGCCGACGAATTTCTATTTGCAGGCCGGAACGCAGACGCCGGAAGCCCTGATCGCGTCGACGCCGCTCGGCGTCCTCGTCGTCGATACCATCGGCTTCTCGCACGAGTCGGTCACCGGAACCTACAGCCGCGGAGCGCGCGGCTTCATGATCGAAAACGGCGAGCTGAGTTACCCGATCGACGAGTTCACGATTGCGGGGAACCTCGTCGAGATGCTGGCCTGCATCGACGCCGTCGCCGACGATCTGCGCTTCGACGGCTCGGTCGTCAGCCCGTCGTTCCGCGTCGCCGAGATGACCGTCTCGGGAAGTTAACGCGGGCACCGGCGATCCCGGCAGCTCAGGTAGGAAAGACTGCGGGGCCGGGAAAGCACGGCCCAATGGCTTCACAGGCAATCGGCTACACGCTCATCATGCGCGTCGACATGCCGGCAAATCCCGGCGCCTTCGGGCAACTCGCGTCGATCATCGGCGAGGCGGGCGGCAGCATCGGCGCGGTCGACATGCGTTCGATCTCGAAAACGCGCGTCGTCCGGGACGTTACGGTGACGGTCGCGTCGGACGCGGTTGCGACGGCTGTTTCGGAGGCGGTCGGAACGATCGGAGGCGTGCGCATCGTGTTCGTCTCGGATTCGACGTTTCTCGCGCACTTGGGCGGCAAGATTCGTGTCGAAGGGAAGATGCCGGTAAAGACCCGCAGCGATCTCTCGATCGTCTATACGCCGGGCGTTGCGCGCGTCTCGATGGCGGTGGCCGAAGATCCAAGCAAAGCCTTTCAACTGACGATCAAACGCAACTCCGTCGCGGTCGTCACCGACGGCACCGCCGTTCTCGGGCTTGGCGATATCGGCCCGCTCGGCGCCGCGCCGGTGATGGAGGGCAAGTGCATGCTCTTCAAACAGTTTGCCGACATCGACGCCTGGCCGATCTGCTTGGATACCAAAGACGTCGACGAGATCGTAAAGACGGTCGTCCACATCGCCCCGATTTTCGGCGGCATCAACCTCGAGGACATCTCGGCGCCGCGTTGCTTCGA
>DHWK01000159.1:0-376 GCA_002413145.1 bacterium UBP12_UBA5184
TCGACGTCGAGGTCAGCGACGACCGCGTCGTCGCGGTCATCCACGATGCAGGCGTCGGCTTCGTCGGCGAACCGGACCTTCCGGCGCGGCTTCCGGCAGTCGACGCAGAGCGCGGACGAGGTCTCGCGATCATGCGGCGCTGCAGCGACATCTTCTCGATCAGTTCGCCCCCCGGGGAGGGGACGGTTGTGACGATCGGTCGCTACCGTCGTCATCCCGCGGCGTTCAACTCGGTCGCCTAGCGACTCGGGTTCCCATTGACGCTCGGGCCGCGCGTATGATACCGTGACGCGTACATGAACTTCCGACTTCTCCTCGGCGTCGTCGTCATTCGCTCGCTCCGTCGGGCTCGGCTTCGTTCGTCGTAGATTTCGCG
>DHWK01000159.1:561-2823 GCA_002413145.1 bacterium UBP12_UBA5184
GCTGCACTACGGCTCCGGCGTCTTCGAGGGAATCCGCGCCTACGCGACGCCCCGAGGCCCCGGAATTTTCCGGCTGCGCGAGCACATGGAGCGCTTCGTCCGTTCGGCGGGCGTCTATTCACTCGACATCCCGTACGGGCTCGACGAGCTATGCGATGTGGTCGTCGAGACGCTGGCGGCCAACGACCTCGAATCGGCGTACATCCGGCCGCTGGCCTTTTTCGGCGAGAAGACGATCTCGCTAGCGCCTTCCTTACATTGCCCGACCCACGTGCTGATCGCACTGCGCGCGCTGGGCGACTATTTCGGCGAGGGTCAGGCAGCGGGGATTCGCACGACGATTTCGCCCTGGCGAAAGTTTTCGTCGAAGGCGCTGCCCTCAACGGTCAAAGCGTGCGGACATTACGCCAATTCCGTCCTTGCTATGCAAGACGCGGTCGCGCGCGGTTTCGACGAAGCGATCCTTCTCAACGACCGCGGAGAAGTCGCCGAAGGGACCGGCGAGAACGTCTTCGTCGTTAAAGACGGCAACCTGCGTACCAACGACCGCTCGGCCGACGTGTTGCAGGGCATCACGCGCGCGAGCGTCATCGATCTGTGCGCCCAACTCGACCTGCCCGTCGAGGTCAGTTCGATCGAACTGGACGACCTCTATGCGGCCGACGAGGTCTTCTTCACAGGAACGGCCGTCGAGGTGACGCCGATCGCCTGCGTCGACGAGCACGTCTTCGCGCTCGATCGACCGATCGTTTCCCGAATCCGTGCCGCCTATCAGAAGGCGACGATGGGCGACGACCCGCGCCACCGCGACTGGGTGACGTTCGTGCGCGAGGCAAGCAAAGGGGCCGTCGCAGACCTTCGGTAAGAAGCGAGCGATGTTTCGCCGTCCGCCGTTTACGCTCGCGCTGGCCGTGCTGTGTTCGATCGCCGTCTTGCCGCAGCGAGGATCGGCCGCCGGCGACGAGGTCGTCCCGCTTGCGCTCGATCCGGCGATTGCGGCGGCGGTCGCAAGCGTCAACGCCAAGAACTTGCTCGGAACCGAGGCGGCGCTCGTCGCCTTCGGAACGCGTAACGGGTACTCAGAGACCCTACGGAACCCCAAGCGCGGCGTGTATGCGGCGCGCGACTGGATCGCCGCACGATTTCGCGGCTACGGCAAATCCAGCGGCGGCCGTCTGAGCGTCGCTTACGACACCTACGTTCAACCGAAAACCGCCCGCATCGTTCGCGACGTCGAGATGTCGAGCGTCGTCGCCACCTTGAGAGGCAGCGATCCGCAACGCGGCCTGGTGATCGTCTCGAGCCATTTCGACGATTGCAACTCGAAGTGCAGCGACCCCGAACTCGACGCGCCGGGAGCCGACGACAACGGCTCCGCAGTCGCCGCGGTCCTCGAGACCGCCCGCGTGTTGGCGCCGATGCATTTTCCGGCGACGATCGTCTTTATCTGCTTCGACGGCGAGGATCTCGGCCTG
This sequence comes from bacterium UBP12_UBA5184, assembly GCA_002413145.1. Lineage (GTDB taxonomy): Bacteria > Vulcanimicrobiota > Vulcanimicrobiia > Vulcanimicrobiales > Vulcanimicrobiaceae > Zemelea. The sequence goes on from DHWK01000159.1 coordinate 2,037, forward strand.
CTGGGCTCGGCCCACTACGCTAAGAGCCTAAAAGACCGCGGGATCAAGGTCGAAGCCGACGTCAATAACGACATCGTCGGCGCATCGCTCGGGCATGACGGCCAAGCTTGGCCGAACGACGTGCGGCTCTTCAGCGAGGCGCTCCCCAAAGACGCGGCGCTGCCGCGCGTCAATCAGATCGGAAGTGAGAACGACTCGCCGTCGCGCGAGCTGGCGCGCGCGCTAAAAGAAATTGGCGCGGCCTACGTACCGGCGATGCACGTCAACCTGATCTGGCGCACGGACCGTTTTCTGCGCGGCGGCGATCAACAATCGTTTACCGATCAAGGCTTCAGCGCGACCCGCTACGTCGAGCAGAGCGAGAACTTCGATCATCAACACCAAACGCTGAGAACCGAGAACGGCATCGAGTACGGCGACCTGATCAAGTTCATGGACTTCGACTACTTGGCGCGCGTCACGCAACTCAACGTCGCCGACGTCGCGACGCTGGCCGCCGCGCCGCCCGCTCCGGAGGCGAACCTTCTCACGCGCGCGTTGGGCTACGACACGAGCTTGGAATGGAAAGCAGTTCCGGGCGCCGCTTCCTACGAAATCGTGTGGCGCGCCACCGACGAGCCGCTTTGGATGCGGGCGCGCAACGTCGGCAACGTTACGAGCTACACGTTCAAGGAGATGCCGAAAGACAATTGGATCTTCGGCGTCCGTGCGCTCGACGCCGCCGGCCACAAGGGTCCGGCGGCCTATCCGCAACCGCTACGCTGAGGCTTCCCAGAATTCGGGAGTT
>DHWK01000030.1:0-184 GCA_002413145.1 bacterium UBP12_UBA5184
GCGCCTTCGGCGCGCAGCAGTTCGATGTCCGCAGCGCCGGGTTCGACGTCCGACCAATCGCAGCTGCAACCGGACGTCTCGAACCCCAGAGCCTCATCCACCAATTGGGATGGAAACGAGCGGCATGGCGCCGGCCGGCCCGCGCCGAGACCGCAGCGAGCGGCCGCGTCCGAGGCGCGAACCG
>DHWK01000030.1:296-1492 GCA_002413145.1 bacterium UBP12_UBA5184
CCAGGAACGTACAGCCCGGCTGCTCTTCGGGCGCAAACGTCGTTCGCACCAATGCGAGACGATGGCGCGCCTGCGACGCATCGAGCGCGAAGGCGCCGATCTCGTCGGGTTCGCTGGGCAAGGCGGTCGTGAACGACCAGGGCGGGACGGCGAGGGTGCGGGCGATGCGCGCCACGTCGTCGCCGGTCACGTAGACGAGGTAGTGCGAACAGCAGGTTTTCTTCGGACACCGCAGCCAGTGTTCGATACGCGACTCGCCGGAGGGCACGCGAGTTTACGTCGTCGGGCCGATATAGGTGAGCACGGGGCCGGTCAGAGACTGCAGTTTACCGTCGAGTTTGAGGTCCTTGGCTCCGCCCTTGACCCAAATGCCGCCTTCGGACGCCGGCGCCCACTTGGCGAACGAACCGCCGTACTTGACGTAGTAAGCAGCCTCGCCCTTGTGATTTTTGTAATCGAGCGCGATCTTTGACTGGGAAGCCTTGTCGAGCTTGCCGCCGGCAATCGATGGGGCCGAAACCTCGACCGGCTTGAAGTGCACCTCCGCGACGCCGATCCGGTAGTCGCCGGGCGGTAGTTTCTTGAACGAGTAGACGCATTCGCCGGGTTTTGCGCCGGGCGCCGCGTTGGTCTTGAACTCTTCCTGTTCGCCGCCGGCCTTACGCATCGCGACGACGACGAGTTTCGAGCAACCGTCCCCGTTGAGCTTGAGAAAATCGAGCTTAGCGCTCGGATCAGGGACGATCTCACCCTTGATGTCGGAGTACTTTATGTAGATCGGCGCGTAGCGTTCCGCGCCCAAGCTGCGGCCCTGCGGCGCGGTCGCAGCGGCCGAACCGCCGGCACGCGCGAGGCCCGGCCAGGCAAAGACCAGCATCGCAATGGCGACGACGCCCAGGAGCACAACGAAACCGGACATAGCGACCTCCTCAGTCGGAGAAGGACCCTTCGCTGGCGGCGCGCACCGCCCCCCGGAGGTTCGGGGGCAGGGCTCCGCAGGCGGGCTGCCGAGCACAGCGGGGATGAGCGCTGTGTTTGCGACCATGCCCGTCGCGCAGCTCGGCCGGGCGGGCCTGCGCGTCTCGCGCATTTGCCTGGGCACGATGACGTTCGGCGCCCAAGCCGACGAGCGAGCTTCGCACGCGATCCTGGACGTGGCAGCGGAACGCGGCGTGAACTTCATCGACACCGCCGAC
>DHWK01000030.1:1596-8159 GCA_002413145.1 bacterium UBP12_UBA5184
AGCGAGGAGTTCGTTGGCCGCTGGCTGCGGGGAAAACGCGACCGCTTCGTGCTTGCAACCAAAGGCTACAATCCGATGGGACCCGGCCCCAACGAACGCGGCAACTCGCGCGTCCACCTCATGCGCGCGATCGATGCTTCGCTCAAGCGGCTCCAGACGGACTACATCGATCTGTACCAAATTCACCGCTGGGACGAAACCGCCCCGATCGAGGAGACGCTGGCGTGCTTCGACGATTTGCGCCGCGCCGGAAAGATTCGCTATGCCGGGGCCAGCAATCTCGCCGCCTGGCAATTGATGGAGTCGCTGCGCACGAGCGACGCGCAGAAACTCGTGCGCTTCGACAGCGTCCAGCCACGCTACAACCTGCTCTACCGCGAGATCGAACGCGAGATGGTTCCGGCCTGCGTCGCCAACGGCGTCGGCATCATCGCCTACAATCCGCTCGCGGCGGGGATGCTGACCGGAAAATATCGTCCCGGTGAGTCGCCGCGCGAGGGCACGCGCTTCACGCTCGGCGGCAACTCCGGGCCACTCTACGGACGGCGCTATTGGCGCGAAGAGACGCTCGCGCTGGTCGAACGGCTGAACGCCGACGTCACGTCACGCGGAAAATCACTAACCCACGTCGCGCTGCGCTGGGTCCTCGAACAGCCCGGCATCACCTGCGCGATCGTCGGCGCGAGTAAACCCGAACAGCTCGCCGATTCACTCGGGGCCCTCGCGATCGAACTCGACGACGCCGACCGCGCGGCTTGTGACGGCGCGTGGTACGCCTTACCGCGCCGCCCTCCAAACGAGGAGGGCTAGGGCTTCAGGTACTTGTCGAACCAATCCAGGGTCCGCTTTTCGGCATCGCGCACGTGTGCCGGCGAACGTAAATGGTGGCCCTCGCCTGGATAGACGACCAGCGAAGTGGGGACGCCGAGGGTTTGCAGTGCGTGCCAGAACTCGAGCGACTGCGGCGCAGGAACCTCGACGTCGAGTTCGCCGACGTAGGCGAACGTCGGGGTCTTGACGTTCTTGACGAAGTCGATCGGCGAACTCTTCGCGTAGACCGCGGGATCGTCGTACACCGACGCCCCGAAGAACGGGATCATCCACTCGTCGATGCCGTTCTCGCCGTAGTAACTCTGCCAGTTGCTGAATCCGGCGGCCGAGACGGCGGCTTTGAAGCGGTTGGTCTGCGTGACGGCCCACATCGTCATGTAGCCTCCGTAACTCCCGCCCATGATCCCCAAGCGCGCGTCGTCGACCGGCGCTATCTTTTCGAGCGCGTCGACGCCGCTCATGATGTCGCGAAAATCGCCGCCGCCGAAATCCTTGACGTTGGCGAGCGTGAAGGCCTCGCCTTGGCCGAAGCTCCCGCGCGGATTCGGAAAGAAGACGAAGTAGCCGCGCCTCAAGAGCGAGCGGACGGTTCCGCGGCCGACGAAGCGCGGCGTCGTTGCGGCCGACGGTCCGCCGTGGACGTCGACGATCAGCGGATACTTCTTGCCGGCCTCGACGCGGCGCGGGCTCAAGAGCCAGCCCGTAACGGTAAGCCCGTCGTCGGTCCAGTTGACGCCTTGCGCGCGCGCCTCCGGCGGGATGCCGGCGTTGCCGTCGGTGAGCTGCTTCCAGGCCGCGATCGTCCCGCTCGGCGAGACGGCGGCGGTCACGATCTCCGCCGGGAGCTCGTAATTCTCGCGCACGCCGGTCAGTGCGCCATTGCACGACGCCGAGACCTCGCGCAGCGGCGTCGCATCAAGCCACAACGCCTTGGGCTGCGTCACGAAGGGCCGGAGAATCGGCGGTCCGCCCCGCGGAGCCGGTTCGAGGAACGGAAAATCGATCGTCGCGATCCCGCTGCGATCGCCTTGCAACTCGGTGAAGAAGAGCCGATCGCGATCGCAGTCCCACGCGAGCGCCGTCGCCGAAGCGGGGATATTCGGCGTGACGTCGATTGCCCGTCCGCTGGTATCGTCGAGCCGGTAGACGTAGATGTCCCCACCGGTCGATCCGAAGTCGCTCATGATTCCGCCGACGAAGGCCAAGAGCTTTCCATCGCGCGAGACCTGCGGCGAGGCGATCTGCTGCTGGATGCTCGCGGGCTTGTAGAGCTCCCTCGCGGTCGCGGTCTTCGGATCGAAATGGTACAGCCGTGCGACCCACCAGTTGTTGTCGCCGTTGCCGTGAGCTCCGGTGCCGACGAATCCGTCGCCGGCCTCATCGAACTCGTAGACGTACAGATCGGCGGGCGACGCGAAATGCAGCGTTCCAGCGAGACTCACGGTCGCGATGCGCTGCACGTCGTTGGTCGTCCCGATCTCGCCGGCGGTCCGGATCCCAGCTTGCGTCGCGCCGACCTCTTTGCGGGCGTTCGCCGTCGTCAGCAGCGCGATCGCGCGTCCGTCGCGCGTGAAGCGCGCGCGTCCCAGCGTTCCGCTAAACGCAAGGATACGCCGCAAGTGCCTCGCGTCCGCGTCGACGAGGTAGAGATCGCGCGTTTTCTCGGCGGTATCGCGAAGGATGAACGCGACCGTCGAACCGTCGGGCGACCACGCGGGCGAACTCGGCGTGCAACGCGCTTGCTGATCGGTCGACCGCTCGCCGCGCGCGCCCCGCGCGCAAGGCAGCGAGACGAGGAGCGGTCTCCCGCCGGCGACGGAATAGATGACGAGCCGGTCTTGCGTGTGAGTCGGTTTCCCCGCTTCGACTCCGCCTCCGGACTCGATCGCGACCACGTTGCGGCCGTCGGGTGAGATCGACACCGATGAGTACCCCACCGGCAGACGAGCGGCCGGTGCCGCCGAAGCAAGCGCGAAGGCGGCAGCGAATGCGATCACTACGTGCGGGCTGCGGCCGGCGTCCCGTTCTTGGTCGCGGCGCGCACTTTGGCCATATCTTCGGCGAGGGCGACGAGCGCTCGCACCGGCGTGCCGGTCGGACCTTTGGCCATGTAAGCCGTCTCGTCAACGTAGGCGGTTCCGGCGATGTCGAGATGAATCCACGGCGTGGTGCCGACGAAATTTTGCAAGAACGCCGAGGCGGTGAGGCTGCCGGCGGGCCGGCCGGTCGAGTTTCGCAGATCGGCGATCTCGCTCTTGACCGCGATTGAGTAGTCTTCGTACAGCGGCAGTTGCCAGTAGCGTTCGCCGGTTTGATTGGCGACGCCGAGAAAGTATTTGACGAAGCCGTCGTCGTTGGAGATCGTACCGGTCGCGGCGTGTCCGAGAGCCATCACCATCGAGCCGGTGAGCGTCGCGCAGTCGACGATCTTGGTCGCGCCGAGTTCGCGCGCGTAGCATAGGGCGTCGGCCAGGATGAGGCGGCCTTCGGCGTCGGTGTTGATGACTTCGATCGTCTTGCCGTTCATCGCGCGCACGATGTCGCCGGGCTTTACGGCGCGCGGTCCCGGCAAATTCTCGCTGGCCGGGACGACGCCGATGACGTTGAGCTTCGGCTTTAGACGCGCGATAGCGCTGAGGGCCGCGATGACGCCGGCGCCGCCCGACATATCGTATTTCATCTCGTGCATGTTCTCGGCGGGTTTGATCGAGATGCCGCCCGAGTCAAAGGTCAGACCTTTGCCCACGAAGGCGAGTTTTTCGGGGTTGTTCGGGTCGCCCTCGTACGTCAGGACGATCAACCTCGCCGCTTCGTCGCTTCCCTGCGAGACGCCGAGGAGCGAACCCATCCCGAGTTTCTTCATGCGCTCTTCGTCGAGGGCCTCGAAGCGCAACCCGAACTCTTTGGCGAGTTCTTCGGCGCGCGCGGCCATGTGGGTCGGCGTCATGTCGTTGGCCGGGGTGAGCGCCATCAGGCGCGCCACGTTGACCGCTTCGCCGAGGATGCGCCCGCGCTCGATGCCTTGCTCGAGAGCGGCCGCCTCGAAGCCGTGGCTACCCGCCGTCGAGACGAGGATGAGCTCTTCGATGGCGATCGGCTTGTCGGGTTCCGTGCGATAGGTCGTCGAGTCGATCGTCCCCGCGAGCGCGCCTTCGACGACGAACGACGCCGAGGTTCGCACCTGATGCTGCGCCTCGAGCGGGAGCGCGAAGGCGATCGAACGCACGTTACGCTTTCCGAGATAGCGCACGGCGGTTCCGGCATATTTTGCGAGCGCCTGCGGCTCGAATTTCGCGCGCTCGCCGAGACCTACCAGCAGTACGCGCTTGACCGGCAAACCTTTGGCGTGGATCAGCGCGACCTCGTTCGTCTTGCCTTTCATCTCCCCGCTCGCGAAGATGTCGGCGATCGCGCCCTCCAGCTCCCGATCGATTCCTTGCGTCGCGTCATCGAGCTGGCCGTCGCTGAAGACGGGGAGGGCGAGGCTTCCCGCTTCCAGCGATGTCGCGGTACCGGGCGAGACGCGAATTTGCATGACGAACCTTTCAGCTGGTGGAACGCGCTGTCGAATGGACAATCCAGGCCCCAATTGGCCGAAGGCAGAGGCCCCCCTGCGAGAGGATGCATACGCGCGCGCCGGCGTCGATATCGCGGCTGGGAACGAAGCTGTGCAACGCTATCGCGCGCTCGCCCAGACGTGGAAGCACCCGTCGCAACTCGATGCGATCGGCGGTTTCGGCGGCCTCTTTACGCTGCCCGGCGACGCGTCGCGCGCGCTGGTCGCTTCGAGCGACGGCGTCGGCACGAAGACGCTCATCGCGGCTGCGTTAAGACGATATGAAACGGTCGGCGCCGATCTGGTCAATCATTGCGTCAACGATATCTTGGTCTCAAACGCGACGCCGCTGTTCTTCCTCGACTACTTGGCGGTGGGAAAGCTCGAGCCCGACGTCGCCGGCACGATCGTCGCGGGCGTCCAATTCGCGTGCCGCGCGCACCGGATGGCGCTGCTCGGTGGCGAGACGGCGGAGATGCCGGGGATCTACGACGCCGAGCACTTCGATCTCGCCGGGACGATCGTCGGCGTGGTCGAGACCGCACGGATCCCCGATCCGGGCCGCGTGCGGCCCGGCGACGCGATCGTCGGGTTCCCGGCGGTGGGCTTGCACACCAACGGCTACACCTTGGCGCGGGCGCTGATCGCGCGCGACGAATGGCCGGCGTTCGCCGAGACGCTCCTGGCCGAGCATCCCTCGTATTACCGAGCCGTGCGGGCCGTCCAAGATGTCGCCGACGTGAAGGTGATGGCGCACATCACCGGTGGGGGCTTGTTCGAGAACGTGCCGCGTACGCTGCCGGAGGACGCCAAAGCGATCTTCGAGCAGACGCGTTGGAGCGTCCCACCGCTGATCGCCGAACTCGTGCGGCGCGGCGATTTGGCGCACGAAGAACGCTATCGCACCTTCAACATGGGCCTCGGTTTCACGCTGGTGATGACGACGGCGGACGCCGTAAAGGCGATCGGGGTGGTCTCCGAGGCGAAGGTCGTCGGCTGGATCGAGAAACGTGAGGCCGGCGAGCCGGCCGTCGTCATCCACCCGGCGCGCACCGCCTGAGCGGAGGCCTGGCGTGAGCGTCGTCAACTTGCTCGCCGATCTCGGCGAGCCGCGTCTCGCTGGGGACGCGATGCATCGCGCACTCGAAGCGCTCGATGCGCGCGGTATCCGTCCCGTTCGCGATCAACGCACGCCCGAGCCGCTCTTGTCCTGGATCGACGCCGAGTTCGGCGGAACGTGGTCGAGCGAGGCCGCGGCGGGCGGGACGTGGATCGCCGAAGATCGCGCCGGCCGGCTCGGCTTCGCCGCGTTCGATCCGCGCGGTTTGGGATTTTTCTGGCTGCGGCATTGGCGGCAGAAGCCGGGGGTCGGCATCTTCGGGCCGTTTGGTCTCGTCGAACGCGCGCGCAAGAGCGGCCTCGGCGTGACGCTGTTGCGCGCGGCGCTTTTTTCGCTCCGCGAACGCGGCTATCGGCAGGCGCTGATTCCGCTCGTGGCCGGTGAGCGGTTGGTCGAATATTACCGGCGCGAAGCGGGAGCGCGCGTCATCGAATCGGTCGATTTGCGGCGCGGTGAAAAGAAGTGGCGCGCGACGATTCTCGCGTCGGGGAACGGCAGCAATTTCGAAGCGCTCGTGAAGCGTGCGCGGGCCGGCGACATCCCGCTCGAAGTTACGGCTCTGATGGTCGATCGCGCGAGCGCCTTCGCCTTGGAGCGGGCCCGCCGGCTTGGGGTCGCGGCGAGTGCGATCGTATGGCGCCGCAGCGAAGAGTCGCGCGAGTCGTACGACGCGCGTCTGCTGGATGCGGTCGCGGCGACGGAACCCGAGGTCGTCGTCCTGTTGGGCTGGATGCACGTTCTCGGCGCCGCTTTTGTCGCGCGCTTTCCGCAACTATTGAACCTCCATCCGGCGTTCTTGCCGCTCGACCCCGTATTCGATTGGGTGACGATGCCGGACGGCGGCGTGAGCGCGGCGTTTCGCGGCGTGCGCGCGGTCGACGACGCGCTTGCGGCGGGTGCCGATTGGATCGGCGCGAGCGTCCACCGCGTCGGCTTTGCGGTCGATCGCGGTGAGCTGCTGGCTCGCGCGCCACTGCGACTCGCCCCGGGCGAGCCTCGCGCAGCCTTGGACGCGCGCCTGCATGCGCTCGAGCACGAGGTGGTCGCAACCGCCCT
>DHWK01000030.1:8231-11622 GCA_002413145.1 bacterium UBP12_UBA5184
CGATCATTGCCGCGTTGTCGGTGCAGAAACGCAGATGGGGGATCGCCGTCGGGGTGCCGCTGCGTCTGCCCCAAGCGCCGAATGCGGTCTGGAGCGCGGAGTTCGCGGCGACGCCGCCCGAGAGGACGGCGAGACGATAGGTCCTTTCGCGCGCGGCGCGCTCGACCCGGTCGATCAAGATGTCGACGACGGCCGCTTGAAAGGATGCGGCGACGTCGGCTTTGGCGGCGGTGCGACCCGCAGCGCTTTCGAGGAAGTAGCGCACCGAGGTTTTCAAGCCTGAGAACGACATGTCGAGCGTACCGCGATCGGCGCGATGGCGGGGAAAAGAGATCGCTGCCGGATCGCCGTTACGGGCGAGGGCGTCGATCTCCGGGCCACCGGGAAACGGCAAGCCGAGAAGGCGCGCCGTCTTATCGAAGGCTTCGCCGGCGGCGTCGTCGCGCGTCCGCGCGATGACGCGCATCTCGAGCGGACTCTCGACGCCGACGAGTTGGGAATGACCGCCGGAGACGAGTAGTGCGAGAAAGGGGTACTCGGGTTCGAGTTCCCGTTCGAGAAATGCGGCGAAGATATGACCGTGAAGGTGGTTGATGCCGTAGAGGGGCTTGCCGCTCGCGAAGGCCAGCGCCTTGGCCGACGCAACGCCCACGACGAGGCTGCCGATCAATCCCGGGCCGACGGTGACGGCGATCGCGTCGACGTCGGCGAGCCGCACCTCGGCGCGTCCGAGTGCATCGTCGACTGCCGCGCTCAGAAGCGCGACGTGCTGCCGGCTTGCAATCTCGGGGACGATCCCGCCGAACTTCGCGTGGAAGCGATCCTGATTGGTCGAGACGTTCGACAGCGCGCGCTTGCCGTCACGCACGACCGCCGTCGCCGTATCGTCGCACGAGGTCTCAAGTCCGAGGACGAGCACGCCGTGTATCTTCGTTCCGTGCGTTCGAATGCCCGCGGCGATGGGAATCGCCGGTCGGCCGTCCCGAAGCGCACCCTTCGGCTCCGTGGGCGGGTAGAACGGAACGGATGACGTCTCAGCCGGATTCGCTCTCGCTCGTCGCCCCGCTCGGCTTTGTGCTCGCCGGCCTCGCGTTCGGATTGATCGTCGAGTATCTCTTGCTGGACCGGATCGCCGCCTCGCTCGAGCGCCGCGGGCACGCGATCGCGGCGCGTCTGCTCGTCTCGCTCCGCACGGCGTTTCCGCTCTGGACGACGGCGCTTGGCGCGCGCTTGGGGACCGACGCCTATCCGCTCGCAGCGCACGAGCGCATCCTGCTTCAAGAGATCCTGGGTCTCGTGATGCTCTTCGCGACCGCGCTGGTGGCCGCACGCGTCGCGACGCGTCTGTTGAGTCGCTATCTGCGCCAGCACGTGGAAACGCTGGCGACGGCCTCGCTGTTTTCGAGCCTCATCGGCATCGCGATTTGGAGCGTCGCGCTGCTAGTCGCGCTGCAGCTACTGGGCATCGCCGTCGGTCCGGTCCTGGCCGCGCTCGGCGTCGGCGGCCTGGCCGTAGCGCTGGCGCTCCAGCCGACGCTGCAAAATCTTTTTGCGGGTTTGCAGATCATCGCTTCGCGGCAGATCAAGATCGGCGACTACGTCCAGCTCGAAGCGGGCAAAGAAGGTTACGTCAGCGACATTTCGTGGCGAACTACGACGATCCGCGATCTTGCCAATCACATCATCGTCGTCCCCAACGCGATCCTGGCGCAATCGAGTTTTACGAACTTCGCCTTCCCCGAACAGTCATCTCTCGTCGTCGCGGTGCTGCTTGGGTACGACGCCGATCTCGCGCTCGCGGAGCGCGTGACGCTCGAGGTCGCGCGCGAGACGCTGATGCAATGTGGCGCGCCGCTCGAAGGTTTCGAACCGTATCTCCGCTTCACCGAGATCGGAAACGAGAACCTCAAACTCGCCGTCTACCTGCGAGCGCGAGCCTCGATCGAGCCGTCCCAGATACGGAGTCAATTCTTGAAGGCGTTGCTTACCCGTTACCGGAGCGAAGGCATCCGTTCTCCGTTTCCGGCCCGCACCGCCGAAACCGCGCAGGCTCCCGCTCAGTCTCCGTAAAGCGAACGCGTGGGAACGGCCGAGCCTGCCTCGGCCTCTTTGGGCGTGATACCCCGCGGGTAGCCGACCTTCACGTTAGCACTCTCTTCCCAGGCGTCGACGATGAGGTCGCGCAGCATCGTCGCGCCGTCGCCGAGGCGGGCCCGAACGAAGTCGACGGCCTCCGGCGAACCGGATGCAAAGCCGCCGCGCTTGTCGATTTCGTAGAGTGGAATGACCTGCGAGAGGGTGGCGTGCAAATACTGTGCGATGTGCCGCTGGATCGTACAGGCGCAGGTTTTGTATGGCCGCATATGCGCGCTGACGTCGGCGAGTGTCGCGTGCGCTCGCACGAACGTGCTCTCGAATCTCGAGTGGAGATCGCGCGCGTCCGAGTAGCCGCCGGGGTTCGGATACTTGCCCCAGCCGTTGAAATGGATCGTCGTATGCAGCGGCTGACTCGCGTCGCCGACGTAATGGCTCCAGACGCCGATGTCGCGCAGCGTGAGGATTTCGCGAAGCGCGCGAGCGGTCGCAAACCAAGCTCGGTCGGGCGCCGTGGCGGCCTTCGTTTCCCCGACGCGGTCGACGCGCCACATCGCGAAGTCGACGCGCACCTGTTCCCAGCCGTCCTCGAGAGCGTACGGCAACGAGCCCAGGCTATATTCGTTTCCTCCCTCTTTACGCAGCGCCGTATCGTAATCGCGGCGGGAGCCTGGGAGCGCGTCGAGATCGACACCTCCGACCTTGGCGTTGTCGTCGAACGAGACGTAGTGGTTCGGATCGAGATCCAAATCGTGCGGCTCGCCGGCGCCCTTCGAACGATCGAGTTCGGGGCCGAGCGCGCCGATTTCGGCGACGGCCGCGTCGGAGCGGACGAAGGCGGGCAACGAATCCGGCAGCGCTTTCGTCGCCGCGGTCGAGATCATGTAGTGACCTTGAAGGCCCCACGCCGAGGCGCTCTGCGCGAGCGTCAGGCTCAAGCCGATTCCGAAAACGAGTCTCCCGACGGCCCGCGCATCGCGTCGCATGGGTCGCCGCTTCGACTCGCTAAGGATGCGTCCATGCCGAAATTCATAGGATTCGACCATATCGACATGCGAGTTCCGTCGCTCGCCGAGGTCGAGGCATTTTACGACGCGTTGCTGCCGGCCCTCGGCTTGTCGCGCACGCAGTACTCGCACGTCGACGCGCGCGGCGATTGGCACGACCCAGACGACGACCATCCCACAAACGCGAAAGAATACTACGAACCAAAGGTCGCCGGCAGGCCGTCATCCTTCATCGGCATCATCGAGGACGGCTCGATGCACCCGACGCTGACCCGCATCGCCTTTCGCGC
>DHWK01000030.1:11697-12024 GCA_002413145.1 bacterium UBP12_UBA5184
ACCCCGACGCTGCCCCGCATCGCCTTTCGCGCCGCCTCGCGAGCCGATCTAGACGACTGGGAGGGGCGTATCGTTTCATTTGGCGCGCGGCGCGTCGAGCGGAGCGCGGACATGGACGCCTATCCAGCTCTGTTCTTCGAGGATCCAGCGGGGACGAAGCTCGAGCTCCACGCCCTCGACCCGTCCTAAGAAGCCGGATTCGTGGTAGCGTTCCGGCTACTTCTTGCGCACGATCCGAGCGCGAAGCTCGGCGATGAAGTCGTCGAGCGAGAGCGCCGGCCGTTTTTGGTCGTGGCCTCGCTCGTTCGGAGCGACGGTGCCGTCACT
>DHWK01000062.1 GCA_002413145.1 bacterium UBP12_UBA5184
AGATGTGTATAAGAGACAGACGTGGACCAATCCGAGAGCGACGAAGCCGAGCGATTGCACGATGGCGCTCGCGAACCAAACGACCCCGCGGCGACGACTGCCGACGACCGCGGTGATCAGCGCGCCGGCGATGCCGCCGAAAGCGCTCGCGGCGAGCATGACGCCCAAGCCGCGCGCATCGACGAAGACGACGTGGGCGGCGTAGGCCGGCAGCAATTGGGTATACGGCCGTACCAGAACGCACGTGACCACCAGCAGAACGACGACGCCGCGCAGGACGCTGTGGCCGAACAGGAAGCGCAGCCCGGCGAGAATCGAAGCGAAGACGCCCTCGCGGACGCTCGAACTCGGCGGCGACGGAGCCATGAAGACGAGCGCGACGATCACCGCGAGCGTGGTCACGGCATTGATGTAGAACGCGGGTGCCGGACCGACGCCCAGGATCAAGAAGCCCGCGATCGGAGGTCCGACCACCGCGGGTGCGTTGAACGCGAGCGAATTCAGCCCGATGGCGTTTCCGACGTATTCGCGCGAGACGAGCATCGGCACCCAACTCTGGCGCGCCGGCGCATCGAAAGCTTGGGTCGTCGATCGAACGCCGGCCAGGGCGAAGATCTCCCAGAGCTGCAATGCGTGGAGGCTCACCAGAACTGCCAGGAGCAGCGCGGTCGCGGCTTGGAGCGAGTTGGTGATCATCAGCACGCGCCGGCGCGGAAAGCGATCGGCGACGACGCCGGCGAGCGGCGAGAGCAGTACCACCGGCACGGCCGATGAGGCGCCCAGGATGCCGACGTACAGCGCGGCCAACGCCGCCGACGGCGCCAGCGCGACCACGAGATAACCGAGCGTCGTGATCTGCATCCACGTTCCGAGGTTGGAGATGAGCAGGCCGAACCAAAGCAGCCGAAAGTCGTGAAAACGAAACGGGGCGAGGATCGTCGCGCGACGGCGCGGGGCTTTGGTTTCGAGCGCGACGTTGGAAGTTTGGCGAACGATGCTCATGCGCCGGCCGCGCGGGCGGCGGCGGTGACGAGGTCGACGGTGCCGTCGATCCCAAACCGCGACGTGTCGACGACCAGGTCGTAATTGCGCGGGTCGCCCCACGTGAAGGCATAGCGTTCTTTGGAGATCTTGCGGCGCGCGGCATCTTTGCGCTCCACCTCACGCGCCGCTTCTTCCGGCGTAAATCCGAAGGTTTCGGTGAGGCGCGCGATGCGCCACGGACGAGCCGCCGTCAAGAAAACGCGCAGCAGCTTCGGAAACCCAGCCAGCAGCGCGTTTCCGAGCCGCCCCAATATCACCACGTCGCCCGCGCGCGCTCGCTCGCGGATCGTTTCCTCGATCTGCCGGCGCACGTCCTCGTCGAAGTCGGCACCTGTGCGAGACGAGCCGACGGAGACGACCTCAGGCGTCGCCGCGCCGAGATCGCTCAGCATCCGCTCCGAGATGGAAGAGTCGGAATCGACGCGCGCTGCGATCTCTTCGGTCGACGTGCCGAGTCGTGCCGCGACGACCGCCGGGAGATCGTCGGTCATCAATTCGTAGCCGAGTTCGCGCGCGACGCCGTCCGCGACGACGAGGCCTCCCGCACCGTATTCGCGCGAAATCGTAACTATCACACCGTCATCGTTCGCGGCCGGCTGCGCCGCTTCTTGTGCCGGCCCCGAAGGTGCCGCTTGGCTCCATCCGAAGCGCAGAGCGGTGAAGGCCAGTCGCCGTAGCACGCTGCGCGCCATCGTCACGACGTTCGTTCCGCGCGACGCGCGCGTCGAACGGATCGTCGCCCTCGCGGAACGGTCGATCGACGTCCTTTCGCCGCAGCGCCGCGCCGCTCTCTGCTTGCTGCTCGACTTCTTGTGGCTGCCGATGCTGCTGCCGTTCCCGCGCGCGGCGTTGCTGCGCCGCCTCGCCGACGCGCCGTTCGCCGATTTGCGCTCGGGTTTTGCGGCGTTCAAGAGAATGTCGCTCTTCCTCGCCTACGCCGAGAGCGAAGCGGGCTCAGATAATCCGACCTGGGCTCGGATCGGTTATCCCGGGCCGCGCGACGACCGTGACGTCGCCGAGACGGCGCTGCCGCTGGGTCGCGCACGCGACGGCGAGACGATCGAAGCCGGCGTCGTCGTCATCGGGAGCGGCGCCGGCGGCGGGGTCGCGGCTGCGACGTTCGCGCGCGCCGGGAGACGGGTCGTCGTACTCGAAGCCGGCGGCGCATCGTTCGCGCAAGATTTCGACCAGCGCGAAGCCTCGTTCGCTCAGCTCTATCTCGAAGGCGGCGCGGCGGCGAGCAAGGATCTCGGCGTCGTCGTGCTCGCCGGGGCGACGCTCGGCGGAGGCACCACCGTCAACTGGTGCAGCTCGCTGCGCCTGCCCGAGCGCATCGCCGCCGAGTGGGAAGCCGAATCAGGCCTGCCCGCTCTCGGCGCGGAACTCGCGCCGCATTTCGATGCGCTCGAAAACGAACTCGCGCTGGCCCCGACGACGCACCACAATCCCAACAACGCCGCGATCGTCGAAGGCTGTCGCGCGCTCGGAATCCATTGCGACGTGCAGCCGCGCAACGCGCCGCAAGATTGTGGAGCGGGTTGCGGCTACTGCGGCTTCGGCTGCGCCTATGGCAAGAAACGCTCGACCGTGCGCGTCCACCTCCCCGAGGTCGTCGCCGCCGGCGGCACGCTCTACGCCCGCGCTCGCGCCGATCGCATCCTCATCGAGGGACGGCACGCTCGCGGCGTCGAGGTCACGCAAACCTATCCCGACGGATCGACGACGCGTTTCACCGTGACGGCTCCGCTTGTCGTTTGCGCCGCCGGAGCGCTGCGCACGCCCGGACTGCTGGCGCGCAGCGGGGTTCGAAGTCCGGCGCTCGGCCGGCGCCTCTTCCTCCATCCGGTCGCAGGCGCACTCGCCGAGTTCGATCATCCCGTCGAAGCGTATTGCGGCCCGATGCAGAGCGCCTATTCGGACGCGTACAACTATCGCAGCGGCAACTACGGCGCGAAGATCGAAGCGGCGCCGACCCACCCAGGCCTCGCCGCGCTCGCGTTACCATGGCGCAGCCGCGCGCAACACGCGCGCGGCATGGACCGCGGGCGCAACGCGGCGACGCTGATCGCGCTCGTCCGCGACCGCGATCCGGGGAGCCTCGACCTCGACGACGAGGCGACGATTCGCTATGCCGTCTCGCCCTTTGACGCCGAGAATCTGCTGGCGGGTTTGGTCGGCCTCTTCGACGTCGCCTTCGCCGCCGGCGCGCGGCGCGTCGCGACCTTGCACGCTCGGCCGCTCGAAATCGCGCGCGAGCAGTGGGACGCGGGCGCTCGCGTTGCGCTCGCGGCGCGCCTCCACGAGATCGGCGTCGCCGCGAACCGCCAGCCGTTCTTCTCGGCGCATCAGATGGGGACGGCGCCGCTCGGCGGCGATCCGGCGCGCTCGGTCGCCGACGGGCGCGGGCGAGTCTGGGGCTACGACAACCTGCTCGTCGCCGACGCCTCGCTCTTCCCGCAAGCGAGCGGCGTGAACCCGATGCTTACGATCATGGCGCTGGCGCGCCGCGTCGCCTCACTGGGCTGCTGATGCCGATCGTCCAGACGCGCGATTTGCGTAAGGTCTTTCGCGCGGTCAAGCGTCATCCGGGGGCGGCCGGCGCGCTGCGTACGCTCTTCTCGCGCGAACACGTCGAGCGCATCGCGGTCGAGGGGATGACGATGTCGCTCGAGGCCGGCGAACTCGTCGGCTACATCGGCCCGAACGGCGCCGGCAAATCGACGACGATCAAGATGCTGACCGGGATCTTGGTGCCGACATCGGGCGAGATGGTCGTCGCGGGTCTCGTCCCGTATCGCGAGCGCAAGCGCAACGCGCGCAACATCGGCGTCGTCTTTGGGCAGCGCAGCCAGCTCTATTGGGACTTGCCGCTGATCGAATCGTTCCAACTCCTGCGCGCCATCTACAACGTCCCACGCGACCGCTACAAGCACAACATGGCGCGTTTTACCGAGATACTCGAAATGGGTGAATTCTTGAGTACGCCGGTGCGGCAGCTCTCGCTCGGCCAGCGAATGCGCGGCGACTTCGCGGCAGCGATGTTACACGATCCAAAGATCGTCTACCTCGACGAGCCGACCATCGGGCTCGACGTCTGTCTCTTATACACATTT
>DHWK01000002.1 GCA_002413145.1 bacterium UBP12_UBA5184
CAAGAAGAGATCTTCGGGCCCGTGCTCGCACTGATCCGCGCGAAGGATTACGACGATGCGCTCAAGATCGCGAATAACACTGAATTCGGACTGACGGGCTCCGTCTATTCAAGCGACGAGGCCAAGCTCGACCGAGCGCGCGACGAGTTTCACGTCGGCAACCTCTACTTCAACCGCAAGAGCACCGGCGCGATGGTCGGCGCGCATCCGTTCGGCGGCTTCAATATGTCGGGGACGGACTCGAAGGCCGGTGGCTACGATTACCTCGCCCTCTTCACGCAGGCCAAGACGGTCTCGAAGAAGCTCGGCGGCGCTCCTTAGAACGATCTCGGTAACTTCAGGATGTGCTCGCCGATGTACGACAGCACGAGGTTGTTGGCGATGGGCGCGGTGATGTAGAGCCTCGTCTCGCGGAACTTGCGTTCGATGTCGTACTCTTCGGCGAAGCCGAAACCGCCGTGGGTATCCATGGCGACGTTGGCGGCCTGCCAGGATGCCTCCGACGCGAGCAGTTTGGCCATGTTCGCTTCAGCGCCGCACGGCTTCCCCGCATCGAACAGCGCCGCCGCCTGGCGCCGAACAAGATCGGCGGCATCGAGGGCTGCGTGCGCTCGCGCGATCGGGAATTGGACGCCTTGATTCTGCCCGATCGGCCGGCCGAAGACGACGCGTTCCTTTGCGTATTTGACCGCGCGTTCGACGAAGAAGCGACCGTCGCCGATGCATTCCGCGGCGATCAGAACCCGCTCCGCGTTCATCCCGTCCAAAATGTAACGAAAGCCCTGGCCCTCCTCGCCGATCAGATTTTCGGCGGGCACCTCGAGATCGCGAATGAACACTTCATTCGTTTCGTGATTCATCATCGTCCGAATCGGCCGGACGTCGACCGAACCCGGTTTGGCGGCACGCAGGTCGACCAAGAATGTCGAGAGTCCGAACGTCTTTTGCTTCCGCTCTGTTGACGGCGGCGACGTCCGCGCCAGGAGCAGCATCAAGTCCGAGTGCTGCATGCGTGAGGTCCAGCATTTCTGCCCGTTGACGACGTAATGGTCGCCGTCGCGTACCGCCATCGTCGCGATCTTCGTCGTGTCGCTGCCGGCCGTCGGCTCGGTCACCCCGAAGGCTTGCAGGCGCAGCTCGCCCTTGGCGATACCGGGCAGATAGCGCCGCTTCTGATCCTCGTTCCCGTGGCGCAGTAGCGTCCCCATGATGTACATCTGAGCGTGGCACGCCGCGGCGTTGCCGCCTGAGCGATCGATCTCTTCGAGGATGATCGATGCCTCACTCAATCCGAGCCCCGCGCCGCCGTATTCCGGCGGAATCAGCGCGGCGAGATAGCCCGCTTGGGTGAGCGTCGCGACGAATGTTTCGGGATAGGCTCGCTCGGCGTCGAGTCCGCGCCAGTACTCTTGCGAGAACGATTCGCACAGCTCGCGCACGGCAGCGCGCAGCGCCGTCTGCTCCTCGCTGAGTTCGAGCCCGATGCTCACGTTAGCTGCGCTTCGGGACCGGACGGTTCGTCTCAGGCCGCTGGCCACGTTTATAGACCATGAACGTCCGCTTGTACGCGATGACGATCTCACCGCTCTGCTTGAATCCCTCGCTGCGCACGTCGACGATCCCGGCGTTCGATCGCGACGCCGACTCGCGCTTCCCAAGCACCTCGGTGCGGGCGTAGATCGTGTCGCCCTCGTACACCGGGTTCGGCAAGGTGACGTCCGTCCAACCCAGGTTCGCAATCGCGTTCTCGGAGATATCGCTGACGCTGATCCCGACGACCAGCGAAAGCGTCAGGCAGCTGTTCACGAGCGGTTTTTCAAACGGTGTGTCCTTGCTGAAATGCCGGTCGACGTGGATGGGATTGGTGTTCATCGTCAGCAACGTGAACCAGGTATTGTCGGTCTCGGTGATCGTGCGCCCGAGTCGGTGCTCGTAGATATCGCCGATCTCGAAATCTTCAAAGTAACGGCCTTGCCAGCCGGGCTTGACGCTCATCGGTGTTCTCCGGTCGTAGGGATGCGAGCGAGGATGCGGCGCGCCGCCGCGACCAGTGGCGGATCGACCATCTTGCCGTCGACGACGGCGACGCCGCCCCGTTCGACGGCTTCCAGAACCGAGCGCGAGTGGCGGACGTCGTCCACACTCGGTGTGAACGCTTCGCGCAGCGGCGCGACGTGACTGGGGTGGATCGCAAGTTTGCCGTCAAAGCCGTAGGCGACCGCGCGTCGCGCGTCCTCCAAGGCCCCGGCGAGGTCGCCGACGCCCAAGAACGGCGCGTCGAGCGCCAATTTCTTCGCGAGTCGCGCCGCGCAGATGACCTCGCTGCGATACGGTCCGAGGACCTCCGGGATCGGCTGCGCTCCGAGTTCGGCGCACAGGTCGTACGCGCCGAAGCCGAGTGCGACGACGTTCGGTTCGGCGGCGATCGCATCGATGTTGCGCAGGCCGCGCACGCTCTCGATCAGTGCGATGAGCGGCGCGCCGATGCCGATCGCGGCGACGTCCTCGACCGTTTCGACCTTCGGGATCATGATCGCACGCGGGTGTAGCCCGGCAAACGCGGCGAGATCGGCCCGTCCGAACTCGCCGGTCGGCGAGTTGATGCGCAGGCACGCTTCGAGTCCGTCGGCAAACGCCACGCGCGCCGCTTCGCGCGCCTTTGCCTTGCTCGCCGGTGCTACCGCATCTTCGAGGTCGACGATCGCGAGGTCGGCGCCGCTCCTGAGCGCCTTCTGGTAGCGCTCCGGCCGGTCGCCCGGAACGAAGAGCATCACGGTGAGATTCATCCCGTCACCAGCGGGCCGGTGGTCGCGCCGGCGACGTCCCCCGGCGCCGACAATCTCTCGTGAACGCTCACCGGGAACGGCGTTTCGGCCCCGAGGCCCGCTCTCCTCAGGCGTTACCCGGCCCCCGAAAGGGGACGCCCCCGGAAGCCTCGGCGCAACCCGGTATCTGAGGAAGGGGGGTTGGTCCGAGTTCCCGGCCCCGGCGTCCGTAGCCGGCTCGGCCCAGGGCGACCAGACCAGCTCACCGAGGGGTAAAGAGGTCGTCCTTGCTTTGAGGATTCGACGCCCTTTCTGGCCTTATAAAGCGAATCAAACAGGCAAATAGGCCATCCCTTGGTCGATTCGAGCATCAAGCAAGCGTGCAAAGTCTCTAAAAAAGGTCGCTCCTTCGCGGCTTTTCGGGGGTGCGGCAGTCCCAGCCGAGCTGGGACCTTTGCCTTGACTGTGCTTGGAGCGCGGTGTATCATTGCTGCCGTGACTCCGACGCCACGTCTTTTTCGACGCGGTCAGAGATCCGGTCGCAGACTGACTGGGGTCGGCGTTCGTTCCTTGAAAACTGAGCAGTGCAGTAACGCATAAGTTTGTGGGTCTCCGAACGGAGAGCAAACCGATGCGCGGCGCAAGCCGCGTTTCTCGTTTGCAATACCGTTCATGAGATTATTGAGTTTGGTCGATACGACCGGTTCGCCGGCACGTTCGACCGTACAGAAAAAGACCGATCTCGGTTGGATAACAATCGAGATCAAACTCTGCGTTTGGTTTTGCGCGAGATCGAGGAGAGAGGCAGCGAAGTGTACTTTCGTACATGAGCTGCCGAACGACGATGAGATCGTTGCAAAAGCAACGCAGAGAGCTTAGTCAGCATTTTTTAGAGCCTCAAAAGCTCCGAAAAACTTTTCCGATCGCGAGATCGGTCAAGATATTTTATGGAGAGTTTGATCCTGGCTCAGGATTAACGCTGGCGGCGTGCCTAACACATGCAAGTCGAACGAGGTAGCAATACCTAGTGGCAGACGGGTGAGTAACACGTGGTCAACCTACCCTCGAGTGGGGGATAACTAGCCGAAAGGTTAGCTAATACCGCATAAAACGTAGCGAGGCATCTCGCAACGTTAAAAGGAGCAATCCGCTCGTTGACGGGACCGCGTCCGATTAGCTAGTTGGTGAGGTAATGGCCCACCAAGGCTCCGATCGGTAGCTGGTTTGAGAGAGCGACCAGCCACACTGGGACTGAGAAACGGCCCAGAC
>DHWK01000088.1:0-9248 GCA_002413145.1 bacterium UBP12_UBA5184
CTACCAAATGGGCGGCGTGAAAACCGACGCCACCGGAGCGACCCCGGTTCGGGGACTGTACGCCGCCGGCGAAGTCGCCTGCGTGAGCGTCCACGGTGGAAACCGCCTGGGCGCGAATTCGCTGCTCGATACGATCGTCTTCGGGCGCCATTGCGGCAAGGCTGCGGCCGCCTACGTCAGGGGCCTCGCCGCTGCGAAAGGCGGCGAGGAGTTGCTTCGCTCGGAGCAGGCGCGACTCAAAGAGTTACTGGCGCGCCCGTATACCGGCGAGACGCACGCGGGGCTGCGCCTCGAACTGGCGACGGCGATGGATCAGAAGGTCGGCGTCTATCGCGAACAGGCCGGACTCCAAGCGGCGCTGCACAAGGTGCGCGAGCTGCGCAAACGCTACGACAACGTCGCCGTCGGCGACAAAGGTCGCATCTTCAACCAAGCATTGACCTTTGCCCTCGAAGTCGGCTTCCTGCTCGATTGCGCGGAAAGCGTCGTGCTCAGCGCCATCGATCGCAAGGAGAGCCGCGGCGCGCAAGCCCGGACCGATTATCCCGAGCGCAACGACGCCGAATGGCTCAAGCACATCGTCCTCGCCTACCGCGGACCGAGTGCGGAGCCGGCGCTCTCGTATCAACCCGTCACCATCACGAAATGGAAGCCGGAGGCGCGCACCTACTAGTTGGAGCAATAGACTAGAATGCAGTTTACGATCGAGGTCGGCCGCTACAACCCGCAGGGGACGTACGACCAAAGTGCCGTCGCCGGCGCGCCCTATCCGCCGCCTTGGGATAAGGCGCCCCCGCGCCGCTACCAGACGTACACCGTCAATTTGCCCGAGCACGCCGTCGTCCTCGACGCGCTGATTGCGATCCGCGAATACCAAGACGAATCGGTCGCGGTCCGCTGCGCGTGCCGCAGCGCGATCTGTGGTTCGTGCGCGATGTGGGTCAACGGTCACTCGCACTTGGCCTGTAAGTCCAAGCTGAGCGATTTCACCAAGGACGGGAAAACGCGCGTCGAAACGCCTCCATCGATGCCCGTCATTCGCGACCTGGTCGCCGATATGACGCCTTTTTGGCAAAAGCATCTTGCGGTTAAGCCTTGGCTCGAAGGTAAGAAACCCGCTCCGCCGCCGATGGAAGAGTACCGCGTCCCCAACGCCGCGATGGAGGAACTGATTCAAGAAGTCAGCTGCATCAGTTGCGGCTGCTGCTTGATGGATTGCGAATCGTTCGCCGTCAACGCGGACTTCCTCGGACCGCACGCCTTGGCAAAAGCGTACCGCTACGCCGCCGATCCGCGCGACGCGCAGACCAAAGAGCGCCTCGGCGAATATAGCAAACCGGGTGGCATCTGGGACTGCACGCACTGCTACGAGTGCGTCACGCAGTGCCCCAAAGGCGTCGCTCCGCTCGAACAGATCCTCAAATTGCGGCGCATGGCCGTCGACGCCGGCTTCACGAACAATGCGGGAACGCGCCACGCCGATGCTTTCGCCGAATCGGTCAAACACAGCGGTCGACTCAACGAACTGACCTTGCTTCCGAAGTCGGTCGGTTTCTTCAACATCGTCGGCCAGCTCAAGACGCTGCCGAGTGCCTTCAACATGATTCGCGCCGGGAAGCTGCCGCCGATCATCCACAAATCGATTCCGGGAGTGCAGCGGATCAAAAACATCTTTTCACGCGTCGGAGGGAGATTCAAGTAATGCGAGTCGCGTTCTATCCCGGTTGCGTCTCAAAGGGCGCGTGTCCCGAACTCTACGTCGCCGCCAAAGCGATCGCCGGGCCCCTCGGACTCGAGTTGGAGGAGCTGGGCGAGGCGCCGTGCACCGGAGCCGGCGTCATCTCCGAACAGAACCCGGAGCTGGCGGATGCCCTCAACGGCCTGACGCTCGCAATGGCGGAGAGCAAGGGCGCGCACCTGATGACGATCTGCAGCACCTGTCAAGGCGTGCTCTCGAACCACAATCACCATCTCAAGAAAGACGGCGCGCGGCTCGACAAGGTGAACGCGACGATCGGCGATCAAGGCTACCGCTACGGCGGGACCACCGAGGTCAAGCACATGCTGTGGATGCTCTTCGAAGACATCGGCATCGAACGAATCAAGGCCGCCATCAAGGTCAAGCTCACCGGACTTAAGATCGCGCCCTTCTACGGCTGCTACATCTTGCGTCCGGCGGAATATTTGGGACTACTCGAGCGTCCCGAGCGCAAGACGTACTTGGAGCAACTGATCGGCATCCTGGGTGCCGAGGCGGTCGAATATTCGGGCGCGACCAAGTGCTGCGGTTTTCCGATGCTGACGTTCAACCGCGACAAGTCGCTCGCGATGGCGGGCAACCACATCATCGAAGCGAAAGAAAAAGGCGCCGACCTCTTGGTGACGCCCTGCCCGCTCTGTCATTTGAACCTTGACGGCCAGCAACCAGACGCGGCTCGCGTGCTCAAGAAACCGATCGACGTGCCGATCTTCCATCTTCCGCAGCTGCTCGGACTGGCCTTCGGGCTCTCGCCCGAGGAACTGCGCCTCGACCATCACGTCGTCTCGACGAAAGGCGCGCTCGGAAAGGTCGAACTGAAGGTCTAAAAGCAAAAATCGGGGCGACAGGATTTGAACCTGCGGACCTCTCGGTCCCGAACCGAGCGCTCTACCAAGCTGAGCTACGCCCCGAAACTGCACCTCGGACCTCGCCGGTTCTGTAGCTTGGGGCCGAACCCCCTCCTGCCGTGCGCGGCTCGCCGCCGCATGGGAATCGCCGCGCGCCCTGCGAACCATCTTCCTCGCCCCAAATGAAATACGTTATCGTCGGCTGCGGTCGCGTCGGATCGCAGCTTGCAAAACTCTTAGCCGGCGAACGCCACGACGTCGTCGTCGTCGACGAAAACCCCGCCGCCTTCAAACGCTTGGGCGCACGCTTTCCGGGGCGGGTCGAGGTCGGCACGGGGATCGATTACGACGTCCTCAAGCGCGCGGGCGCGGCCGACGCGGACGGCTTCATCGCGGTCACCGACGGCGACAACCGCAACGTGATGGCCGCTCTGATCGCGCAACGAATGTTTCATATCAAAAAGATCGTCGCGCGTATCTACGATCCGCCACGCGGTCAGATGTACCGCGAACTCGGCATCGAGACCGTTTGTCCGACGACGATGGGCGCGAAAGTCATTCGCGACAGGCTGCTCAACATGCCGTTCGAGTCGACGCCGACCTTCGACTACGGCAACATTTCGACACTCTCGCTGATCGTGCCCAAGAGCCTGGCGGGCACCGCCGTCGGCGAATTGGAGGAAGACGGCCGCGTCAAGGTGTCGGCGCTGCGACGCTTAGGAACGGTTACGATTCCAACCCGCGATCTCATCCTCGAAACGAACGACGAGATTCGGGCGATCGTCGCTCCCGAAGCGCTGGAGCGCTTCTCGGCTCGCTTTTCCGAGGCGCCCAGAGCGCCGGTAGAATCGATCTTGTAAGCCATGTTCATCCTGATCGTCGGGGGCGGTAAAGTCGGGACGTATCTCGCGCGCGCGCTGCTCGCCCAAGGTCAAGAAGTGATCGTGGTCGAGAAAGTTGCGCGCAAGGCGCAGACGCTGACCACGAGGATCGAGAGCGACATCGCCATCGTCGGCGACGGCTGCGACCCGACGGTGCTCGACGCAGCCGGCATCAGCCGCGCCGACGTGGTGGTTGCCGACACCGGCGACGATGAGGATAATTTGGTCGTCTGCTTGATCGCGAAGCGGCAGTCAAAAGCGCGCTGCGTCGCGCGCGTCAACAATCCGAAGAACAAATTGATCTTCGAGTCGATCGATCCCGAACGGCCGATCGACACCATTTCGTCGACCGAAATTCTTCTCGATACGATCAACGAGCACGTCCAGGCCCGCGACTACTCGGTCCTCACGAAGATGCGCGACGGCGCGCTCGAGCTGGTGAAACTTTCGATCGCTTCCGGCGCACCGTCCGACGGGAAACGCATCGTCGACATCGGGCTTCCGCGTTCGAGCATCGTCGTCGCCGTCGACCGCAAAGGCGACGAGCTCGTCATTCCGAGCGGCGACACGCAGGTGAAAGCCGGCGACCAAATCATCGTCATGGTCCATAAAGATGCGCGCGATGAAGTTCGCCGCGCGCTCGTCGGCAAAAAATAGCGCCCGGGGCATTGGCGCAAAGCGACCAAGCGCTTTCCAAAACGGAGGGAAGCCTCGCGGCGACTAAAGGACGGGCCCGTGAACGTTCGTTTCGGAGGTTCCGCCGCAACGCTGCTCGACGAACTCGGCCTCGCGCCCCGGTTGACGGTCTATCTCGCCTTCGCTCCGGGGGCGGGGAAAACTCGCCGTCTGTTGGAGGACGCGCTCTCGTTGCAGCGCGATGGGAAACGCGTGGTGCTGGGCTGGATCGCCACGAAAGGACGGCCTGAGCTCGACGCTCTCGCAGCGCTGCTTCCTCGCGTGCCGCCCCGGAAAGTGAAAATCGAAAGCGCGGTTTCCGAAGAGTTCGATTTTGACGCGACCCTTGCACTTCGGCCGCAATACGTCGTCCTCGACGATCTCGCTCACGCGAACGCTCCCGGCAGCAAACACACCAAGCGCTGGGAGGACGCGCTCGCCTTGCGGGGGGCCGGGATCGGCGTAGCCGGAGCGTTGAACGTCGAGAACCTCGACTCGGTAGCGACCGCCGCGGAAGATAGCATCGGTCGCGCCGTACGGGAAATCGTTCCGACGGAATTCTTGCGAGCCGCCGACCACGTCATCGCAATGGATGTCGCGCCGGAACAACTCGAAGCACGCCTTCGGAGTGAGGCGTGCCTGCCGCCGCAAAAACTCCGTTTCTTGCGCGAAATGATGTTACGGATCGTCAACGAGCTCAGCGTCTCCGGGGTGTTACCGCGTAAAGCTTCGACCTTGATCGCGCTGGCGACCGGGGACGGCGACCTCAAGACGTTTCTCCAGAAAGCAGCTTCGTTTTCAGAAGCGCTCGACCTCGCGTTTGACGTCGCCCTCGTCGGCGAGCGCGATGTAGACGCGCTCGCGGCGCTGACCCGCGACGTCGACGGGCGCGTGGTGCCGATCGAAAGCTTCGACCCCAAACGGCCGCGCTTCGGCGCTTTGCGAGCGAGCCTCGTATCGGTCCCCTTCGGTCCGCTCGCGCGACGCATCGCAACCTCGCCGGCGGAGCGTGACGTTCTTATCGTCGACCCGACGCCATTCGCCGAGGCTCCGGATCGCTCGATGAGTTTCTCCCGTTACGCGCAGACGGCGGCCGATCGAATGCGCATCGGCTACGGAAAATTGACGATCTATTTGGGGGCCGTCCCCGGCAGCGGGAAAACCCACGCGATGCTGGAGCGCGCGAAGCAACTTCGCGAAGCAGGCGTGGACGTCGTCGGGGCTCTCATCGAAACGCACGCTCTCCCGGAGACCGAAGCGAAGCTCGGCGACCTCGAGATCCTGCCGCGCCGCGCTGCCGGGCGCCCCGAGGCCGGCGAACTCGATCTCGAGGTGCTCCTCAAACGCCGCCCGGCGGTCGTCCTGATCGACGATTTAGCTCACACGTATGGGGCGGACACCGATCAAGCGAAGCGCTTCGACCTCGTTCTGCAAGTGTTGCGCGCCGGCATATCGGTGCTAACGACGCTCGACGTGCAGAATCTGGAAGGCCTTAACGACGCGGTCTATCGCTTGACGGGACAGCGCGTTGGGGAGACGGTCCCGGACGACATCCTCGAGATCGCCGACGAGGTCGTCCTGATCGACACGACGCCCGAGACGCTGCGCGAACGTCTCCGCGCCGGAAAAATTCGCCGCTTCGCGAGCGATTCGGCCCTGGCCAACGTGTATCGGACTGAAAATCTTTCGGCGTTGCGCGAGCTTGCTTTGCGCGAGGTGGTGCACGCACGAGGCGAACGTAAACACTGGCCGTTTGCGCGCCTCGCGCTCGGCGTCAAGGCTCGCGAGCGCGACATCGGGCTGATCGAACGCTGCGCTCGGATCGCGCAGCGTCTCGAAGTCGATTTCACCGTCGTCCACGTCGCAGGCCCTGGCGTCTCGGCCTTGACGACCGCGCTCGAGGAGGCGAGTCGTCGCGTTCGCGCTCGCTGGCGCACCGTCGCAGCCAAAGACTTCGCGACCGCCCTCGTCGCCGCAGCACAGGAGGAGGGTGCGACGACGATCGCCGTCGAGGGCACGCGTCACAAGCCGCTCTGGCCCCTCGGCGTTCCATTTGCCCGGCGGCTACTCGATGCCGGCGCCAGGCAACTGCTCATCCTCGCGGCAGATTAGCGCCTGCGGCGCGCCCTTTTACAGAATGTTCACGGCTCGCGATATGACGATCGCGATCGCGATCAGCGAGACGACGGCCTGCAGGGTCATGAGGGTCTTCGCCCAGGGGGTGAGCGGGTAGGTATCGGTCGGGCTGAACGCGGTCGAATTCGTGAACGCGACGTATACGTAATCGAGAAACGACGGAGACCAGTCCGGCTTGGCGCAGTCCGGAGTGATCATCTGCGGAAAGAGAAAATCCGGAGCGCCGTGCGCCTCGCGAAGCCGATCGTCGGGACCTCCGCGATCGACCTCCCAATACCACAAACCGAAGACGATGATGTTCGTCACCCAGATCACTAGGGCGGAGACGAGCAGATGCGAGCCGGTGATGCTTTTCGCGTCGCTGACGAGCTGGCGGATCAAGAGCGCCAGCGAGGAAACGTTGAACAGATTGACCACCGCGATCAAGACGACCGCGAGGACTTGATGCCAACGCTCTTCTTTCGGGAGACGGCGCGGCGCCGCGAGGGTGAGCGGGATGAGGATCACGATGACGAGAGCTCCTTCGAGCCAGCCCGGGCCCATCGTGTAGCGCGCCGGAAGCGCAAAATTTAAGGCCGCCGCGACGAGCACGGCAAGTGAAGCGGGCCAGCGCGGCTCACTTTTTGCGGCGAGGCCCCAGGCCGGATCGTGTTTCGGCGGCATCTTCGCGCTATTGCGCGAGGCTTAACTCGACCCTGCGTGCAGCGCCGCGAACAGCGCGTACAGGCCGACGAGCGCAACGAAGCCGCCACTCAGAACCTCGCCGTACCGCTCGACCGATCCTAAGGAGATACGCTGCAGTCCGGCCATCGCAGCGGTCGTCACCACGACGTACGTCGCGATCGTCGCAGCGGCGAAGATGGCGGCCATCAGCGCGACCAGCAACGGACCCGTGGTCGAGGCCGCAAAAAACAACGGCAGCCCTTCGACCATCGGAGACGAACCAAGGATCAAGAGCAGTGCCGTGCGGCCGCTCGCTCCGTGCGGATGGGCATGGAGGATCGCGCTCTCCGCCGTCGCGTGCCAATCGAGATCGTGATGGTCGTGCCAATGCGCGTGTTCCAGGCCGTCGGCGTGGCGATGGAGGTGCGCGTGCCCGAGATGTTCGTGACCGTGCGCGCCGCCATGAATTTCGCGCCAGCCGGCTGCGGCAATCCACGCCCCGAAGCCGATCAAGGCCAGCGCCGAGGCGACGTCGACAAGATGGGCGTAACGCGCCGCCGCAACCGCCCCGATCGCCCAGACCATGAGCCCGATCAGCAAGGTCGAGCTCACGTGGCCGAGTCCGGCCCCCGCGGCCGCCAGCGCCGTGCGCGCCGGCGACCAGCCATTGCGCCGGGCGAGCGCCACGAGCGGCGCCCAATGATCGGGGACCAGCGTGTGCAGGACGCCGACCGCAAGGATGGTCCACACCAGGATAGCGGCGTTGCCGGTCATACCGTACCGTATCTTCGGCACGGCGACTCGACCTCTCCGCGGCTGGGGCATCTGGTCGCCGCGGGGGCTACCGGCTTGCGTGTCGGATAACGTCTCGCCGATGCTGCGTCGCCAACGCTCGTTGATCGTCTCATTTGTCGCGGCATTTGCATGCTGCGCGCTAGTGCAGGGACGCGCCGTCGCCCAACCGGCACCGAGTTCTTCGCCGCCATCGCAAGCATCGCCGGCGCCATCCGCGGCGCCCGCGCCGACGCCGCGTCCGGCGGGGCTGCGCTTGGGCGTCGAGGCGCACGCGACGTTCATCAACCAGTCGACCAATGGCCCGGGCGTCCAACCGCCGGAGGGCCCCGGATTCATCGCAGGCGCGCCGCTCGCGCCGAATACACCGTACGACACGATCTCAAGCGCTCCGATGATCCCGGGCAACGCCGCCGAGTCGGCCCTCTATCTCAGTCCAACTTTTTACACGCGAGCCTTTGACATCGGCGCGATCGTCGGCGCGGGGTATGCGCGCGGGAGCGTTACGAACGCCGTCTACTGGGGCGAGTCGCTCTTCCCCACGCTCAATCCACACCTGGGATCGCAACTCTTGCCCTACCGCGTCACCTTTCCGGCGCACCCCGGGTCGGACGACGGGACGGGCTTCGTCGCCGGCCTCACCGCCGGCCGCCTCGCGACGAGCGATGGGAACCTGCAACTTCGCGGCGGCTGGTTCGATCTCGCGCAGAGCGACGCGTTCGTCTTCACGCAACCGCTCGTCTCCGGATCGCCGCCGGCGCTCGCCGTCCTGCCGGCCGAATCACTCGGCGACGGGTCACCGTCGCTCGATTGGTGGAGCGCCCCCAGCACGGCCTATCCGTTGCGCGGCGCCGATCTCGTCGCTAAGCGCGGAGACGCAAGCTTCGAGCTCTCCGATGCGGCGCTGCCCTCGCTGCCGGGCAGCGCTGCGCGCATCACCATGGCCTCGCTCGTTTTCGACCGCGGCGAGGGGACACGCTTCTCGCTTCAAGGCCTGCATCTGCGCACCGGCGGGATGCTCGTCCCGGCGACGATCCTGTTCGCGCAAGGTCAACTCGTCTCGACGCCGCAGGGCGATTTGCCGGCGACGATGATCGGCGGCCAGCGGCAGACCATCCTCGGCGCACGCGGCGCCTTTCACGCCGGCTCGTGGTTCGACGCCGTCGCCGAATACGGACACGCGACCTACGACGCCGACAACGTCATGCTGCCCGGGTCGGGAAAACCCGGCAACTATTATCACGCGGGGATCACGAAGACGGTGCGTCGCGCGACGGGCTCGCTCGATCTTTACCGCAACGAGCCGTATTACGCGACGGCTATTCTGCCCTACGGGATCGCCGAAAACGTCTGGTCGGCCGCCTGGGCCTGGCCCGGCCAGTGGCTGAAATCGAATTATCAGCTGATCAACAACACGCCGGCCAACGTCAATCGTCAGGGCTATCGGCTCAAGTACTCGCTCAAGGGCGGACCGCTCGAACTGCGCGCTTCCTA
>DHWK01000088.1:9302-23996 GCA_002413145.1 bacterium UBP12_UBA5184
AGCTCGAACTGCGCGCTTCCTATGCCGACTTCGGCCAGATCGAACCGATCACGCTGAGCAACGCGCGGCAGACGGGCTTCGTCGACGGCTTCTTCTTACCCCAAGCCGATAACGCCGCGACGCTAGGACGCCAGCGGCAATATGCGGCCTGGCTTGCGTGGCATCCGAGCGTCGCGGACGTCGTCGTCGACTACACCGAAGACACGATGCGCCGGCCGGCCCTCGCGAGCCGGCCGCAAGACCTGGTCTCATACGACACGGCGCAGTTTTCAGTGTACGCCTCGCATCGATTCGGCCGGAACGCCGTCGGCAGCCTCGGGCTTACGCGCTACTTCTTGCGGGGCTCGTTCTCGCAGGCGTTCACCAATGTCGATTTCGGCCAGAAGATCGCGTTCGCCGGAATCGAGTGGCGCGAAAGCGGCGGCACCGCGACCCTGCTCAGCCTGCGCCGCGCCGTCTTCGGCGGCTTCCCGGGGACGCAGGGGAACCCGCCACCCGACTTCACCGGGACGCTGTTCGTCCTCGAGCAGCGCCTGAAGATGTAAGGGGCCACTTCACTCGCGTGCGACCACGACGTCGACGTCGCCCGGCTCGACGTCGACGCTCCCGGTTCCGAGCGCCCGAGCGATCTGCCAGCCCCAGCTCGGATGCCTCGCCGGATAGGTGACGCGGTTCGCGCCGGTGGCTTCGCCGGCGCGGCGGACGAGACTGAATCCAAGATGCTGGAAATGGAGCGTCATGTGCGCGCTCCCGTACAGCTTCACCGGGATCGCCGCCGGCAGAGATTTTTCCAACCCCGTGCTGGCAGAGCGCGAACCGAATTTCGCCAGCCGCGCCTGAATCTGGTCAGGATCCAAGACGTCGTAGGTGGCGCCGAGAATTCTTCCTTCGGCGTTTACGCCCGCAATCGGCGCCGCACCGAGCGACATTGCGTCGGCGATCGTTCCGAGCGGCACCTGATAGACCGGCGCGCCGCTCGACGCGATCCCGAGCCGCACGAGTTGCTCCTGAGAGAAGTTGGTTGCGATGTCGCCCTTCAGACTCGAAATAAAACGCGGCAGAACCAGCGCCGCATTTTTCGGATCGAGCACGCGGTCGCGCAGCAGCCCGAGAACCTGCACCTCGGCTTGCATCCGCTGAAAATCGTCGATGCGGTAGTCGTTGCCCGCGTGATTCTGCCGAACGCGAACGAAAGCGAGGGCTTGTGTGCCGTCCATGTGCTGAATCCCCGGCCGAAAATCGGCCCGGGCATCGTGCGGGTCGTAGATGCGCTTTTTGACCTCGACCGTCAGCCCGCCGACGAGATCGACGGCCGTCTTGAACGAGGCGAAGTTCGCGACGATGTATCCGTCGACGGGCAGACCGGTGAGGTCGGCGACTGCCTTCGCGAGCAACTGAGGCCCCACTTTGGGTTTTTCCTGGTTTCCCATGAAAAACAATGTCTTGATCTTGGGGACCGGATTGCGCCAACGCGGCTGCGCGACGAGCGTGTCGCGCGGGATCGTGATCGCGTAGAGCGCGTGCAGCGCGGGATCGAAATGAACCAGGACGATCGCATCGGCTTGGCCGGCGGCGGAGCCCAACCCCAAGGGATCGTTCGCCTTGACGTCGCGCGCGTTATTGGCGATGAAGAGGACGTTGATCGGCCGATCGCCGAGCGCGACCCGAGTCGCGACGGATCCGAAGAGCTGTCGTCCCGCGGGGGAGAAGGCCGACGCGACGACGGCCGACACGACCGCGAAGCAGGCGATGATGATTGCGGCGACTCGCCGCCGGCGCCCCGCGCGCCCGTGGAAAAGACTTCGAGACATGCTAAAGATTCCGTTCGCAGGAGAGGGTTGAAGCGCAGAGAGCTAGGCCACTCCGAACGGAGGCGCTCGCTCGCCGATACGGCAAACGATTGGAGCGAATTCAAGACGCGCCGGGGCGAAGCGGTAGCGCCGCAGCGAGAGACCCGGCTCACGCGCGAGGCGCGCTGCCGGCGGCGTCACGAACTGCACGAAGCGTAGCGCCGGCCGCGCGAGCGAGCGCACGATCCGCGCCGCGGCGAACGCCGTCGCGGCGCACAGCGTCGCGTGGATCGCCAGACTGACGAGCACCGGCGCGCCGAACCAAACCGTCCCGCCGAGTCCGTGACCGAGAACGACCCACTGCTCCGACGTCTCGGTTACATAGAGGGCGCCGATCTGCACTGCAAAGATGGCGGGCAGGAGGAGCGCGACCGTCTTTACGTCGAGGGCCCGCGTCCAGGCAGCGAGCCAGGCCTGCGGGCGATCCTCGCAGTGCCTGCTGACGAACCGAGCGCGTAGCACGAAGTGTAGCGTGAAAAACAAAAAACCGGCAAGGAGTGCCGGAAAAACATCCGCGTGGCTATGATCGGTATAGCGCCCCGGTCCGAAAAGACCGGCATTCGAGGCCGCCTCGGTCAACGGGTCGGCGAGCGCCAGCGCGACGAATGCGACCGCCATGCAGAACCAGATGCGAATTCCCGACCTGGACATCACGAGGAGCGACTACGTTCACACGCCGCGAAGCCGCTCCTGCGCAGCGTTTAGTGCGTGTGCGTAAAGTTACCCAAAACGGGGCCGGCGGCGCGCAGGCGCTCGAGGGCGACGCGCATCCCGAGCGGTTCGGCCGGTCGTCCGACGGCCGCGAAATAGCGTGCCGGATCGATGTTGAGCGTACGGGTCTGCACCATCTGCACGCGCACGCTGCGCAAGAACGACTCGGCGGCGTCGACCTCCGACCGCTCGTCGGTCACGCCGGGATGGGTCAGCAGATTCAATGAGACGCGCAGCCCCGCGTTGCTCGCGATCCGCACGCTCTCCAAGACGTCGTCCAACCCGTAAGCGACCGGGCGGTAATACTTCGCGTAGACCTCGGGGCGAAACGAGTTAAGGCTGATCCGGACCGCGTCGAGCCCGGCCTCGATCAGGCGCCGCAGCGAGCGCGGCAGGCTCCCGTTGGTGTTGAGATTGATCGTGCCGCGCGAGGTCGATGCGCGAATGCGCGCGGTCGCCGCGGCGATCGCCGGCGTACGCAGCAGCGGTTCGCCTTCGCAGCCCTGACCGAACGAGACGATCCCGTCGGGCTCGTGCGCGAGATGGTCGCAGGCGATGCGCGCCAGTTCGTTCGCGGTCGTCTCGAAGGCGATGCGCGTCTGTGGCGCCGGGATGCCGGCATCGGCATCGAGTTCGGAGATGCAGCCGAGACAACGCGCGTTGCACTTGGGAGAAACCGGCAACGCCGCTTCCCCGCGGGCGCGGAAAACGTTCTGCGCGGTGAAGCAGCCGTATTCGAGCGCGCACACCCGCAATTGCGCGAGCACCCGGTTGTTTGGGTCGCGCGCGCACCGTTCCTCGACCAGTCCTTCGAGTTGGCCCGCAGCGAAGTAGCGCGGCGACCAATGCTCCCCTTCGTCGGTCTTCATCGCCCCGACGTGCAGTGCGTCGTCGAGGGCGCACGCGAACGTATATCCGAACAAGGGAAGCGTCGGCGCGGCGTTCCGTTCGCGGTAGGCCGGTAAGAGCAAGCGCGTGTAGCCCGCCGGCAAAAGTGCGGCGAGGGCGGTTCGCCGTTTGGCTTTCCGCTCTCCGAGGTCGACCAGCGGCACGCGCCCCGGCAGCATCACGGCGACGGTCCCCGGGGGCGCCGGCATCAGTTCTTCGCCGCGCGGAGTCCGTACGAAGCCGCCGTCGGCCAGCGGCGCGCTCGTTTGGTCGAAGTAAACGCGGCCGCCGGCGTCGCTATACGCCAAACCGGCGCGCGCCGCGATCACGCCTCGACCGTGCGCTCGAAAACTTTTTCGGCCGGTCCGCTCAAACTTGCCGATTCGCCCGGACGCCATCCGACCGCGAGCGTCCCGCCGGGGACTTTCACCGTCACCGGCGATTCGGCCAACCCGGCGACGATCGCGGCGGCGACGGCGGCGACCGAACCCGTCCCGCAGGATTGGGTAACGCCGACGCCGCGCTCGTAGTGGCGGACGGCGATAGCGTGCGCGTCTAGCCGTTGCACGAAGTGGACGTTCGTGCCGCGCGGAAAATCGCGATGGGTCGAGAGCGCGGCGCCGTCCCGTTCGAGGTCGATCGCCGCGACCTCGTCGACGAAGATCACGATATGCGGATTACCGAGCGAGACGGCGCGATAGATCCAGGTCCTTCCGGCGGCGTCAATCCTGCGCTCGGCCCCGTTCGCTGCGAGGTCGGGGACGCCCATATCGACGCGGACCCGAAACTCCGGGGTCCGCGCGAGGACTTCGACCCCGATCGGGCCGGCGACGGTCGCGACGGCGAATGCATCGGGCGCGCCGCGTTCGACCAGAAAGCGCGCGACGCAGCGCATCCCGTTCCCGCACATCTCCGCCTCGCTGCCGTCGGCGTTGAAGATGCGCATCGTTGCGATCGCGTCGATCCCGGTTTGAGGTTCCCCAATCACTAACAGGCCGTCGGCACCCAAACCGTGCGCGCGATCGCACAGCCGCAACGCCAAATCTCCGTACGAGACGCCGCGCGACGCGCGCTCTTCGACGAGGACGAACTCGTTGTGCGTCCCGTGCATTTTGGCGACGGGAATTTCGCGCAGCGCCGAACTCACTTCGGACTCGACGCCGCTTCGGTTTCGTCTGCAAACGCGGCTCCGGAGTCGAATGCGCCCTGCGGCGAAATCGTGGAGACGGCGTGTTTGTAGACGAGATGCAAGCGGTGCTCGTATTCGAGAAGGATGGTGAAGGCGTCGTAGCCTTTAACCGTGCCGCGAAGTTGGAATCCGTTGACGAGATAGACGGTCACGGGAACAGCCTGGCGTCGAACCTCGGCGAGGTACGCATCCTGTAACGCCGCCGCACGGTTGGATGGATGCGGGTTCTCGCGGACCGACATAGTCGAGCCGCCTTCAGGGGCTTCCCCAGAGTTCCCTGGCCTCGCGCGCGACGCCGTCGCGCGCCGCGAAGCGCATCCCCGGTTCGCCGCGGAACCAGGTTCGCTGGCGTCTTGCGTAGCGCCGCGTCGCGCGCACCAAAACCGCACGGAGTTCCGCGCCCGTCAGTTGGCCGGCCAGGTATGCCAGCGCTTGCGGATAACCGACCGCATCGGCCGCGAGCGCCGACGGTCCGACGCGCTCGGCCTCTGCGACGAGACCGCAGTCCAGCATTGCGTCGACGCGCGCTGCGATCCGTTCGTCGAGGACCGCGTCTTCGACGGCGAGCGCGAGCTTGACGAACGGGATCTCCGCAGCGCGCAGAGAGTTGCGTTCGCTCCGGTCGGACGCGAGCGCGCCGTCGCCGCACAGGGCGATCTCGAGCGCGCGCAGGATGCGATAGGGATCCCGCGCTCCGATCGCGCGTGCCCGCTCGGGCGCGAGCGCCGCCAGCCAATCGTGCAACGCTTCGCTCGGATGGATCTGCGCTTCGCGCGCGAGCCGCGCTCGCAATTCGGGATCGTACGCGGGAGAGAGAGCGACGTCCCCGCACAGAGCCCGGATATAGAATCCCGTACCGCCGACGACCAGAACGCGCCGGCCGCGAGCCCGAATCTCGCCGATGGCGCGCAGCGCATCGAGCGCATAGCGGGCGGCGCTGTAGCGTTCTTGCGGCGCGAGAAATTCGATCAGGTGGTGCGGGACGCGGGCGCGCTGCCGCTCGGTCGGCGCGGCCGTCCCGATCGGCATCCCGCGATAGATCTGCCGCGAGTCGGCGCCGACGATTTCGGCGCCGTAGCGTTCGGCCAAATCCAGCGCGAGTTCGGTTTTCCCGCTAGCCGTCGAGCCGGCCAGCACGAGGACCGGGGGGGTGATCACCCGTTACGTTCGCTTGAACATCCGCGCGACGTCGCTCGGGCCGATGCGCACGACGGTCGGACGGCCGTGGGGGCAGTGCATCGGATTCTCGCAACGTTCGAGGCGCGCGAGCAGCGCCGACATCTCCGCGAGTTCCAGACGGTCGCCGGCGCGCACCACCGAATGGCACGCGAGGGTCGCCCAGATCCGTTCCTGCGGCGAGAGACCGGGAATCTCGTCGCCGGCATCGGCCAAGAACGGTTGCAAGTCGAAGCGGCGTGCGCCGTAACCCGCCGGCGTCGCGACGACGCGATAGGCCGTCTCGCCGAACGGCTCGGCGACGAACCCGGCCGCCGCCAGCGTGTCGCGGATCGCCTCGAAGCGCGGGACCTCCGCCGGCTGAAATTCGATCAGATACGGCACCAAAAGCGGTTCGCTCGGCGCACCGTCGCAAGCCCGCGCGACGATCGCTTCGTAGGCGATGCGTTCGTGCGCCGCGTGCTGGTCGACCAGGACGAGCGCGTCGCGATCGAGCGCGAGGATGTAGGTGTCGTCGAGTTGCGCCATCACCCGCGCGCCGGCTTCGCCTTGCGCTGGGGCGGCGAACTCGAAGGGCGCCGGCTCGCCGTCGCGGGCGGATGCGGCCCCGATCGTTGCGACGGGGACGTCCGGCGCCAATGAAACGGCGGCCCGCAACCGTTCGCCGGCGTCGTGCGCCAGCGTTTGGGAGATCGCGCGCTTGACCGCGTCCGAGACGCGCTCGGGAAAGCGCAAGCGGACGTCACTCTTGGTCGGATGGACGTTGGGGTCGACGTGATCGGGCGGCAGATCGATGAAGAGCACGCCGTAGGGCTGACGCCCGGCGAGCGTGTAGGTCGAGTAGCCCGCCGTCCAAGCACCGGCGAGCAGCGTCGTGCGCAACAGCCGGCCGTTGACGAACAGATGCTGCATCCGCCGGTCCGGACGATCGAATCCCGGCCGGCTCACGAAGCCGCGCACGAACAATGCGGCGCTCGGATCTCGCGCACCCTCGAGTGCGACCAGCGAGCGCGCCGGCATCAGGCCGAAGACTTGCGCGAGTCGTTGCTCGAGCGCGTCGGCGCTCGGAAAGATCCAAGTCGTCCGTCCGTCGTGCGCGAGCGAAAAGGCAACCTGCGGATATCCCAGCGACAGCGTTGCCAGAAATGCCGAGACCCGCGCGAACTCGGCCGAAGGCGAACGCAGGTATTCGCGGCGCACCGGAACGTTCGCGAACAAATCGGAGACGGCGACGCGCGTCCCGGGCGGCGCCGGCATCGCCTCCGGCGCCGACACCGAGCCGTCGAACGCGTCGACGGCGAACCCGACCTCATCGCTCGCGACGCGCGCCACCAAACGAACCCGCGCGACCGCCGCGATGCTGGCCAAGCCTTCGCCGCGAAATCCAAGCGTCGTGACGCGACCGAGATCGGCCGCGGCTTCGAGTTTGCTCGTCGCGTGGCGCGCGAAGGCGAGCGCGAGTTCGGAGCGTGGAATCCCGGCGCCGTCGTCGAGCACCTCGATTGCGTCGAGACCGCCCTGCGACAACGCCACGGCGATCCGTGAAGCGCCGGCATCGAGGGCGTTCTCCACCAATTCCTTGACGACCGAGAGAGGCCGCTCGACGACTTCGCCCGCAGCGATCTGTCCGACCGTCGTCTCGTCCAAGAGCCGGATCATGGGCGGGGCGTTTCGGCGGCGCCGAAACTGCTCCGCTTAGACCCTACACCGCGATTTGGCTGCTTGAAGAGTCGGTCAGGGGGAACCTGATGGTG
The DNA here is from genome assembly GCA_002413145.1 of bacterium UBP12_UBA5184. Taxonomy (GTDB): domain Bacteria; phylum Vulcanimicrobiota; class Vulcanimicrobiia; order Vulcanimicrobiales; family Vulcanimicrobiaceae; genus Zemelea. The sequence continues at coordinate 16,871 of DHWK01000088.1, forward strand.
AACCGAGCGCCATGCCCGGGCTGGCTTTCGACCGAGACTTCACCGCCCGCCCGTTCGACGGCGCGTTTGACGATCGCGAGACCGAGCCCCGAGCCCTCCGCGTCGCCGCGGTTTTCCCCACGATAAAAGCGATCGAAGACACGTTCGCGCTCTTCCGAGCTGAGACCGGGGCCGCGGTCGATGACCTCGACGACGGCGCGGCCGCTCTCGCTGCGCACGCGGACCTCGACCGGCGAAAGTGGCGCGTACTTCAACGCGTTGTCGATGAGGTTCGAGATCGCTTCGTGCAGTTCGTTTTCGTCGGTACTGACGATGACGCCGCGCTCGGCTGCGAGTGCGATGCGCGGTTTGCTCTGCAGCGCCTGCAGCGCCGTGACGACTTGTTCGGCGACGTCGCCGACGTCGACCGGCGAGACCTCGGGCCGCAGCGGGTTCTCGAGGCGCGCCAGCGAGATCAGCTTGTCGATCAGCGCGCGCATGCGACGGCTTTCGAGCAGCATCATCTCGAAGATGCGCGCGGTCGTCGCCGGTTCGGCGTTCGAGCGCCGGCGCAGGACGTCGATGAAACCCATAACCACCGTTAGCGGGGTACGCAACTCGTGCCCGGCGTCGGCGACGAACTGACGCATCTCGCGCTCGACCGCGCGCCGCTCCTCGAATGCCGATGCGACTTGAGCCGCCGCGCCATTGTAGGCTCGGACGAGCTGGCCGATCTCGCTGCGATCGGTCGTGACGATCTCGCGCGGCGTGAAGTCACCGGCGGCGAAGCGGTTGAGCGACGCCGTCGTCTCGACCAGCGGCCGAAGCGCTTGACTCGTGATGAACCGTCCGACGAGCCACGCGGCGAGTACGACCACGAGGCCGATAGGCAACATCGCGATCCAGAACGAGCGGATGAAACGGTCGAGTTGGCCGGGCAGCGCGAAGATGCTCACGAAACCGCCGTCGATTTGCACGACGCGTGGCTCGAGGTGCAAGAATCCCGTCAAGCCGAGCGGGAATGGCGGCGGCCGCGCCATCTCGGGCGACCGGCCCGGAAGGCTCCCGGGACGCGCGATGCGCCGGTCGATGACGAAGGTCGCGACCCGACCGTTGCGCGCCTGCGGCAGGTCTCTAGCGATACGGATCTCCGGCCGCCCGTTGGGGTCGTCGGCGTCGGCCCGCGCTAGGAGCCGCCGCACGCCGTTCTTGCTCAGCGCGACGACCGCGACGTGCAACCCCGGCCGCGCCAAGTGCTTGACGATGTCGGGCGCGGCGGCTTCGAGCGAATTTCGATGCCGCCCGAGCTCGACACGAACCTCGTCGGGGGCCGCGCGCGCCGCGCTGTCGACCGATTCGCGTACGGTGATGCCGAACATCGAGAGCGCGAACGTCGAGATACCGACGGTGACGACCAGCACCAACACGATCGCGGCGAAGACGTACGCGGCGACCAGACGTGTGCGCAGCGAACGAAGCATGGCGAACCTCTGCGCTTAGGCTTCGCGCAAAGAGTAGCCGGCTCCCCGATGCGTCTGAATCAGTCGCGTGGAAAAGCCTTGATCGACCTTCGCGCGCAGGTAGGAGATGTACGTCTCCACGGCACCGGGGCCGACGAAGCGGTCGGTGCCCCAAACTTGATCGAGCAATTGATCGCGCGTGAAAACCCGATGCGGACTGCGCAACAGCGCGACGAGCAGGTCGTACTCGCGCGCCGACAGCGAAATGTCTTTGCCGGCTCGCGTGACGGCGCGGGTCTCGAGGTTGACCTCGAGGTCGGAGTAGCGCAAAACTTGCGGTTGGGCGAGGCGCGGGCGGCGCAGCGCGGTCTCGAGTCGCGCGCGCAACTCGGTCATCTCGAACGGTTTGGCGACGTAATCGTCGGCGCCCCGTGACAGACCGGCGACTTTGTCGCCGACGTCGCCCTTCGCGCTGAGCATCAGAATCGGCGCCTCGGTCAGTTTCCGAAACATCGGCAGGAGCGCGATCCCATCGATCTTCGGCAGCATGACGTCGAGAACGATCGCGTCCGGATTCCACTCGCGCACCAGCTGCAGGCCGACCTGTCCGTCGGAAGCCGAGCGGACCTCGTAGCCTTCGTCGCCGAGTCCGATCTCGAGCAACTCTCGAATGTGCCGTTCATCGTCCACGACGAGGACGCGCGCTGCTTGGGCCATCGTCTTCGATCCTACGCGGCCTTCCTGAGGAGAACCTGTGGATGCATTTGAGTTGGATTTGAGGTCGATTTGAGCACCCGAACGCTCGCATCCGACGTGCGGTGGAGTCTCGTCGCCGACGACTTTTTCTTTCTCAGCGGATTCTCAGGACTTCTTCAGATGGAGGCGGGATACTCTCTTCATGCTTGCGCCCGCGCGTGTCGAAACGCTGCCGGTTCGGCGTTTGGTGACGATCGACTTGATCGGCGACCTCGACGCCGAACTCGGAGCGTCGCTCGCCCAAACGCTCGACGGCTTGACCTTTCCTGCAGACTGCGACGTGCTCGTCAACTTCAAACGTGTCGTCGGCATCGACGGCGCCGGACTCGCCGCCGCGGCCCGCGCGATCGCGCAGAAACGGCTCGCGGGCTGGCCGATCTCGGCTTCGGTCTCGCGCCGCAACCGGAGCGTGCGCAATCTGCTGGCTTCGTCGCGAATCCCGTTCGACGAACTTCCGGCCTCGCTGCCGAGCGTACGTCATATCATGATCGCGCGCCACGCTCGCGACTGACCAGATCGCGTAACCTTCTCGCGGCGCGCCGGGTCCCAAGCTAGCGTCATGCCCGGCGGCCGAACCTACGCCTATCAGGTGGTCGACGTCTTCACCGACGTCCCCTTCGAGGGAAATCCACTCGCCGTTTTTCCCGATGCCGCCGGCCTGGGCGACGAGCAGATGCAGACGCTCGCGCGCGAATTGAATCTCTCGGAGACGTCGTTCGTCTTTCCCCCCGCCGAGCCGAAACACGCCGCCAAGGTGCGCATCTTCACGCCACTCTCAGAGATGCCGTTCGCCGGCCATCCGACGATCGGGACCGCCTACGTGGTGGCGACGCTCGGGCGCATCCCGAAGAACGCGACCTCATTCGTCCTCGAAGAAAATGTCGGCCCGATCGCACTGCGACTCGAACGGCGCGATCCATTCCTCGCCTGGCTCACCACGCCCCCGATGCGTTTCGAAGCGACGTACGACGCCGCCGGCTGCGCGCTAGCGCTCGGTCTTGCCGCAGACGATCTGCTTGGTGAGCGTTATCCGGCGCACGTCGTCAGTGCCGGCAACCCGTTTCTTTTCGTAGCGTTTCGGGACAAAGCGACCGTCGATCGCGCGGAGCTGGACGTGCGTGCTCTCGAACGCGTCGCGCCGGGTTTTACGGCCAGCGGCGTCTTTATCTTCGCGCCGACGAAGGAAGGCGTGTACGCGCGGATGTTTGCACCGATGTCGGGGGTTCGCGAAGATCCCGCGACCGGCAGCGCGACCGGTCCGCTCGGGGCATACCTCGCACACTACGGCTTGATCGAAAAGCGCGACGGCGGGCGCTTCGTCAACGAGCAAGGGACGAAGATCAAACGCCGCAGTTTGCTGCACGGCATCTTGCGCGTCCAAGACGGCGCGCTGCAAACCGTCGAGGTCGGTGGGGGCGCGGTGAAAGTCATCGACGCAACGGTCACGCTCGGTGACGGGGGTAGTCCCTAGCGGGTACGCCCGAAACCCCGCCTCGTGCGCGCTATTTTGGCGGTGTCCCCTGCTTGAGGCTGCCGCCGCCTTGCGGTAGTTCGGGCGGACGGACGCTGACGATCCCGACGCCGGGGACGTAGAACAAGCCGCCGCCGGCGCCTCCGCGATTGGCTTGAGCTTGAACGGGCGCGCTTTGTCCCTGGCTGGACGATGGATTCTGCGGTTGACGCGGCGTCGGGACGAGGCCCTTCGCTCGCGCCTCGGGCGTCGTCATCACCGTCACGTACGCACAGCCCAGGACGCCGCGAAAGGCTTTGAATCCCGGCGAGTTCAGGAAGGCTTGACGTTGCGCGTCGGAGATCTGCGGCCCAGCCTGACTTTGTACGATGATCGGGCCGCCCGGGCCGCCGCCCTCCCGCTCGCCGAATCCACGGGGGTCGCCGCCGGGACCACCCGGGCCGCCGGGACGTTGAGCGCCCGCGCCGGGGCCCTGCGCTAAGCCGAGGGCGAGTTTCGGACGCAATTCGAGATAGTACGGAATCTTTGGGTCGAGCGCCGCGGGGTGCGGCGTGACGTCGAACGCGGCGAGCGCGGGCAGGGTCGCCTTCGCTTCATAGGCGTTCACGTAACCGCGCAACTCATCCAGGACGGGCTTCGCGGCTTTCTGTGCGTCGGCGTCGCACGACGTTCGGGTCGTCGCCAAAGCGAGCGGGTCGGCCCCCGGCGGCGGCGGCAACGGCGTCCCGATGCTCCGGAGGATATTTTGCTGTTGCTGTTGCGCGAGCTGCGCCGAACGCTGCGCCGCTTGCGCGGCCGTGCCGAGTGGCGAGGCGGGTCGCGGGCCGCCGACGTTGAGCGTGTAGGTCGCCGAAATCGTGCGTGGCGTCAGCGGGAAGGCGGCGGTTTGCAGCTGTCCGCCGTTCGAAAGCGCGAGCGGTTGCGCGTAGAGGGCGCTCGAGAAGACGCCGGCGTACGTGTTGAACATATTGTTTTCGAACAGAGTGAGGCGGCCTGGACCGACGTCGTGCGCGACGCCGGCTGCGACCGTGACGTAGCTGCCGAGATTCTGAAAACTATTCGTCCCGGTATACTGGACGTTGGCCAGTAATTCGGTCTTGTTACTCGGAACGAGCGCATCGATCGTCAGGCCGCCCTTGTGAATCGGCCGCCCCGGGAGCTGCGCGCCGACGATGCTGGTCGACGCACCGTCGAGCAGGCGCGGGCCGGCGGCGGTCAGCTTCGCGAGGTTGAGTGAGTAAGTCGGGAGCACGACGACGTAGCGGCCGAGGCCGAAGCGAGCGCTGACGTCCATCCCCTGGTAAAGACGCCGCGTCCCGCCGACGCGCTCGGAGACGTAGAGCGTTGGGTTCGACGCACTCGCGCCGCAATAGGTCGCTTGGTGATAAACCGAATCGACCGCTTGGACGTAGCCGAGCGGAAAATACGTCGAGCCGACCGGCTCCGCGATCAGGGCCTGAATCAATTGGCCGCTTTGGACCTGATTGTACGCGTCGAGCGAGAGCGTCGCGCCGCTCTTGAATTGGTGCGTCCAAGCGGCGTCGACGCCGAAGGACGCCTGATGACCCCCGATGTCGCCCGGGCCGCTGACGATCGCGCTCTGCGCCGCGCAGTTTACTTGCGCTCCGAGTGGATCGCTGAAGCTCAAATTGAGATTGGACTGCGGTTGCGAACTGCCGAACGAAAAACTTCCGTCGAAGCTGTCGCTGGGCTGCGGGCGCCAGCTCGCACCGAAGCCTCCCAGCACCGAGGTCCCAACGCCGGTGGTGGTGGCCAGCGAGAGGCGCGGCGAGAGCGTGATGCGGTCGCTCGACTTGATCGCGTCGGCAAACTGATACGTCGACGACGAGACCGCGAAGGTGAACGGCGTCTGGAATTGCGCGCCGGCTTGCGGAATCGAATTCGTGATCGAAGAGAACGTGTTGCCGGAGACCGAGAGGGTGTGATGGCCCTCGGCGATCGACGAACTGTAAGCGATTCCGCGCGTCGTGGTATTGTTGGTCGACGAGGACGGCGCGGGGACGCCGTCGATGTAGCGCAGCAGATAATCGGAGTTCTGGACGTTTGAATTCGCGTAGCCCGAGAAGGTCGTCGCGAAGCTGCCGATCAGCGACTGGATCGTTCCGTACCCGAACCCGAAACGGCCGAAGCTGTAGTTTCCCGGTCCGGAGCCACACGGCAAGAGCGTGACGAAACGCGTGCAGAGCGCGTGGAAATCGTTGTTGTTCGAGAGCGCCGTCCCGGCGATCGAAGTGCGGTTGTCGTTGAGCCGGTACCGCACTTTAAGAAAATCGCCGAGGCTCGTCGACTCGCCCTCGTGCGCGTACGTGATGCCGCTCTGATCTTCGAAGTCTTGAAAGGTCAACGGATTGTTCGAACCGCGCCAGGTATGCTGCGCGGCGAACCCGAGACTCCCGACGCTCCCCGTCGTTGCGATTTGATAGTTGGCCCGGTCGTAGGTACCGTACGTCCCGGCAAGTCGCGTCTGGAGCGCCTGCGTCGGCTGAAGCGTCCGAAAATTGACGCCGCCGCCGAGCGAGCCGGCGCTCGAACTGAAATTCACCGACGAGCCGCTGAAGAGGTCCGTGCCGATCGCGCGCAGGTTGGCGGAGCTGCCCGCCGCGGCGAGCGGAATTCCATCCAAGCTCGTTGAGGTCTGCGATTCGTCGTGGCCGCGCAGCGAGACGGTCACCGCCGCGTTCGGATCGTTGGAATCTTGGGTCACTGAGACGCCGGCGAGCTTGTTCAGGGCATCGGTCAACGAATCGGAGAGGCGGCGAACGGGGCTCGTGTCGTTGATGTCGCTCGACGAGACCGCGACGTTCGAGCGCGCCGTCACCGAGCCGATGACCTTGAGGCCGCCGGTACCCAGCGCCAGTTCGACCCGGACTTCGACCGAACGTGACGCGAGGACGTCGAATTCGCTCGAGGTGCCTGCGTCATAGCCCGCTTTGGCGACGCGTACGCGATAGATGCCGGTCGGGACGTCGGTATAGCGGATGACGCCGGCGGCGGTCGTAAGCGAACTCGCCGTCGTCGGACCGATCAGGAAGACGCGAGAGTTGACGATCGGCGCGTGCGTCGTCGCGTCGGCGACGCTGATCACGATCTCGCCCGTGTCGGTCTGCGCCGCGGCGGGGAAAGCGGCCGCGGCGCAATAGGCGCCCGCCAAAGCAAATAGCCGAACCAGACTTGCGGCGGACCTCATCCGCCAGATTATTGAGGCCTTTCCTCAGAGGACCCTGGGAAGCGGGCTCGCTTTCGCCTAAGGGGGAGGCGTCAAACGCCCCCTTCCTCGCGTGCCGGGCAGTCTTTGGGGGCGCTCACACCAGATATCGTAAGGAGAGACATGAAACGCACCCTTATACTTCTCGCGGCGGCTGCATTGACGCTGGTCGCCGCCGGCGTGCGCGCCGCGAGCCCCGCCGGGCCGACGATCGTCCTTCCAACGGCCGTAAAG
>DHWK01000088.1:24163-31862 GCA_002413145.1 bacterium UBP12_UBA5184
GTCCAACGGCCGTAAAGTGGGTCGCCGGAACCGGCGCCGAAAAAGGCACCTGGTCGGCCGTTCTGTACGGGAACCCCGACAAGAAAGGCTCGGAATATGCCGTTCGGCTCAAGCTGCCGGACGGAACGAATTTCCCGGCGCACGTCCACGGCGGCGCCGAACAGGTCACGGTGATCTCGGGGACGCTGCTCGTCGGCCTCGGCAAGAAGTTCGACGCTTCGAAACTGACGGCACTCCCGGAGGGCTCGTTTGCAGCGATTCCAGCCAACGTTGCGCACTTCGCTTCGGCCAAGGGCGAAACGGTTCTCGAAATCCACGGCGTCGGCCCCGAGTCGATGACGATGTTGAAGTAGGGGTCAAAGCTCCAAGGTCAATTGCGTCTCTTCGTGCCGGCTCGGCGCGGAGAGGCGCACCTTTAGCGGGATCTCTTCTTCCACCGTCGGTCGCCCGCCGAGGGTCGCGGCGATCTCCTTCGCGCGCTCGATCACGCCGGCCGGTAAGCCCGCCATCTTCGCGACTTCGATGCCGAACGAGCGCGAGGTGCTGCCCGGCAAGACGCGGTGCGAAAACACCGGCGCCCCCGAGCGCGTCACGCTCTCGACGGCGGTTACGTGAAAGTTCCCCACCAGCGGCCAGCGATCGGCGAGCGCGACGAGCTCGTGGAAGTGCGTCGCGAACAGGACCATCGGCGCTTGATCTTCGAGCCCGAGCAGATACTCACTGATTGCCTGCGCGATCGAGAGACCGTCGATCGTCCCCGTGCCGCGTCCGACCTCGTCGATGAGCAGCAGACTGCGGCGCGTGCAGCGACGCAAGATGTTCGATGCCTCTGACATCTCGACGAAAAACGTCGACTGACCGGACGCAAGATCGTCGCCGGCGCCGATGCGCGTGAAGATGCGCTCGACGACGCCGAGCCGCATCGAACGAGCCGGGACGAATCCGCCGATCTGTGCCAAGATGACCAAAAGGGCCGCCTGCCGCAAGAACGTCGACTTCCCGCCCATGTTCGGGCCGGTCAGCAGCATGAAGCGTCCCGACGCTTCGGCGAGATGGAGGTCGTTCGGCACGAACGCCTCGCCGCCGAGCGCCTCGACGACCGGGTGGCGGCCATCGACGACGTCGATCGTGCTGCTCGCGACGAACTCCGGCCGCACGTAGCCGCGCTCGCCGGCGACTTGCGCGAGCGAACAGGCGACGTCGAGCTCGGCGAGCGCGTCGGCAGTCGCCGAGAGCGCCCCGACGCCGGCGGCGACGGTCTCGACCAAATTCGCGTAGAGCGCCTCTTCGAGGCGCAGCTGGCGGCCCTGGGCGCTCGCAATGGCGATCTCGAGTTCTTTGAGTTCCGGTATGACGAACCGCTCGCCGCCTGCGAGCGTCTGTTTGCGCATGTAATCCGCGGGCACCGCGGACAGATTGGATTTCGAGATTTCGATCGCGTAGCCGAAGGGACTCGAATACTTGACCTTCAAGGTTTTAATTCCGGTGCGCGCGCGTTCGCGTCCCTCGAGGGCGGCGATGCGCTCGCGCGCCTCGGAACGTTGCGCGACGCACTCCGCAATCTCGACTGAGGCACCCGGACGGATGACGCCGCCGTCGAGCAGCGTCGCGGGCGGTTCGTCGACAAGCGTCCGCTCGAGAACGTCGAGCAACTCCGGATGTGCGCCGATGCGCTCGCGGTAGACGGCGAGGGCCTCGGGTAAGGCCCCGCGCAGCGGCGCGAGCAGCGCCAGCGTGCGGCGCAGCGAGCCGAGATCGCGCGGAAGGACACGCCGAAAGCGCACCTTCTGGGCGATGCGTTCGATGTCGAAAACGCCCGCCAGCAACTCTTGCAACGACGCACGCGCCGGATAGTCGGCGCAGAGGCCTGCGACCCTGCTCGCTCGCGCCCCAATCGCGGCCTGCTCGACGAGCGGCGCGAGGATCCAGCGCCCGAGCAGCCGCGAACCCATTGCGGTGCGGCAGCGATCGATCGTCGCCAGCAGAGTCGCTTTCGGATTCGCGCCGCCGGCCTTGATCAGATCGAGGTGCCGGCGCGTGCTCAGATCCAGCGCGAGAAAGGTTTGCGCGCGATAGAACTCGGGATCCCGCACGAATCCGCCGTCGCTCTCGAGTCCGGCGCGCTTGACGAAGGCGGCCAATGCGTCGAGCGAACGTTGGATCGCAAGCGATTCGTCGAGCGAGAAGCCGGTGATTTGAAAACGATCCCGCGAGGTTACGGCGGCGACGGGCGCCGGCGAGACGCGCACCGCCGGCAACTGCGCGACGATCGCCTGTCGCAGTTCGTCCGGGACGTCGGCGACGATTTCGGCCGGGCTCAAACGGACGAGTTCGGCCAGCGCTTCGTCGATTGCTGAGTCTCCGGCGAAGGCCGTCGCCGCGGCGCGGCCGGTCGAGACGTCGGCGTAGGCGATCCCGACCGCGTCGTCGCTCGCCGTCAAGGCCGCCAGATAGTTGTCGCTGCCTCGCTCGAGCAGATGCTCTTCGATCAACGTCCCGGGAGTGACGACGCGCGTGACGTCGCGCCGCACGAGCCGATTGGGCACCGGCGGTTCGAGTTGGTCGGCCAGCGCGACGACGCACTGCTGCGCGACGAGTTTGGCGAGGTACCCGTCAAGCGCATGGTAGGGGACGCCGGCCATCGCCACCCGCCGGCCGCCACCGGCTTCCTTTGAGGTAAGTGCGATCTGCAACGCGCGCGCGACGAACTCGGCGTCCTCGCCGTAGGCTTCATAGAAATCGCCGACCCGCGACAAGAGGATCGCGTCTGCGTGGCGCGACTTCATCGCGAAGTATTGTTCTAAGAGCGGCGAGTACTTCGCGTCGCTCAAATGGCGATCAGGTCGAGCGTCGGCGGGGCGACCGGCTCCGATGGCCCGTCGAAATGCTCCGCTACCCCAAGCAGCATCCCCGTCAAACCCCAGACGTGCGCACCGTCGACGCGAGCTTCGAGCCACGGTTGCGCGATGAGGCGGCTCGGTTCGATCCCGGGGTTCGGGACGACGAGCGTGATATTTTCGAGCGTCTTGGCGGCGAGCTTCGACGGGTCTTTGCGCGAAGGCCCCTGGACGAGCGCGCGCACCGTCGTGCCGACCCTCGTATCGTGGATCCGCCGCATCCCCGCGTTGACCACGTCGGCGAGTCGGCGCAAGCGCTCGCTGCCGACTTCGGCGGGGATCTGTTCCCAGAGCGCCGCCGGGGTTCCGCGCCGCGGCGAGTAGACGAACATGAACGCTTGCGCAAATCGCATCCGCTGCGCGAGCGCCAGCGTCGCTTCGAAGTCGGCCTCGCTTTCGCCCGGAAAACCGACGATCAAGTCGGTCGTCACCACCCAAGCGGGACAATGCTCGCGGAAGAACGTTATTTTCTCTTCGTACTGCTCGACCGTATACTTACGGTTCATGCGACGCAGGATCGGGTTCGAGCCCGATTGGACCGGAAGATGCAGGCGCGGGTTGAGCGCCGGCAAGCGCGCCAGCGTCTGCGCGAGTTTCGGCGTGAAATCTTTGGGATGCGAGGTGAGAAACGTCAGCCGCTCGAGTCCCTCGAGCGCCGCAACCGCTTCGAGCAGGTCGGCGAAGTCGGCGGCGCCGGCCGGATCGCGATACGCGTTGACGGTCTGTCCCACCAGCGTCAGCTCGCGCGTTCCGGCGGCGACCGCGCGGCGCGCTTCGGCGAGAATCTCGCCGATCGGGCGATGATCGAAACGGCCGCGGACGTGCGGGACGATGCAGAACGTGCAGTAGTAGGAACAGCCGCGCTGGACGGTGACGAACGAGCGCAAGTGTGAGAACGAATCGGTGATGCAATCGGCGGCGCCCCCGAGCGGCTGGACGAGCGCACGCAGTTCGCTGGCCTCGTCGGTCGGGTCTTCGAAAGCGCTCCGCCACTCGGCGAGGGCATCGCCGAGGCGGATGAGTTCGCTCGTTCCGAAAACCGCGTCGACGTAGGGCGCGGTCGTCTGCATCCGATCGCGGTCCTGTTCGGCGAGGCACCCGCAAACGACGAGTTTCAAAGACGGATCGGCGACCTTGAGCGCCTTGAAATGGGCCATCCGACCGTAAGCGCGCCGTTCGGCGTTGTCGCGAACGGTGCAGGTGTTGAGCACGACGACGCTCGCAAGCGTCGGATCGCTTTCGATCTCGTAGCCGGCCGCGACGGCGCGCTCCGCGATGTAGCGCGAATCGGCCTCGTTCATCTGGCAACCGAAGGTTTCGATATAGACGCTGGCCACTGGACGTGCTCTTCGACGCTACTTGTTATTTCCCCCAAAGCTCGCTAGCGGTCTTGGGAAACAAGCCTCTCGAGCAACTCGAGCGGAAGATAGAGTTTACGGCCGATCGTCTCGGGCGCGCCGTCGTAGGCGATCGCGGCGCCGTCGAAACGGACGGTCGCTTCGCCGAGGTGTGCGACGACGACGTGGCCGCCATAACGCACGACGATCTTCTTCCCCTCTATCGAATAGGAGCCGGCGGGGAGATACTCGTCGACCGGTGCGACGACCGACGAGCGCGCGACGTCGGAGGAAATTTGCTGAACGACGACTTCGGTCGTCATCTCAGGTAACACGCTGAAGGTGCGCGTCATCTTTCCGCGCGGCGTGGCGATCGTCACGCGGTGCGTCCCGGACGAAAGGGGAATCGGCTGCTGCAGGGCGCCGGTCCAGGGCAGGCCGTCGAGTTCGACCTTCGCGCCCGTCGGGACGCCGCGCAGCGCCAACGTCCCGCTTGCTTTTCCGGCGAGCGCCCGCGGCCCCGGATCGAGCTTGAGGCTCGAGAGGACGATCTTGCCGGCGACGATCTCGATCTCGATTTCTTGCACGAGCCAACCCGTCTTCGTGATGGTGACCGAATGTTTTCCGCGCGGCAACGCATCGATAAAGACGGGCGACCGGCCGACGTAGGTGCCGTCGATCCAGACTTCGGCGCCCGCCGGAAGCGTCGTGATGAAGACGCCGCCCGATGGGACTTCGGCGCGTGCGACCGCGCTCGCCGAGAGTGCAGCCGCGCAACTCAGCATCATCGCGAACGCGAAGCGAACCGCCATTGCGTTCCTTCTTTCGTTGGAACGGTCGCTACAACCCCGCCGCCGAAGGAGACCCGATGGCCCTCGAAACTCCACTGCGGATGCGACCCGCGACCGTGGCAATCGTCGGACGCCCCAACGTCGGCAAGAGCGCCCTTTTCAACCGGCTGGTCGGCCGCCGCCTTGCAATCGTCGACGATACGCCGGGCGTCACGCGCGATCGCCTCTACGCGCTCGCCGAGTGGCGCGGCCGCATCTTTAGTTTGGTCGACACCGCCGGCATCGACGTCGCGCCCAACGACAACCTCGATATCGCGCGGCGCACGCGCGCGCAAGCCGAGATCGCCGCCCGTGAAGCCGACGTCGTCGTCTTCGTCGTCGACGCCGCCGAGGGTCTCTCGCCGCTCGACGAGGACGTCGTCGCGATCATGCGCCGCACGCGCCACCCGGTGCTGCTGGTCGCGAACAAAGCCGAATCCGAACGCGTAAAGTTGGAGATGCCCGGCGAATTCGCGCGCCTCGGCTTCGGCGAGCCGCTCGCGGTCTCAGCGCTGCACGGTGAGGGGACCGGCGATCTACTCGACGCGATCGTCGAGCGGCTGCCGGCGGAGAGCACCGCGACCGACGACAAGACGGAGCTCGCGATCGCTATCGTCGGCCGTCCCAACGTCGGGAAGAGTTCGCTCGTCAACGCGCTGCTCGGCGAGGAGCGGACGATCGTCGCCGATGCCCCCGGGACGACGCGCGACGCGATCGACACGCTCTTCCAATTTCACGAACACAAGATTCGCCTGATCGACACCGCCGGGATGTGGCGCCGGCAATCGCACCACGGTTCGCTCGAGTATTATTCGTCGCTGCGCGCGCTCTCGGCGATCGCGCGCTGCGACATCGCGATCTTGGTGATCGATTCAATGGAAGGGATTCTGGAACAGGACCGTCGCTTGGCCGGGATCATCCTCGAGGAACGCAAGGGGCTCATCATCGCCGGCAACAAGTGGGATCTGGCGCGCGAGCTGGGCGAGTTTCAGCAAGCCGATCTCATCGAAGTGATCAGAGAGCAAATCCCGTTTGCCGCCTTCGCGCCGATCACGTTCCTCTCGGCGCTCACCGGGCGCCGCCTCGGCAGCCTGATGCCGGCGGTGATGAAGGTCGCGAACAATCTCGACCGGCGCGTCATCACCTCGCAGCTCAACGACGTAATCCGTTCGGCGGTCTACGCCCACCCCGCGCCGGCGCACCACGGGAAGCCGTTACGGATCTTCTACGCCGCCCAAGTCGAGACGCATCCGCCACGCTTCTTGTTGCATTGCAACGATCCGGACCTCGTCACGATGGCGTACCGACGCTTTCTGGAGCGAACGCTGCGCGAAAATTTCGACTTCGAAGGCGTCCCGCTGACGCTCGAATTCCGCCCCCGCCGCGAAGAAAACGGCGATGAGTGACATCGGGATCTCGATATCGACCCCGCTGTTCGCGAACGTCGGGGTTGGCCTACTATTCTTAGCTAAGGCATTCCTTATCGGCTCGATCCCGTTCGGCGTCATCGTAGGGAGGGTGTTCTACCGGTCGGACTTGCGCGAATCCGGCAGCGGCAACATCGGCGCGGCGAATGCGCTGCGCTCGTTCGGCAAGATCGGTGGCGCCGCAGTGCTGCTCCTGGACGCCTCGAAAGGCTACGTCGCAGCTTCTTTACTGACGTTATTCTGGCCGCTCGTCGCCGCTTGGACGTGCCACTGTTCCGTCAACACCCCGGCCGACGTCGGAGACGGAGCGATGCTGGGCCTGGCGGCCGTGGCGGGTCACTGTTTTTCACCCTGGCTGCGATTCCGCGGCGGAAAGGGCGTCGCGACGTGGCTCGGGGTTCTGTTCGCGTTGTCGTGGCTGGGCGGGCTGCTCTTCATCGCGATCTGGCTGGTCGTGGTTGTTCCGAGCCGGTACGCTTCGCTCGGTTCGACGATCGCCTCGCTGGTATCGCCGTTGGTATTGTGGCTCATCAGCCAGGATTCGACCGCGACGCTGTGTGCGACCATCGCCGCGTTGCTGATCCTCTGGAAACACCGCGAGAACATCGGGCGGCTACGCGAGGGGCGCGAGAATAAGATCACCTTCGGCCGGACGGCAGCTTGATGGCGGCGCCGGCGGGCGCAACGCAGCGGACGCGGGCTGCGGCATGAGACTCCAAGCGGCGTAGCGTAGGACCGGCGGAGATGATTTCATCGAACGATTTTCGCAACGGCGTCACGATCGTAATCGAGGGCCAGCTCTGGACGGTCATCGAGTTTTTGCACGTGAAACCGGGCAAGGGCTCGGCCTTCGTGCGCACGCGCCTCAAGAACGTGAAGAGCGGTGCGACCGTCGAGCGCACGTTCCGCGCCGGCGAAAAACTCGAACGCGCGACCGTCGACAATCGCGAGATGCAGATGCTTTACAACGACGACGACGGCTACCATTTCATGGACAACGAGACCTTCGAGAACGTCACGCTCCAGCGCGAGTTGATCGGCGGTCCGGCCGACTTCCTCAAGGATGGGATGAAAGTCCAGGTCCAGTTTCACGACGGGATGCCAATCGGCATCGACCTCGCCGCCCACGTCGAATTACGCATCGAGGAGACGGATCCGGGGTTCAAGGGCGACACCGCCACCGGCACGACGAAGCCGGCGAAGCTCGA
>DHWK01000072.1:0-196 GCA_002413145.1 bacterium UBP12_UBA5184
TCGCCGCGGCGATGCATCCCGAGGAAGGAGAACGGATCGCCTTCGCCGCCACGTGCGACGGCGTCGACGCGCTGCGCCTCCGTCAATGCCCAGACAACAGCGCGCCGTCGGCGGGCGCCGCCTCGAATCTCCAATCCAACGGCGATTTCCCCGCGCCTTCGTACTCGCTCAGCTGTTGAATCAGCTTTGCAACGAG
>DHWK01000072.1:278-3291 GCA_002413145.1 bacterium UBP12_UBA5184
AGGCCCGCGCCGGTGTCGCCGTGAAAGTATTCGTGAAAGAGCAAGAGATCCCGGAAGTGCGGATCCGTCTGCATCTTCGCGGACGGACCGTTGAAGGGCCGCCGTCCGTCGGCGCCGCGCGCGAAGATCCCGATGAGTCGCTGCGACAGATCGCTCGCGACCTCCCAGAGCGTCGCTTGATGACCCGACCTCGTCGGAAATTCGATCTTGAATTCGTCGCCGTAATAGAAGTGGAAGTTTTGCAACGCTTCGATGATGAGCAAGTTGATTGGGAACCAGACCGGGCCCCGCCAATTCGAGTTGCCGCCGAAGAGTCCGCTGCGGCTTTCGGCGGGATCGTAGTCGACGCGTAGCGGAAATTGGCCCAGTTCGGCGACGTACGGGTGGTCTTCGTAGTACTTCGAGAGCGAGCGGATGCCGTGCGGGCTCAAGAACTCGTTCTCGTCGAGCATCACGCTTAGGATGCGGCGCAGCCGCTCGGGGCCTAACATCGCGAGCAGCCGGCGGCCCTCGAGACGCTCGGTTTCCATGCAGGCGACGCTCTGGCGCAGCTCGGGACGGTTTGCGACGAACCACTCCATGCGGCGCCTGAAATTGGGGACGCGCTCCATGAGCTGCGGCGGAATGGTTTCGACGGCGAGCAGCGGCAGCAAGCCGACGAGCGAGCGCAAACGGACTGGAAGGGTCGTTCCGTCGCCCAGAACGATCTGGTCGTAGAAGAAGCCGTCGCTCTCGTCCCAGAGACCGCTCTGGTGACCGGTCATCTCGTTCATCGCGTACGATATATAGAGGAAGTGCTCGAAGAACTTGCTGGCGATATCTTCGTAGGCGACGTCGTGTTGGGCGAGTTCGAGCGCGATAGCCATCATGTCGAGGGAATAGGCCGCCATCCAGCTCGTCGCGTCGGATTGATTCAGACGCCCGCCGAACGGCAGCTGCGCTCCACGATCGAACGGCCCGATGTTGTCGAGCCCGAGAAAACCGCCCTCAAAGACGTTGTTGCCGGAAGGATCCTCGCGATTGACCCACCAGGTAAAGTTCATCAGAAGTTTTTGGAAGACGCGTTCGAGGAAGACGTAGTCGGCGCTGCCGTACATCTTATGCTCGATCTGGAAGACGCGATACGCCGCCCAGGCGTGCACCGGCGGGTTGGCGTCGCCGAAGGCCCATTCGTAGGCGGGTAATTGGCCGTTGGGATGCATGTACCACTCGCGCGTAAGCGCGATGAGCTGGCGCTTCGCGAACGTCGGATCGGCGAGCGCGAGCACGACGGCGTGGAAGGCGAGATCCCAGGCGGCGTACCAGGGATACTCCCACGTATCCGGCATCGACAGGACGTCGTCGTTGTAGAGGTGGATCCAATCCGCATTGCGCCCGTGCCGGCGTTCGGGCGGCGGCGACGGCTGCAGCGGGTCCCCGCGCAGCCAGTCGCGCACGACGTAGAAGTAGAATTGTTTGTTCCAGAGCATCCCGGCCAACGCGCCACGTTGAATCGCGCGTTCTTCGTCGCTGGCTGGAAAGGGATTGAGGGCCGCATAAAAGTGGTCGGCCTCCGCGCTGCGTTCGGCGAACGTCGCGTCGAACGCATCCCCAAAGGGCACTAAAACCGGGTCGGCGCTCAAGCGCAGCTTGACGGTCTGCCCGCCGCCGGGCGGAATCTCCAGCGCGTAATCGAGTGCCGCTTTCGTGCCGCGCAGCGCCGGGTTTACGGCGTCAAGTTCGCCCCGCACGATCGACCGATCGATCCCGTCTTTGACGTACGGTTGCGCGTTCGGCGTCGCGAAAAGCGCCTGGCTATTGGTATCGTTTTCGGTGAACAACGATGCGGGTCCGCCGTCGAAGTAGAGGCGGTACGTGCCGAGGCCCGGATGGGCCGCGACGACGCAGCCGCCTTCGGCGCCGGCGGCGAGCGACGGACGCACGACGTCGGGCGTCCAGGACCACTCGTTTCGAAACCAGAGCTGCGGGACGAGGTGCAGAGACGCGGCGGCGGCGCCGCGATTGTGTGCGGTGATGCGTGCGAGCAGATCGGTCGGCGTGCGCTTCGCGTACTCGACGACGATATCGAAGTATTCATCGTCTGCGAAGAGGCCGGTGTCCAAAATCTCGAATTCGGGATCGAGCCGGGTTCGCGCGGCATTCTCGTCGATCAGCCGGCGATACGGAAAGGCCCCCTGCGGATACTTGTAGAGGGCTTTCATGTACGCGTGCGACGGCACGTTGTCGAGGTGGTAGTACAGCTCCTTGACATCCTCGCCGTGATTGCCTTGATGGCCGCCAAGGCCGAAAAAGCGCTCCTTGAGGATCGGGTCCGAACCGTTCCAGAACGCCGGCGCGAAGCACAGCCGCTGGTGGCGGTCGCTGATCCCGAAGATGCCGTCTTCGCCCCAGCGGTACGCTCGCGAGCGCGCCTGCTCGAACGGAAAATAATCCCACGCGTTGCCATCGCGACTGTAATCTTCGCGAACCGTCCCCCACTGCCGATCGCTGAGATAGGGACCCCATAGCGCCCACGGTTCGATGCGGCGCTCTTCTGCGAGGATGCGCGCGCGCTCGGGATTCCACTCCATCCCGCGCTCTTCTCCGGCTGGCCCCCGGAGGTCTCTCCCGGCGCATCGTCGACCGTGCGTGGCCTGAGGCACGTGATTGGCCCGACGGCAGCGAAGTCCCAGCGATGAGTTCGACGGCACGAGTTCTCTTGGTCGTCTTTGGATCTTTGGCCGCGCTGCTGATCGTGATGGTCTCGCTCCTGGTCTACTCCGGCTATCGGATGGCCAGTTCGGCTTCAGATCCGGCGACGATCAAGCGGGTAGCCGCGGAGTTCGGAACCTTCGACGTCCCGCCCGGCTATCGCGAGACGATGGCGATGGACGTGCTGTTCTCGAAGAGCCTCATCATCAGCCGGGTTCATCAAACCGGCAGGGATGGCTTCACGATCATCTTAGGGCGGACGAAAATGCCGGGAGTCGCCTCAACGTCGACCTCGATGAAGAAGTTATCGTCGGCCTTTGAG
>DHWK01000072.1:3472-8942 GCA_002413145.1 bacterium UBP12_UBA5184
CGCCCGCCAGGACGAGCATCCCTCCGAGCGTGGTTTGGAGCGTGAGCGCTTCGTGGAAGATCAGCGCCGCCAGGACGGCGGCGATCGGCGGCTCGAGCAGCGTCGTCATCGCGACGGTGCTCGGCGCGAGATGGCGTAGCGCTGCGTTCATCCCGGTGTGACCGAGCGATTGAGAGACCAGCGCCATCGCGAGGATGCCGCCCCAGGCTGGGAGGTTATCGAGCGCGGGCGGTGCTTGCTGCCTGACGACGGCGAGGACGATCAATGCCAAGGCGGCCCAGGCATACGAGCGTAGGATGATGGCGGGCGTCGAAATGCTCGCACCGCTCGGCGGCGCGATCCCGGCGTTGCGAACGATGACGAAATAGAGCGCGAGCGCGATTGCACCCGAAGTCGCTAACAGGTATCCGAGCGTCGTCGCACCGCCAATCGGCGCCGGCGCATACTGCTGTGCCCCGATCGTGAAGAGGCCGCCGAACGCGACGCAGCCTCCGAGCGCAGTGGCCCTCGACAACGGCTTTCGCTCGACGAGGCACTCGTACGCTTTGGACCAGATCGGCGTCGTGCAGACCAAGAGCGTCGCGATCGCGACCGAGGTGTAGAGCAGTGACGAGATCCAGGTCGCGAAGTGCGCGGCCAGGAGCAGGCCCGCGAGGGCCAGCAGTGCTTCGCGCCGCCGCCCGATGCGAACGCGCCGACGCGTGAGCAAGACGAGCAGCGCCACCGGGAGCGTTGCTATCGACAAGCGCAGCGCCGAAACCGCGATCGGTCCCGCGCCGAGCAACGCATAGCGCGCGAAGATCGCTGCGGCCCCGATGGCAAGCTGCGCGCCGAACAGCTGCAGGTAGGGGGATATTCGCACGTGCGACGATTTCGCCGGCGCTTAGTCGTGCGCCCAGCGGCGTTTGAAAGGTACCCGGCGGCGATGCAGCGGAGGGTACCGGGGCCAAGACACGGGAGCCGGAGAGACCGGCTGAGAGGGCGACCTGGTCGCCGACCGTCGAACCTGATCCGGGTGATGCCGGCGGAGGGAGTATCTATGATCGCCGAACCAAAACGCAAAGCGCGCGCCCGCAAGGTGTATTTTGAACACGAACGCGATCGCTCGGTTCGCGTGCCGATGCGCGAGATCGAATTGAGCAACGGCGAGCACCATCGCGTCTACGACACGAGCGGCCCCTACGGCGATCCTGACGTCGCGCTCGACGTCCGGCGCGGGATAGCGCCGCTGCGCGAGGGCTGGATCGAGGAGCGCGGCGACACGACGCCACTCGAGCAGCCGACGTCGATCTACCGGCGCGCGCGCGAAGCGATGCCCGAACTCGATGCACTGCGCTTCGAGGCGAAGCGGCCGCCGCGTCGCGCCAAGCCCGGCGCGAACGTGACGCAGATGCACTACGCGCGCCGCGGCGAGATCACGCCGGAAATGGAATTCATCGCGTTGCGCGAGGACCTCGCACCCGAATTCGTGCGCGACGAGATCGCGCGCGGGCGCGCGGTCTTGCCGGCCAACATCAACCACCCCGAGAGCGAGCCGATGATCATCGGCCGCAACTTCCTGGTCAAGATCAACGCCAACATCGGCAACTCCGCGGTCGCCTCCTCGATCGACGAAGAGGTCGAGAAAATGACGTGGGCGACGCGTTGGGGCGCCGATACCGTGATGGATCTCTCGACCGGGAAGAACATCCACGAGACGCGCGAGTGGATTTTGCGCAACGCCCCGGTCCCGATCGGCACCGTTCCGATCTATCAGGCCCTCGAAAAGGTCAACGGCAAGGCCGAAGAGCTGACCTGGGAACTCTACCGCGATACGTTGATCGAACAGGCCGAACAGGGCGTCGACTACTTCACGATTCACGCCGGAGTGCTGTTGCGTTACATCCCGCTCACCGCAAAGCGCATTACCGGGATCGTCTCGCGCGGCGGGTCGATTCTCGCGAAGTGGTGCCTATCGCACCACCAAGAGAATTTTCTCTATACGCACTTCGAAGAGATCTGCGAGATCATGCAGGCCTACGACGTCTCGTTCTCGCTCGGTGACGGATTGCGCCCCGGCTGCATCGCCGACGCCAACGACGAAGCGCAATTCGCCGAACTCGAAACGCTCGGCGAACTGACCGAGATTGCCTGGAAGCACGACGTGCAGACGATCATCGAAGGCCCGGGGCACGTTCCGATGCACCTCATCAAAGAGAACATGGAGCGCCAGCTCGAAATCTGCAAGGAAGCGCCCTTCTATACCCTCGGTCCGCTCGTGACCGACATCGCGCCGGGCTACGATCACATTACGAGCGCGATCGGAGCCGCCATGATCGGTTGGTACGGGACGGCGATGCTCTGCTACGTGACCCCGAAAGAACATCTCGGTTTGCCCGACAAGCAGGACGTCAAGGATGGTGTGATCGCCTACAAGATCGCCGCGCACGCCGCCGACCTCGCCAAGGGCCATCCTCTCGCGCGACACTGGGACGACGTCTTGTCGCGAGCGCGCTTCGAGTTCCGCTGGGAGGATCAATTCGAGCTCGCACTCGATCCGGAGACGGCGCGCGCCTTCCACGACGAGACGCTGCCGGCCGAAGGCGCAAAAAGCGCGCACTTCTGTTCGATGTGCGGACCCCATTTCTGCTCGATGAAAATCACGCAAGAAGTTCGCGAGTACGCCGAGCGCGGGATGGCGGAAAAAGCGGCGGAATTCGTCGAACGCGGCGCCGAAATCTACATTTGAGGGACTGGAAGCACGCTGGCCTCCGGGTGATTCCGGGCGACCGGCTCGACGGCAACACGCCGCAAACCGTCCGCTGGATCGACTCAATCCGCAAAGAGTAGCACGCTTGCGTTTGCCGCGCGAAGTTTTTCCGCTGTACGCGATCGTGTTCATCGATGTCATCGGGTTCACATTTCTCATTCCCCTGCTGCCCGCGCTCGGTAGGCGCTTCAGCGGCTCGACTTTCGAAATGGGATTGCTGATTTCGACGACGGCGCTCTGCGCGACGCTGTCTTCGCCGGGTTGGGGATACCTGAGTGACCGCATCGGGCGCAAGCGGGTGCTGCTATCCTCACAGTGGTTTACCTTAGGAGGCTATTTGCTCATCGCGCTGGCGGGCAGCCTCCCGGTCCTATTCTTATCGCGCGTCATCGCCGGGCTCGGCGGAGGCAACCTCGGCGTCGCGCAATCATACATCGTCGACGTCGTCCAATCGCGCGATCGCCAACGAGCCCTAGCTTGGGGGACGGCGGCTTTCGGCCTCGGCTTCGTCGTCGGACCGTTGCTGAGCGGGTTGCTGCTCAAGTTCGGTTTGAACGTGCCGTTCTGGTTCGCGACCGTGCTCGAAGCGATCAACATCCTCTTCACGTTTTTCGTCTTGCGCGAAGCACCGCGACAATCGCGCGGCGGCGCGCAACGGCGCAGCCTCTTCGAAGCCCTCTTGAACCGCAGCATGCTCAGCCTCATGGCGCGTCAGTTTCTGTACATCTTCGCGTTTACGTATTTTTTCACGCTGTTCGGGCTCTACCTCGACCGCGAGCTGCACGTCGACTCGACCGGCGCGAGTCTTTTCTTGGCGGCGGCGGGCGGCGTCGGCGCCGCGATGCTGATCTTGGGCGTCGACCGGCTGGCGAGGCGTTTCGGCGATCTCGGTCTCTCGCAGATCGCGTTCGCCAGCGCCTTCGCTGCCTATGCGTTGGTCGTATTCGTCACGTCATTGCCGGTGTTCGCCGTGATGTTGGTTTTTTGGGCGGCAAGCGGTGCGGCGTTGCGACCCACGCTCACCAAGTTGATCGCGGAGGCGGCTCCGGCCGGCCGCCGCGGAGCGATCCTCGGGTTCGCCGACTCCTTGAGCAACGCATCGATGATCTTCGCGCCGGCCATCGGCAGCGCGATCATCGCGCTCAACCCGCGCTTTTCCGGGATCGTTCCCGCAGTCTGCGTCGCGGCGGGGTTCGTTCTTGGAGCCTCGAGGCCCAAGCAGCGCTAAAGGGGGGTTTCCGTGCGGGGCACCTGCGGGTATAAGCCTCCTACTCGACACGAAAGGATCCTCGTATGCGCGCCATCTCAATGCTTTTCGCGTTGCTCGTTTTAAGCGCCACGCTCGCGCAGGCGGCCATCGCGTGCAACGGCGCCGATCCGGCGATCGGCACGGTATCGGTCAAGAACGTCAGCCACAACGGTGGGACGAACGTCTACCATCTCGGCGGGACCGTGACGAACCGCGGCCGCGCACGTCAGCCCTCGAACGTATTGCAATTCGTGGATGTGTACATCAACGGCCAAAAGAGCGATGCGCGTGGGATCCCGCCGCTGCGTCCCGGACAGTCCTACACGTTCGGGTACGACTTCCAGCGTTCGAGCGACGCCGGGGACGGAACCTCGCGACTGCGTTTTCAGATCGAGATGCGCCAGCCGGCGGGAAGCGCCCAGAATTGCAACCCGAACAACGATACGTTCGCAATGCGCGTTTAGTTCGCTATTGCACCTGGAGTGAGATGTGCGAGGTCGCCTTCGCGCCGACGGCGTTACGCGCTTCGATCGCGACTCGATACGTCCCGTGGAAGATCGGGGGCATCGCGGCCGGCAGTTCGAAGGCGGCCTCGAAGCGGCCGGGGCCGCGACGTTGCAGCGGGATCGCGAAGCCGGTGACGCTCGCGGTGACGGTGCTGACGTCGGAACTCGTGCGGACGTTCCAGACGATCGTGTCGCCTGCTCGCGCGATCGTCGGCGTTGCGGAGACGGAGTAAATAGCGGGCCCGAACCGAGCTACGAGCGGACGCGGGGCCGGCCGAACGGGCGTAACGGGGACAACGGCCGTGACCAGCCTCGACGTCTTCACCGTTTCGCGGTGAGGCGGTTGGAACGTAGAGCGCTGACGAACCTGTGGCGAAGCGGGCCGATTCGTCGCGGCGCGTTGCGGAGGCGCCGGCGCTTGACGAGCACAGCCGAAGCCGGCAAGGCTCGCGATCAGGAGCCAGCCGATGGCCGAGGGGGCACCTAGTCCGGTTTGACGCCTCACGCGGCGAGTCCATTCTTGCATACGGGCCTCTTCCACGGACCGTTGTGCGATGCTTCATTCGGCAGCCTGTTGTTCCGGGCGTTCATTTGGGTACACACCCGCACGGAGGTAATTCGATGAAATGCAAAGGCTCGGACTGTAACTGCAAGGTTTCCAATGGCGAATATTGCAGCGATGACTGCAAGACCGCGAGCGGTCACGGCCACTGTCACTGCGGCCATGCGGAGTGCAGTTAGCCGCTCGTTGCCCCCGCCCAAGATAGAATGAATAAACCCGCCGCCGCAAATCGCGAGGCGGTTTCCGATTGGGGTCGCGATGCTCTACCGGACTTCGGACTGTCGCGAGGATTCGACGCCGTCGCAGAGTCCGGCGTTTAGGACGGCCGGCGCGGGCCCGACGCGCGCGAAGACGAGCGCGATACCTCGAGTTAGACCGAAAATACCGGTCGCTAGGAGCGTTCC
>DHWK01000072.1:9042-9492 GCA_002413145.1 bacterium UBP12_UBA5184
GTCCTGGCTTGGACGATCGGTCCGCTGGTCGCGCGGGCAGATGAAACGTGCAACTCGCCGTACATGGCCAACCTGATCCGCGGACAAGAGGACTACATTTACGTCTGGACCCTGGGCATCGATGGACTCGGAGACGGTTCCGACAAGCTAGTGACCGTCGACGTAAATCCGAAGTCGAAGAGTTACGGGAAGGTCATTCATCACGTATCGGTCGGGACTCGCGGCGAGGCGCACCACATGGGCTTCACGGACGACCGGCGTTTCCTCTGGGCCGGAGGGCTTGCTGAAGACAAGGTCTACGTTTTCGACATCGCCACCAACCCGGCGAAGCCGAAGCTCGTTAAGACGATCTCCGATCTCGCCGCGCGGACCGGCTTTCTCGGTCCGCACACGTACTATGCCCTACCCGGGCGCATGCTGATCCAGACGCTGTACAACAACAAGGGTGAA
>DHWK01000006.1:0-5228 GCA_002413145.1 bacterium UBP12_UBA5184
ACCCAGACCACGAACGATGTCGGCTTTGGGACGGATGATTTCGTCGGCGTCGGCATCGACAGCAGCGGCGCCGGCTCGCAGGCGTGCCGATACCGCCGAGATGGCGGCCACAAATGCGAGGTAGCCTGGCGCCGCAGGGTGTATACTAGTGTCACAATCGAGCCGCTGTACTCCGGCACCGCAGCCTCGCCTTCACGATAGGAGTAACATCGTGCCTTCCGACAAAACCGGATCCGATCAGGACGTCTACACCAAGCCAGCCAATGGCAAGACTGCCGGCAGCTATCGTACCGATGGTAGCTGGAACCGTGGCGGATGGTCGACCTATCCGTCAGCCGATGAGCTTGCCCTCAACCAGGCTGCTCGCTCGGAGCCGTCCAGCCAACCGAAACCTCGCAAGTAAGGGCCGGTAAGGTAGGGCCTCGGCCCAACTCAGCGATGAAACCCGCTTCGGGCAACCGGAGGTGGTAGCACTTGAGGAAGAGTTTTCGTGTTGGGCGGATAGTTATGTGCCGGGACCGCTTCCCGGGGGCGCCTAAGCGTTGAGAAGGGCCGTTGGGGGCACATCCCCAAGCGTCCCTTCCCTTTTTTGGACGACCGCCGCGCGGCGTCTGGGCGAGCGGCCGAATCCTAGCTCAGTGTCACTTAGGCGAAAAGAACTTGCAGTAGCCGTTCGGCTGGATCGTTCCCTTCACGAGCTTGCAAGCCCCCGGCGACTTCATCGGGTTCTTCTTCGCCGGAAGGAAGAGTTTGCAACCCGAGCACTTTTTGCTGCCGTTGGGGTGGGTCACGTACATGGCGGTCTTCTGATCGACCGTCGCCGCGTCAGCCTCCGCCTGGAGCGCCGCGAGAGCGCCGATCGCGATCGGCACGAGGGCCAGCTTTTGGATCATTCGGCCGCGAGAAATCGTCTTGTCGTCGTCGTTCATGCATCTCTCCTGAGCACCTAGTAAAATCGCTGAGCCGGCACCGCCCCAGCGCTTGCGTCTTCGGCGCAGGATTGCCGCTCTCCGGCACAGCCGCGCCGAGCCGCGATCGCGGCGAGGCGAGCAGCCGCTCAAATCCGTTCGGCGAAGATTTTGCGCCCGACGCGTTGCAAGAACCAGGCGCCGCCGCCGAAAATGACCAGGACGATCCCGAGATCTTGGAGGCCGGAGAAGCCCGCGACGCTGTCACCGCAAACGGCGACGGCGACCTTCGAGAGTTCGAAGTCTAGGCGCGCGAGCAAGTTGGAGGAGTGAGATTCGGCTCCTTGCAGTCGCGCGATGACGTCGGCGGCATTCCAGCCGGCCTGATCCATGAAATCGACGATCTTCCCGTCGGGACCGATGAGCACTGTGCGTTCGGTATGGATAAGACCGAGGCGCGGATCGGCAAACGGATCCAGGCCGAACCGCAAGGCGAAGTCGAGTACGGCGTCGGGGTCGCCGGTGCCCAGGGTCCAACGCTTTGCGTCGGCATCGAAAAGCTTCCCGTAACGAGCGAGGACGGATGGCCGGTCGTAGGCCGGATCGAGCGTTACCTCGACCAGATGGTAAGGGCCGTTCGCAAAGCGGGCCTGCAGCACGTGGAAGTTGCTCGAGATCAACGGGCACTCTTTGGGGTCGCGGCAACGGGTGTAGATGAAAGCGAGGACGACCGATTTTTCGCGGAAGTCGGCGAAGCCGAACCGGCGCCCGAGCTGGTCGACGAATTGGGTCGCCGGCATTTGATCGCCGACCTGGAGCTGGTGAGCGGTCCGCAAGACGCTCGGCGGCGGGGTCGCGGGGACGACGCGAACGTCGTCGAGCAGCAAGCCGTCGGGCTCCCGTTCGGCGCCTGCGACGATGCGCTCGCCTGCGTGCAGCGAACCGGCGTCGGTCCTGGGGGAAAGTCGGAACAGCGTCGTCAGCGCGGGCTGGGAAGCGGAGGGATCGCGGCGCACGACGGCCTCATGGCGCTCGGGCAGGACGGTGAGCACAAGGCCCGTGACGCGCTCCGGATGAGCCGCGGCGGCTTCGAACCGAAGCATCGTCCCCAAGAGTAGGCCGCACAGCGTGAGTCGAGCAAGGCGCCGGATCATCGTTCGTCAGGAGGTTTCGCGGTCGCCCTTCGAACTACCGCCGGAGGCTGCCCGGAGAGGAGCGTTCCCGCACGACTTGGAAGCGACGCGGGATACTTATGGGCCGCCATCAGCGGGAGTGGCACTCCTCGGACGTCGCCCGGCGAGCCTGGACTCGCGCCGAGCGCCGCGTCGTGCTGCGTGGATTCTTCGGACGCTTGTCGATCGCGATCGAGCCGCTGATCGTCGCCGTATTCTTCGCGCTCTTGCCGATCGGCCTGGTGCTGCGACAACAGGAGATCGCGCTGCTGCTGGCACCGATCTTCGCGTTCGCTGCCCTAGCTTTCTTGGCTTATGCGATCGCCTTGATCGTCCCGTCCGCGCACGCGGTACTTGAGACGTTTTCGCCCATCTACACCGTCGACGGCTACATCCGTTACCGCGCCTTGCGGAAGGCGCCGCCGGAGTATTACGTCGCCGTCCTGAGCGCCGACCGGCAGACCCTCGGCGAATGGCCGTTGCGCGCGTGGCCTCCATCGATCGGGCAACGCGAGCTGTGGCCCGTGCTCGTTGAATTCAGCCGTTACGGCGGCATCCATAAGATCGACGGCCGTTCGACCGGCGTCCTCCCCGCTGAAATCTCTCCCTTCGGGGTCGGGGTCGCGCAGGATTCGGAGCGCCGCGCCTCGCGCTTTCGTTAGCTACTTGAGCGTCGTGGGGGGCAGCTGAACCTTCGCCGAGTCGGCCGCTGGCCAAACCCGCCCGAAGCCCGAGGCCGAAGCCACGAACGAGCCCTGCATGATCGAGGTCAGGACCCCTAAGAGCACCAAGAGCTTGACGCCGGCCGAGATGTCCGTCGTCGCCGGGAGCAGCGGTGGGTGACCGTTGGCCGCGCTATGCGCATCGTGACTCATGTACGTACTCCCAAGACGTTGACCGCGGCCAGCAGCGCAATCACGCAGCCGAGCGCCATCAGCCCGAGTAAGACCTTGGTGACGCCGGCATCGAGCCCGCGTGCCGCCCAATCGTTCTTTAGCTGAACGATCGCCGTGATTCCGACGAGGATCGCGCCCAAGAACGCGATGCCCCTTTCAATAACTACGTCGCTCATCGCTCACCATATATAGAACAGGAAAAACAGAAAGACCCAGATCACGTCGACGAAGTGCCAGTAGAGCGTCCCCGCCGTCAACCCGAAGTATTTGGAGTCGGTGTAGGTCCCACGATTCGCCTGCAGGCCGAGTATGGTCAGGTAGAGGACGCCGACGAAGACGTGAAATCCGTGCATCCCGGTCAAGGTGAAGAACGAGGCCCCCATCGTCGTCCCCGTCCAGCTGATGCCCACGACCGAGTATTCGTGCGCTTGACCGAGCAGGAAGCCGATGCCCAACACGATCGTGGCGACGAGCCACGCATTGAACTTCGCCTTGTTGAGGTGCTTCCAGTTCTCGAGGGCGAAGTGCATCGTCACGCCCGAGCCGAACAGCACGATCGAATTCATCGCCGCGAAGCTCGTGTCGAACCACGGGAGCTGGTGACCGTTGAGGAAGGGCGGCCACGCCGGGGCTGAGATGCGGAGGTACACGTAGGCGAAGATGAACGACGAGAACAGGATGCAGTCGCTGAGCAGGAAGAAGACGAACCCCAGCAGCCGCAGATCGCGCGTTTCGGCGTAAACGGGGTCGACGTCGTGGTAACGGGCAGCGATCACATCGTGCCCGCTGAGGCGTTGGGTCGCCGTAGCCGCCATCCGCTATGCTCCCGCGCCGGCCGGCTGTGGAATCGGCATGAGGACCCTGCCGAACTCGGGGAATTCGTCGAGTTCGTTATCGGTATTGCTATACGGCAGGGGTTGATCGAAGTTGTACGGACGGTCGTACACCTGCGGGATCCGCTTGAAGTTGTAATACGGCGGCGGCGAGCTGATCGTCCACTCCAGGGTGCGGGCGCCCCAGGGATTGATGCCGGCGAGCCTCCCGTGCCGCAGGCTCCAGACGACGTTGAACGCCAGCAGCCCGATCGAAGCCATCATCAAGAACGAGAACGCCGTCTCGAATTGATTCCAGAAGACCGCATCGGGGAAGGCCTTGGCGAAGCCCGCATACGACGCAGTCCGGCGCGGCATCCCTTCCAGCCCGAGCCAGTGCATCGGTAAGAACGTTCCGTTGAGGCCGATGAAGAACAGCCAGAAGCCGAGTTGCGAGAGCCGTTCGTTCAGCATGCGGCCCGTCGCCTTCGGGTACCAGTAGGGGATGGCGGCGAGGAATCCCATCACGGCGCCGCCGGCGACCACGTAGTGGAAGTGCCCGACGACGAAAACGGTACCGTGCATGTGAAGATCGACCGGAACCGAGGCCAAGAAGACGCCGGTGATCCCGCCGAAGGTGAACGTGATCAGGAAGCCGAGCGCGTAGAGCATCGAGGAGGTGAAGTGGATCCGGCCGCCCCAGATCGTCGCCATCCACGAGAAGATTTTTATCCCCGTCGGGATGCCGATCGCGTACGTCAAAATCATGAAGGGTAGCTGCAGCCAGGGAGCGATTCCGCTCGGGAACATGTGGTGCATCCAGACCGTAAACGCCAAGATCGAGATTGCCATCGACGAAAACGCGATCATCTTGTAGCCGAAGATCGGTTTGCGCGCGAAGGTGGGGAGCACTTCCGACACCACGCCGAACGCGGGGATGATGAAGATGTAGACCGCCGGGTGCGAGTAAAACCAGAACATGTGCTCGTACAGGACCGCGCTGCCCCCGCGGGTTGCGTCGAAGAAGGGCACGTTGAAGACGTGCTCGAGGAAGAGCGCGCCGACAGCCACCGAAAGCGCGACGGTCGCAACCATGTTCATCAGCGCGGTCGCGAACGTGGCCCAGATGAACAGCGGCATGCGGGTCCAGGTCATCCCGGGAGCGCGCATCTTCATGATCGTGACCATGAAATTGAGCCCGGTCATCGTCGAGCTGATCCCAATCGTGAAGATCGCTAGGCACCAGAGTGCGCCGGCCGTTCCATCCGCCAACGAGATCGGCGGATACTCGGTCCAGCCGGCATGCGGTCCGCCGAACAGCATCGAACTGAAGAGTATCAAGGCCGCGATCGGCAAGATCCAAAAGCTTGCCATGTTGAGCCAGGGAAAGGCGACGTCGCGCGCGCCGATCATCAGCGGCACGAGGAAGTTCGCGAAGCC
>DHWK01000006.1:5292-5602 GCA_002413145.1 bacterium UBP12_UBA5184
TCGCGCGCGCCGATCTGGAGCGGCATGATGAAGTTGCCGAGCGCCCCGGTCACGAGCGGAATCAGCACGAGCCAGACCATCGCCGTGCCGTGCATCGTGAACATCTCGTTGTAGGCTGTGTGACTCATGATCGCGCCGTTGGGGTCGGTCAACTGGAGGCGCACGAGCTCCGCGAACGATCCGGCGATGAACATGATGAGCAAGCCGGTGAAGAAGTATTGGAACCCGATCACCTTGTGGTCGAGCGAAAAGACGTACTTTCGGACGAAGCCCTCCGGCGGCGGGTGGATGTGATCGTGAGCGGCGGGGG
>DHWK01000006.1:5783-6102 GCA_002413145.1 bacterium UBP12_UBA5184
GTCGTGCGTCGTGCTCGTTCCGTGCATACTACGATCTCTCTTATCGGTCAGGCTATTTGAGGCTGGTGAGGTAAGCGACGAGGTTGGCGATGTCTTTACTGGAGATCCCGTTGGCTTGCTGGGTGGGCATCGTACCGATCGGTCCGGTGAAGCCTTTCTGCAGGATCTCGGCGATGTTCTCGGGGGTCGGGGGCTTGCCGGTGACCAGGGTTGGGTGCGCCGGGTCGTCGGTAATATGAAGCAGTCCGGGGCCGACCAGCTTCTGGTCGAATGGCGTAGGCGGGTTGTTGTGGCAGGGGGGGGACTTTTTTGTAAAAAT
>DHWK01000006.1:6198-9861 GCA_002413145.1 bacterium UBP12_UBA5184
CCGTCTCGTGGGCTCGGAGATGTAATGTGGCAGGCGGAGCACTTTTGTGCAAAGAGCGCTTTACCCGCGTCGGCCGTCCCGCCTGCTAGGTTGATCGCCCCGCCGCCGGCGGCCGCGGCTTTGTTCTCGGTGTCGAGCCACTTGTTGAAGGCCGCGACCGGCTCGATCACGAGCTTGCCGCGCATCAGGCTATGGTCGGGGCCGCAAAACTCGGAGCAGGCGATGTCGTACATACCGGCCCGCAGCGGGGTGAAATTGAGGTTCTGTACGAGCCCCGGAACGGCCGCCGCCTTGAGCCGAATCTCCGGCACCCAGAACTGATGGATCACGTCGGTCGACGTGATCAGGATCCGCACCGGGACGCCGACCGGCAGATGCATCGGCTCGGTCTTGGAAAACACCGACGTCTTCAGCCCCGGGTAGCGGAACTCGAAATAGAACTGATGGCCGACGACTTCCATCGTCAGGGCGGGCGCTTTGGTGCCGAAATAGATCTTGTACCAGACGTTGATGCTGAGCGCCGTGAGGAGAATCAGCAGCAGCGTCGGGAGGACCGTCCACCACAGCTCGAGCTTCGGCGCGTCGTGGACTTGGACGCCGATCGTGTCCGGCGAGTCGGTCGAGCGAGCGCGGAAGGCGATCGCGAAATAGATGACGTAGCCCGCGACGAAAATCATAATCCCGTTTCCGAACACCGCCATGAACTTGAAGAGTCCGTCGATGTCGGAGGCCCGGTCGGTCACGGGCTGCGATGAGCCCGGCATGATCCAGTCGATATTCCCGTAGAGGAAGTACCACGCGTTAGCGATACTGAGCAGCGCCAACGCGATGGTCACGGGCCAGAAGCCGGGCCCGAGCCCCTTAAAACGAACTACGTTCGGGCTCTGAGACAAAGTCTATCTCCCCGCTCGTGCGCCCTGACTGCGGCGACCAAAATCATGCCCGGCCCCACCCGACAAACCTAGTCCAGCCCGGTTCCGTCCCGGTTCCGCTGGACCACGTTCGTCCCTTAACCGACGGGCGGCCTGGTCCGAATCCGTCGATCGAGCACCGCTCCGACCGCGAGCCCGAGCAGCACGCCGTAGACCACGCCGACCACAACGTTTTCCAGCAGGTAACCGATGCCGGCGCCGAGCGCGGCACCGAGCGCCGTCGTGAGCCCTATCTTTCTTCCCATACGTCTCCTAAAAAGTAAGAACCGGCCGCGCTTTTTCGAACCTAGCGTGAAATACGCGCCGGAGGTGCCGGCATCCCCTCGTCGCCGACGCGAAGTTGCCAAACGACCGCAAGAGGTTGTTCCTGCAGGGCCCGTTCGGACCGTTCTTAATTGAGAGCGGGCCGCCGCCGAGGTTTCAATCGGTCGCTAAGCGAGAAAGTTACTTGCGCGGCACGCCGCTCAACCTATCGGAGGTAGTGACTTATGGCGCCCACGAGTGATCGCAATGCTGCGGCGGAGCTCGCCACGCGGATCAAGGCCAGTCTGATCGATCCTTCCAAAGAAGATGAGGCCGATCGACCGCCGGCCGATAAATCTCCCGGATACGCAGATGCGCTAATGTCCGAAAAGCCTGCCTCGGTCGAACACGCTGTGGACTTGAATGGGGCCGACTGGGAGCTGATCGGCAAGGCGCTGGAGCATTACGCCACCTGCGCGAAGGGATAACGGTAACCCGGCGACGCTAGCCTTGCGAGACGACGATCGCCGCCTTCGAGCTTTCGAGAAGTGCGATCAACTCTCGCTGCTCCGGTTTGCGCACGTTGCACTTATCCAGCGTTTGCTGGAAGTCATCCATGAACGATCCCCATTCAGCCTCGGTAATCATCAGGTGCTTGTGCGAGTCGCCCATCGAACGACCGGTGTACGTCTGCGGTCCACCGGTCGCCCAGCACGTCATCTCGGTGACAAGGTATTTGAAACCGGCCTTTGAGATGCGCTGACTCGCTTCTTTGACGCGCGGATTGGCTTCCAACCTCGGATCGACCAGGATGCGGTCGATAAAGTCATCGATGAAGATCGCAATCTTCCAGGCGCCGCCTAAGCGTTCATACAGGGTCGGTTTTTCTTCAGCGTGCATCGCAACAATCTTTGGGAGCTTTGAAACTGCGACGGCTCGGTCGCGCCTTGGTTACGGCCGAAGGAACCACGCCGTAAAGAAAGTCTACCTTAAACCAACCTTGTTGCCAAGCCCGTACGCGGCTCTGCGGCCAGGCGCGAGCGACTCAATTCGCCAATCTGCCGCCGTTCGGGAGAAATCACATGCCTTCGTTTTTTATCGCCACGACTTTCCTCGGTCAACCGTGTGGATCGGGTTCGACGCATGGCGTAAATCCTGCGATGCAAGCGCGGCTGCGAGCCGCCGAAGGCGCCATCGGGGCCGCTTTCGACGCGCTGGCGCCGGATCAGCGGCTCGACCCGTTGAGCGGGGCCGGAAACGCATCGTTTTCGCAGTGGAGCGCGATCGCAGGACCGCACGAATGCTGGCGGCCGAACGCCGGTCACCACTCCGCGGGCGCCGCCATCGACATCAACGTGGCCGATACGCCATATATCGTAACGCGCAACGGACTGGTGGCGGGCGGCCGGACCTGCGACGCGGACCGCGTCGCCACGCGCGAGCGCGCCCTCGCCGTCGACGACCGAGCGATGCAATTTATGACGCCGCCCGCCGCGGCGGCCGATCTAAGCGGACGTCAGCCCAACGAATCGACCCAGTCCGTATGGACCCGCTTCAAGGCAGTCTCGAATGCTCTGGGGTCCTATTTGAGCTTCGCCGTCGATTCCGAGCCGGCGGAAATAGCGCGCGTCGCGATCGAAAATCTGGATGAAATCTCAGATGACGAACTGCTGGCGATCATTCCGGAAGGGGAGCGCCTTAACATCGATCGGGCCTTGGCGCGACTCGAGAGGTCGCTAAGCTCTCAAGAATTCCAAGCGAGTCACCCCGGTTGGCCAAATAGTTCCCGTATGCAGTATCTGCGGATTTTGCGCGATTACGAGCAAGCCCGGAGTCCAATGCTCATCGGTAATACAAGCCCCACTCCCGCGCGAACGCACAATCCGGCGCGCGGATTCTTGAATCTGCGCATGGAAATCGTGACGGCCTTGTGCGATGAGGGCCTCCGCTGGGGCGCTTGCGATTTTGGAGTAAGTGCCGACGGCTCGTCGCAAAATGGCGCCATGATGCATTTCGATCTCGCCGACGACGGCGGGTACGCGGAAATCAACTCGCTGTTGCGCTTCGGCTGAAGTCTACGTACCCAAGGGCCGGCAGTCGCAGCAGTCTTCGCACAGCCGGCAGCCTCTGTGCAACGGAACGGCAACTTTGCCGCATCGAGTACACGTGACCTTGTCGTCGCCGTCCACGACTTGCTCTTGCTCTTGCTTTCGCTCTTGCTCGGGTTGCTTTATCGTTTGTTTTTCCACCAAA
The DNA here is from genome assembly GCA_002413145.1 of bacterium UBP12_UBA5184. Classification (GTDB taxonomy): domain Bacteria; phylum Vulcanimicrobiota; class Vulcanimicrobiia; order Vulcanimicrobiales; family Vulcanimicrobiaceae; genus Zemelea. The sequence goes on from DHWK01000006.1 coordinate 9,627, forward strand.
CCGCTCAGACTCTACTGGGTCCGAACCCGAGTTTAGGCAGAACCTCTTCCAAGAACGCACGCGGGCCGGCTGCGTCGATGTGCCGCCTCAAAGCCAGGAGAGCCTGTTTGTCGTCGTACGAGACCGGTTCTGAGTTCAGGATGTCGGCCCCGAGCATAATGATCGAGTTCGAGTCGCGCCACACGTGGCCGCACGCTTGCTGCAATCCTTCCGGCGAGAGGAGACCCGTCGCGCC
>DHWK01000006.1:9943-10908 GCA_002413145.1 bacterium UBP12_UBA5184
GTACCGAGCGGAGCCGGCGGCTCGCGGTTCGGTGGTCGCCTTGGCGTCGTCGACATGAGTTTGTGCCGCGACTTGCGGGTCCGCGATGGCTCGAGCCTTGGGATGATCCATGCGCTTACCGCTGTACCACATCCCTTCTCGATTAGCCTGTTCCCGCGCTGCCATGCGCAAGCGGGGCCGGCCCAGGGTAAACGCTCCGTGCGGTGTAGTTTCACCCGATGTAAGCCGCCCGCTTCCCCGACCTCCATGCAACGGAAGTACGCCGCATGATCACCACGCTTTTCACGTTTATGTTTGCCCTTGGATGCCTCGCTACTTTCCTTTGCGGTTTGCGAAAGCAATGGGCGGATTTCCGTCTCGTATCGGCGGGCGTAGCTATCGTGTCGTTTCTTCTGGCGCTTCTCTCTGCCGAGATGACCGCCGTCCACTGAGGTTAGCCGCCCGAGATGATCGTGGCAAGCTCGCGATGACAGCGTGGACAGAGTTCGATGACCGAGCGCTGCGGCTGCCGCGGCGCCCACCTGTAAGCGCGCGCTCCCGGCGTGCGCTCGACGCGAATGCAATGCAAGCGAGCGCATTGAATCTGTTCGCCCTCGGCAATGGGTGCGCTCAGTCCGCGCGGGACATATTGCCCGATGATCTCCTCATCGCTAAGGCGTCTCACAAAAGTTTCCTACCGGCGCACCCGGCCGCCGTTGCAAGAACGTACGCTTCCTAGCCGGGGCTGTCCTCGCACGAAGGGCCACGGGCTCGGGAAATTGCATATTTCCGCAAGGCTTTCGCACCAGACGGCGACGTCGGGCGGTTACTGATTGGAGACTGAGAATGAGTGACACACGTCTTGGGGAGATCGCGCGCAAGCTGTTGCCGTTGCTTGATGAATTTCAAACCGAAGCGAAAGGCGTGATGGATGAGAACGGGCGGCGCGGCGCAACCATCTTGAAGGATTATATGCTGCGTAAGTA
>DHWK01000140.1:0-12996 GCA_002413145.1 bacterium UBP12_UBA5184
TTCGCGTGCCGGTCGCGGTTCGATCCGAGCGGCGCTGCCGAGTCGTTCACGTGCAGCGCTCGCAGGCGCTCGAGCCCGATCGAGGAATCGAGCTCGTCGAGCAGCGCGTCGAGCGCCACCGCCGCCCCCTCGAGCGCCGCCGCCGCTTCCTCGCCGGTCGCCGGCAGGCGCCGCACTTCGACGCCCGCTGCCCGCGCGCGCTCCTCGGCGTCGCGGCGGGCACCGCTCGGCGCTTTCGCCTCGAGCGCGTAGATGGTTCTCGCTCGGGCCGGATCCGCGAGCGCGAGGGCGGCGAAGGCGTCGCCGCCGTTATTGCCGGGCCCCGCGAACGCGACGACCGGGCCCGTCACCGGCATGTATCCCACCATCGCTTCGTGCAAGCGCTCGCCGGCGGCGCGCATCAGCGCGACGTCGCCCGCACGTTCCCGGCCGCGCGCGTCCGTCTCGCGCATCTGTTCGGCGCTCAGCGCGCGCACGCTAATTTCCCTCGAGCACGACGAAAGCCGCCGCCGTCGTCGCCGTGTGTGTGATCGTCAAATGGATACGCGCGACACCGTAGCGTTGCGGCAGATCGCCGGCGCTTCCGAAGAAGAGCAGGATTGGCCGGCCGCTGCGTTCGTGTCCGACGCCGACCTCTCGCCACGGGATTGCGAAGCCGAACGCTTTGCGCGCCGCTTCTTTGGCGGCGAAGAATCCGGCGAGCCGTTCGGGCCGGTGCCGCTTGCGCAGCGCGTAGGCCATCTCTTCGTCGGTATAGATGCGACGCGCAAACCAAGCGAGTCGCTCCTCGTCGAAACGATACCGCTCGACCTCGGCCAAATCGGTGCCGATTCCTAAGATCACGTTAAGGCGTTTCGCTGCCCAGGTGCGGCCGCCCCCGAAAGCAAAGAACCCTCACAATTCTGCATGCTCTCTCTTGCGTGGTCCCGTCACGAGCATGATTAGCGTCGTTCCGATCAATTCTATCGATGCTTCTTTTCTCGCGCGCTTGGCGTTGTGCTTGGAAGAACGCTTCCTGTTCAGCTGCCAGGTCGAACGAACCGTGCATATTCCGCGCACGACGCTCAATAGCGTCCGCGGGCAACTGTTCTTCAACACGCTCGTCTCAAAGGTCGTGAGTGCGACGCCGCAAGCCGACGGCTTACGACTCATCATCACCGACTACGATCTGTACAAGACCTCGCATCAGTTCGTCTTCGGCGACGCGAGCGAAGAGCATCGCGTCGCGGCGGTTTCGCTGCATCGGCTGCGCAGCGAATTCTACGGAGAGCCGTCGGATCCGAACCTGTTGTTTCAGCGCACCCTCAAGGAAGCGGTGCACGATCTCGGCCACGCGCTTGGACTCAAGCACTGCTTCAATCCGCGCTGCGCTATGTATTTTTCGAACTCGATCTTCGAATCCGACAACAAACTCACGCATTTCTGCGAAAACTGCGAGAAAAAGGCCCGCGCCAACCGCTAGTCGCGCCTAGCTTCTCATAACGCGCGCATCGGCCAGCGAGAGCGTGCGTTCCCGGCCATTTTGGGCCACGATCAGGCCGCCGTCGGCGCTCAGCCGCCGCGCGACGGCGTCGAATGGAGCGGCCTCGCCATCGACCAGCAGCCGATAGTGCGTCCCGGCAAGCCCGGCGCGTTCCTCCCAGCGGCGCGCGACGCTCTCGGGCCGATCGAGGTCGCCGAGCCGCAGGCCGAAGGCCGCCAGGATCGCGTCCAGCAACGCGTCGCGCTCGAGCCCCGGCGCCCGGTCGGCGACGAAGGCCGGCGCAGGCTCGACGCCGGCGAGCGCGGCGTAGTCGGCCGGCCGCACGACGTTCAGACCGACGCCGCAACCGATCCACGCCTCGTCACCGGCGACGCGCGAGATGCAGAGGATGCCGGCGCATTTGCGGCCGTCGAGCAAGAGGTCGTTGGGCCACTGTAACGAGACGCGGACGCCGGAGGCTCGCTCGATCCCATCGGCGACAACGAGCGCCGTCCAATAGGGGACGCACCACAGCGCGCTCGCGGCGACGGTTCTCGGGAGAATCGCGGTGAAGAGCAGCGCCGAGCCGCGCGGCGCAATCCAGCGCCGTTCGCGCCGCCCCTTCCCCGCGCGTTGAAAATCGCTGACGATCACGAGACCGGCGCCATCGGCTTCGCCGAGGAGGCGTTGCGCGTCGTCGTTGGTGCTGTCGGTTTCGGCGAGCCGGCGAATCTCAAACATGCGACAGGCTCCTCCGGTGCCGCCGCGTAAGGCCGACGCCATGGCTATCGAACAAACCTTGATCCTCTGCAAACCGGATGCCGTCGCGCGCGGCCTGGTCGGCGAGATCGTAGCCCGCTTCGAGCGCCGTGGCTACGTCGTCGCCGCGCTGAAACTGCTCGTCTGCGACAGGGCCCGCGCGGAGCAGCATTACGCCGAACATAAAGGAAAGCCGTTTTACGAAGGGCTCGTCTCGTTTATCACGAGCGGGCCCCTCCTGGCGCTTGTCGTAGCGGGCGCCGGCGCCATCGACGGCTGCCGCAGCACCATCGGCGCGACCGATCCGATCAAGGCGGCCCCCGGCTCGATCCGGGGCGACTACGCCCAGACGATCGGACGTAATTTGGTTCACGGTAGCGATTCGCTCGACGCGGCCGGACGTGAGATTCCCATTTGGTTCGAGCCGAGCGAGATCGTCGGGCGCAGGAACGATCTCGAACACTGGATCGTCGCCTCGTGATCGAAGGGATGCGCGGCGCCGGGCGGCCGTTGATCGATAGCGTCCACGCCCGCGAGATTTTGGATTCGCGCGGAAATCCCACCATCGCCGTGACGGTCGCCACGAATTTCGGCGCCGTCGAAGAGGCCTTCGTTCCGTCGGGCGCATCGACGGGGGCGCACGAAGCGGTCGAGCTTCGGGACGGCGACCAAGCGCGTTACGGCGGTAAGGGCGTGCAGAAAGCCGTCGCCGCCGTAAACGACGTGCTCGGCCCCGCGCTCGGAGGTCTCGACGTCACCGCGCAGCGCGAGATCGACGTGCGCCTGATCGAGATGGATGGGACGCCGAACAAGCACAACGTCGGCGCCAACGCGATCCTCGGCATCTCCCTTGCGGTCGCGCGAGCCGCCGCGGCGAGCCTCGGCATCCCGCTCTTTCGCTACCTCGGCGGCCCGGCGGCGGCGACGCTGCCGGTGCCCATGATGAACGTCATCAACGGCGGGAAGCATGCCGGGGGCGCGTTGCAGTTCCAGGAGTGCATGATCGTCCCGGTCGGTGCGCCGACGCTCGCCGAAGCGATCCGCTACGGCGCCGAGACGTTTCACGCGCTCGGCGCTATCTTGCGCGAGCGCGGGATGCCGACGCTCGTCGGGGACGAAGGCGGCTTCGCACCGGCGCTCGAGACGCTCGATCAAGCCTTGGACATTTTGGCGCTCGCGATTCAGCGGGCAGGCTACGCACCGGGCGAGCAGATCGCGCTCGCGCTCGATCCGGCCGCGAACGAGTTCTTTCGCGACGGCAAGTATTACCCGGTCGATCCCGAGCTGCCGTTCTCGAGCGTCGAGATGGTCGATTTCTATGCCGACCTCTGCGACCGTTTCCCGATCATCTCGATCGAAGACGGTCTGGCCGAAGACGATTGGGACGGCTGGCGCGCGCTGACCGATAGCATCGGCGGTCGCGTCCAGCTCGTCGGGGACGATCTGTTCGTGACCAACACCCAGCGGCTCGCCCGCGGCATCGCCGGAGGCGTGGCGAACGCGATCCTGATCAAGCTCAACCAGATCGGAACCTTGAGCGAGACGCTCGACGCCGTCGAGCTCGCGCACAAGGCCGGCTATCGCTGCGTCATCTCGCATCGTTCCGGCGAAACCGGGGATACGACGATCGCCGACCTGGCGGTCGCGACCGGCGCCGGACAGATCAAGACGGGGTCGCTCTCGCGCAGCGACCGGGTCGAAAAGTACAACCGCTTGATGGCAATCGAGGAACAGCTTGGAACGGCCGCTTTCTATGCCGGCAAGCGCGCCTTTCGGATCCTGAGTCGCTAATTTGCCGCTCGGTTTGCTAAGCGTACGAGCGGGCGCTGTTTCGCTTGAAGGGTCGCCTCCGGGCGCAGTGGGAAGCGAGGCGAACCATCCTAACTATGAGTTGTGAGGTAATTTTATGGCGTCGACAACGCAAAGTGCTCAGAAAAAGAACTTTAGTAAGCCCGATGAGACGCGTCCCTTCGATAAGGGCAAGCTGGAGATCGTCAACGTCGGCGGGACGATGCTCGGCCGCGCCACGTTCGAACCGGGTTGGAAGTGGTCCGAGTGCGTCAAGCCGATCGCAAAGACCGACTCCTGTCAGGCGGCGCATCTGGGTTACGTCATCTCCGGACGAATGAAGGTCGTCATGGACGATGGCACGCAGCTCGACTACGGCCCGGGCGACGCGATGTCGCTGCCGCCCGGCCATGATGCGTGGATCGTCGGCAACGATCAGTGCGTCGTCGTCGACTTCGTCGGCTTCAAGGACTACGCAAAGCCGGCTTAGCGCAAGCCGGTCACCCTCGGTAGCTCGTTCTCGAGCAGATCGAAGGCGTCCATCGCGTCGAGCGCCGCGCGTTCGCGTGCGGTCATCGGCGCGGTGGGGACCGCGCGCGCGGCCTCGAATGAAAAGCCGGTGCGTGCGACGATCGCCGCCGGATCGGTGTCGTCGCGGTACGAGGCGAGGTGGAAGCGCTCGTTCTTCGCCGGATCGCGCGCGAAGACGGCGTAGGGCGTCACGAGGACGGCCGTTTTCCCGGCGGCGGTGATGAATTCGAGTTTTTCCACGAGCGTGCGGGTCGTGTGTTCGCTGCGCCAGAGCGCGACCCGGGGTGCGACCGGCATCATCACCGCCGCGCCGCCGCCGCCCGGCAAACGCACCTTCGGATGCGCCCAGTCGCCGATCGCCGAGACGTTGGTGCGGCCGAACGCGTCGACTTGCGCGGCGCCGAGGAAGATGAGGTCCAGTTTTCCGCGCGTCGCCAGATCGTAGAAATCCGCGTTGGAAAAGATCGCGGCGGTTCCGGCGAGCAACGCCGGATCGGTGCTCGAGCGCGGCAGCTTCTTGGGGAAGACGTCGACGCCGCCGGCGACGCTTAGGTAGGTGAAGTCGAAATCGTAGGCGCGCCGCGCCAGGACGCAGGCCGCCATCGGCAGCACCGAGTTGACGCCGCTAAATGTGACCTCGTTCGGTCGAATCGCGCGCGCGAGGTTGACGACGAGGTATTCGGCGTCGCGCCGCTCAGGCACGACTGAAGACGCGCGCCTCGGGTGCGGCCGCGAGATGGCGCGCGAGCGCGGCGTCGCCTGGTTCGAGGTACGCCTCCACCGCCGCGTAATCGACGTCGTAATCGGGATGCAGCGATCCCGGCCACGCGCCGCGCGGGACGATCGCGACCGCTTCGACCATGAAGCCCGGGAGGAGCGTCAGCTCCGGCTGCTGCGCGAGCTGTGCGCTGCTCACCAACCGTTCGGCGGTCACGAAGACGCGCTTCGCGGCGCGCGTCAGCTCGCGATCCCAAGGCGGCGATCCGTAGACGCGCGCGTCGCCGTTCGCATCGGCTTCGTTGGCGTGGATCACCGCGACGTCGGGCGAGATCGCCGGGACGACGACGGTCTCTTTCCCGCTGCCGTACGGATCGGCGACGGTCTTCCAATGGTTGAGCGCGAGCAAGTCGCTGCCGAAAACGCCGGCGACGGGTGCGAACGGAACGCCGGCCGCGGCGGCGCGCATCCCGGCGACGATCGTCATGCACGAGTGTTCTTCGAGTTGTAGCTCGCCGTCCTCGACGGCGCGCCGATACGACGGTGCGAGTCCGAGGCCGCCTTCGATCGCGACGATCCCGGCCTTGGCGCGCGAGACGGCATGCGCGCGAGCCAGGAGATCGATATCGTAGCCGGGCGAGGACTTGATGACTTCGAGGCCGCGCGCGCCGCGCCGAACGAGTTCGCGCACCAGCGCAAAGGGTGCGCGATGCAAGAAGCTGCCCCCGAACCCGATCGAGGATCCGTCGGGGATGGAACGTGCCATCTCGGCGAGCGAGACGATCTTGTTTGCCATCGACGGTGATCGGAATTCGCGCCCGGGATGCGCTAGGCATCCCCGCCGGCTGGGTAGAGGGGGAGCATGCCAGATGAAGCTGCGATTTTTCCGTCCGAAAGCGAATTGAGCGCTTGAACTTTCGTCTCGAACGTCTCGACGCGTTGACGTTCGAGTCGTCTCCCGAGCTCGCGGCGATGTACAAACTCAGTCCCTTCGTTTGGCGCGAGGGCGGGTCGTTCGAGATGCTGCTGCGGGTCGTCAACCGAAACGAAGACGCGTCGCAAAAAGTCGCCCGAATTCATCGCGGAACGTCGGGCGATGGCCTGCACTTCGTGGTCGGCGAGACGCCGGTCATCGGACCCGGCGCCGACGTGCCGGACTCGTACGACAGCGGCGGCTGCGAAGATCCGACAATGGCGTGCGTGGACGGAACGTATTACGTCTACTACAGCGGCTGGAACGAGCATTGCAAACGCGGCGAATTGTTGCTCGCAAGCGGCCCCGATCTGGAGCATCTTAGCAAACGCGGTATCGCGTTGCCCGCAACCGAGCGGACTCGCAATCCGAAGGAAGCGACGATCGTGCAAGCCGCCGACGGCAGCTGGCGCCTTTTCTTCGAGTTCGCGCACGAAGACAAGTCGAAGATCGGCCTGGCAGCCTCGCAGCGGGTCGACGGTCCCTGGGAAATTTTGGAGCCGCTCTTCGATGCGCGCGAGGGAAGTTGGGATTCCTGGCATCTGAGCACGGGGCCGATCCTCGCTGCGAGCGCGGGCCCCGTCATGTTCTACAACGGCGGCACGCAGCAGGCTCAGTGGCGCGTCGGTTGGGTGGTCTTCGACGCGACCTACACCCGCGTCGTTGCGCGCGGCCGCGACCCGATCGTCCTGCCGCACCCCAAACGAAACGACGACGACACCGACATTGCGTTCGCCTCCTCGGCGATCGAGGCGGACGGTCGAATCCATCTCTATTACTCCGTAGCCGATCAGTATTGCACCCGCGCGATCGTCAGTGCAGGGGACTAGGCTGCAAAACGCCCTCTCGCGAAAGGCCCGCGGCATGCCGTTCCGTCACGTCGTCTCCTTCATTCTGGTCGCGCTCGTCGCGTCGTTGTCGGCGGCATGCGGACGCGCGTCGAGCACGCAGGAAGTGCCGGGCGATCCGAAAGCCGGAGCGGCGCTCGTGCAGAGTTCGAATTGCTCGGGCTGCCACGGCGCGCGTTTCCAAGGTGACCTCGGGCCGAACCTGATCGGCATCGAAAAACGGCGCAGCCCGGCGCAAATTGCCGCCGCGATCACGCATCCCGAGCCGCCGATGCCGAAGTTCGACTTCACCAGCCGGCAGGTCGCCGACATCGTCGCCTATCTATCGCAACTTGACGGCGGCGACGCAAGCGGCGGTCCTGGGACGCAGCCGAAGATTTCGCTTTCGCCGGCGAGACCGCGCGATTCGGCGACCGTCACCGTCGAGTTTCCCGGCGCGCCGCCGGCCGACGCGACGGTCGAGGCGGCGATGAGCATGGGCCACGCAAAGATGGGGACGTATCCGATCAAACTGAACAAGACGAGCGATCCGCACAAACTCTCCGCCAAGGTCCCCTTCGGGATGGGGGGCGCTTGGATGATCAAAGTGCGGTACGATAAGACGCGCGAGGTCGACGTGCCGATCGAGGTCGGCCAGTGATGCAGTTCGGCCCGTGAATCGGCGCCGCTTCCTGCGACGCGCCGGCGAATTCGGCGCCGGGACGATGTCGGCCGCTAGCCGGCAGGTCGGCCGTGCGGCGGCGGGCAAGAGCAGGCCGCTCCGGGGGCCTGTAGCTCAGCGGTAGAGCGGCCGGCTCATAACTGGTTGCGCGCTGGTTCGAATCCAGCCGGGCCCACGTGGCGCCATAGTCTATCGGTTAGGACGCGGCCCTTTCAAGGCCGAGAGACGGGTTCGATTCCCGTTGGCGCTACCAATTTAATCCTGCGCGATCTCGGCAAGCGAGAAGGCTCTGCCATCCGGGGAAGGTCGTCAATCCGTATCGATTCGCTTACGGATATGGTATCCTTGGGATTCTCGCTTTGCTGAAAGGGGAGACCATGGTTGGCCGTTTCGGTTTAATACGCCACGCAATGGGAACCGTCGCACTGATAGCGCTCGTCGCCGCTGGCACCGGCTGCAGCAGCACCGCCGTTTCGACACCGACGCCGAACGCCGGACCGACGTTGGCGCCGGGAGCACCGTCGAACGTGCCCGTCCTCACTGTAACCAGCACCAGCTTCACCGCTGGCGGGAGCATCCCGTTCGCGCAAGCGTTCACCGGCTGCGGGAACACTGGCACCGCGACGAACACCTCGACCGACGTCGCGTGGACCGCGGGCCCCGTCGGGACGGCGAGCTACGTGCTGACCGAATTCGATACCGACGCGCCGACCGGTGTCGGTTTCTGGCATTGGACCATCTTCAACATCCCGCCGACGGTCACGAGTTTAGCGTTGAACGCGACCACCAATCCGCCGGCCGGTTCGATCCAAGGTTACAACGACTATGGCTTCAGCGGATATGGCGGGCCCTGTCCGCCGGTCGGCGACCCTCCGCACCACTACTACTTTACGGTTAGCGCCTTGAACGCGATGCTCTCCGGCGTTACCTCGGCGGCGCCCGGCGCGTTTCTGACGTTTAACATGCAAGGTCACATCATCGCACGAGGACAACTTCTCGGCAGATACGGCCGCTAAGTTCGCTGTGCCGAGACGAGCGTCGCATTGTCTTGCAACGGACCATGTATTGGCCGAACCTCGCGCGCGCGCAGAAATCAAGAGAGCTCGTCGATATTCGCGTATCGGCGAGCCCTTTTATTTCGGTTGCAGTTTGGTTGCAGACGGCCGCAACCGCGTATACCCAGAGGCGACCTAAAGCGACCTCAGCGCCGCGGCTTTGAGCATCGCTGCGACCGCTCGCGACCCTTGGCGCCCCCTACTCAACCGATTCGATTCCCGTTGGCGCTACCAATTCCGCTCAGGTGGCGCGCGACGTCACTGTCTACTTCTCCCACTTCGTTACGCCGCTGTAGCCGCTCCTAATCTGATCGAAGACGGCCTCGACGAACGGCTTGAACGTCGGCTCCACGTACATCCCGGTTAAGGCGTCGATCACTCGCGCTGCAGGTCCATCGAAGCCGAGATGGTTGGATCCGAACGAGCAGTTGATCAGGCGTATTGGTCCTTTTCCGGTGATCACGAGCTCGCATTCGTCGAAGTGCTTGTCTTTGTGCTCCTTTTCATCGAGGATGACGCGTTGATATTGGATCCGCTCTCGTTTGTCATTCATCGCAGTCCGCCTTTAGGGAACGATTAACGCCTTTTGCGTGGGGCGTGCTCATAGCGTTCGGCGGCATTGCACGGTTCCCGGCCGGGCGCATTTGAGTACCTTACGAAACAACGCGAAAGCCCTCGGAATGTTAAAGTTCCTCGGGCTTTTTACGCTGCGAGAGGCGTCAAGACGGACGACGGGCGGACAGCGCATCCGTTCAGCCGCTCCCACGCTTGCAAAACCCAAATACTTGGGTTACAATGTGGCGGTGCCGAGGGTCGTCGCCGTAAGAGGATACGCGGTAAAAGTGTTCACCGATGACCACGGTCCCCCGCACGTCCACGTCTTGAAGGATGGAATTCTATTGAAGATCTCGCTAGAGCCGGTCGCCTTCCTAAGCGCGAAGTACGGCCGCCCGAGCGAACACGTAAAGCGCGACGCGGTTGCCGTCGTTCGGAGGCACCTCGAGGCGTGCTGGGTTGTTTGGAGACGAATTTATGGCGAAAATACTGACGGGTAACCGCAACGAACAAGCGCGAGCCGTGTATGAGGAAAAGATGCTCTCGCTCCGTTCCGTGGACTATGATGCGCGGGCTGACGCGCTGCGCCTAACACTCAGTTCCGGTGTCCGATTGAGCATCCCACGATCGAAGATCCCACCACTGGCGAAAGCGGATCCCGAGCAGCTCGCAGCGGTTTATGCCGGGAACGGCGGAGCGACGATCTCGCAGGACGATCTGGATGTCGACGTCTCCGTTCCTGGGTTGTTGGATCGACTCTTTGGCCGAGCGATTCGCGGCAATCTGGGTCGCCGCGCCGGGAAGGTGTCGACGCTTGCGAAGGCCCGCGCGGCTCGCAAAAATGGCCGAAAGGGCGGCCGTCCCAAGAAGCGCACAGCATAGCCAAGACCCATGGCCCAGGCAAAGAAGAGGAGCGGCGACAAGCTGGTCTACGACTTGCGCGTCACGCTCGTCGGGTCGGAGTTGGCACTCTGGCGCTTTATTGCCGTCAGCGCGGATAGTACGTTGCCGGAGCTACACCGTGCGATTCAGGGCGCATTCAGCGCGCGGTGCGTGAGCGAGCACTGTCTCGTGATCGGCGGAACGAGATACGAGGGCGGCAAGGGTTCGCGCACGTTGCTGCGGCGCGTCATCGGCGTGGGCGACGTCTTCGAATGCCGTGACCTTGTCGAGGATCGGTACTACGCGGCGAAGGTCGTGCGCAGCTACGAAGTTCAGAGTCGCCGTCATCACCCGAAGGTGCTCGACGGCGCCGGAATGCCGGCCGAATCGCGTCTCGGGGACTTCGATGCTAAAGTTGCGACGTGGTGCGCGCAAGATGCCAGTCGGGGCTACTATCCGACAACTACGTCGTTCGCGCCGCTGAGTGCGCGGCCGCACGGAGCGGGCAGACTCAAGACCCGGCACTTATGATGGGACAGCTCCGCTCCGTATACTGCCAGTCGATCAACCCGACCACGATCTCCACGCAACGACGAGCGCCCCCGCTTCTCCCCGCCCGCCTGTCCTTTGCTTGAAGATCGTCAGCCGGCGTGTACGGTCGCGACGCTTCCGCTTCACGCGTGATGCGTTCCGCGCATGCAGTCGCTACTCGTACAGAGTACGGCGACAGTATTGATCGATGCTTATTTGCGTGCGCTACGCTTCAGCTTGAGTTCGCGAGCGTGCGTTCGCGTGTGTGGCCGGCGCTCGGACTGTAGCATTTCCTACGCGAGCAGCATCATCGGTCGACGCAAGTCTGTGCTCCGTTACGTTCAACGTACGTTCGCCCGTGCTTAGTCGTTCTCGTCGACGTGTGCGTTTAGGTTGCGCGGGCCGTCGCGGCGCACGTTTAGGCTCAACAGTCAGGTTTCCGAGAATTGAAGATTTTGGGGACGCAGGCCGGTGGCTGTGCGTACAACGCCTGCGGCGTCGTCCACCCAGCCAGGGGGTGCGGGGTCGCTTCGCTCAGCCGGCATGGGCCCGAGACCTTAGCGGAAGGTTCGAGCGAACTCGTTCAGCGCGTGGCTCACCAACGATAGCCGTTCCTGACGGCGTTGGTGAGCGTCGTTCAATCGAGGTAGGTCTCCCTGGTGAGCCGTCGGAAAAGCGAGCTATGGCGGGTTCGAGGCTGACCACGCTCGGTCGGTTTGCCTTGCAAATCGATGACCGCACGCTTTCCCCACCCTCAACGAAGAAAGCGCGAGCACTCCTGGCGTATCTCGTCCTCCATCGCGGCAAGGACGTCTCGCGCGAACGCCTACTGGAGCTCTTCTGGCGGGACAGCGCGCCCGAGCTGGCGCGGGAAAGCCTGCGAGGCGCATTGTGGTCGATTCGACGCGCATTCCGCATGCTCGGCGCGTCGCCGGACGACTATTTCATCGCGACCAAGTCGATCGTTCGCTGGATTGCGGAGACGTCGCTCGATCTTGAGCGTTTCCACGCACTGGCGTCACGCGGCGACGAGGCTGCGACTCGGGACGCTCTCGATCTCTACCAGGGCGACTTCCTGGAAGGAGACTACGATGAGTGGGCAGTCACCGAACGGGGCCGTGCCGCCGCTGCCTACGAATTGCTTCTCGCGCGCGTCGTCGAAGCAACGCACGACACCGATGCTGCGCGGCTCCTGATCGAGCGAAATCCCTACGACGAGCAGGCGTACGTCGCACTGATCGAAGCCGCGATCACCGCCGGAAGGCGCTTCGCGGCGACCGCGCTGATCGATCGTTGCCGCGCGGCGATGGCGGAAATCGGTGTCAGCCCGTCATCGACCTTCGAGAACCGATTCAGCGTCTTCGCGCGCGCCCGTGCCTCAGCGCCGCAGAAAGTGCAGCTCCCTTTCGTCGGACGCGAATCAGAGCTCGCAACGCTCGCCGCTTGCCTCGAACCGGCGAGCGGCCGTGGCTGCAGCGTGCTGGTGCACGGGGTGGCCGGGATCGGCAAGACGGCTCTGCTGCAGCAAGCCGCCCGTTTTGCCCAGGAGCGGGGCCGCCGCGTGATAAGGGTTCAGTGCCTCGATCGCGATCCTCGGGTGTTCGGACCGTGGGAGAGCGTCGTTCATGAAGTGACGGGCCGGCCTGTGTCTGACGTGGCCGGCGCCCTTGCGCAAGCCCTCGACTCATCATGCGCGCTTTTCGTCGACGACGCGCACACGCTTCGCGGAGAGGCACTTGCGGTATTCGCGGAATTGGTCCGCGGCAGCATCGCGTTGCGATATGCGATCGTCGTCGCTTCACGCCCCGAGGGCGTTTCGTCCCTCGAGCGACTCCTGCGCATCGTTCCCTTGGAAGAGATCCGCCTCGCCGCCCTTGGACGTGACGAGCTGATCGGCGCTCTCGAAGAGTCGGGAAACGTCGGATTGGGAGAAGTGATCAACCTCATCTACGAACGAAGTGCCGGCCACCCGTACTTTCTCGCCGCGCTACTGGAGTCGCTCGCTCGCGATGGGACGCTGCGCCACGATAGAGATCGCTGGAGAGTTCACGGTCGTTTCGATGCTCGCGCTCTGCCCTCGACGATCACACGCTACGTGGAATCGCAGTTGAGATCGCGCGGGACTCACGCCGCGATGGTGAGCTGTGCGCTAGCTTTGGAGCCCGCAGCTACGACCGAAGATCTCGTCGAAGCCACGCGTCTGGGCGAAAGTGCCGTCCTCGACGCGCTCGACG
>DHWK01000140.1:13063-14234 GCA_002413145.1 bacterium UBP12_UBA5184
GCTCGCCGTCCTCGACGCGCTCGACGACCTGCTCGCCCTCGAGCTGATACGGCAACCCTCCTCGGGTCCGCATTTCGCGTTTGCGCACGACCTCGTGCGCGAGGTCGCGGGAACGCTGCTCAACGCCGGTCGCCGCACGGCCATGCACCGGGCATTCTCCCGACGCCTTGCCGACAGTTCGGACCGCGACGTGTCGTTACGCTTGGCTCGCCATCTTGCAGCGGCGGGAGACGCGCTCGCCGCCGCTCAACCGTACCATGACGCGATTCAGGAAGCCATCGAGTGGGTCGCCTACCGCGAAATCCTGGAGCGCACCGCCGAGGCGACCGGCGTTATCGGTCGCTTGCAGCGCAGCCGCGTAACGGACGCTCTCATCGCCGGATTCAAGAATCAGGCTGCTCTGGCAAGCATCTTCGCCGGCGACTTTGATGCGGCACTCGATTCGGCAACCGAAAGCGTGCAACTCGCGCGCGCCTCGGGCGGCGACGCGCAACTTGCGGCGGCGCTGGCTCGCCGCGCCGCCGCTTCGTTCTTCAAGGGCCGGATTCAAGAAACACTCAGGGACGCCGTCGAAGCGGAGAATTACGCGCGCCGGAGCGGTAACGAAGAAGCGCTCACTTTCGCACTGATCAATGCGTCTCGTGCGTTTCGGCTAACCGCTCGAGAAACGGAGTCGATCACAGCCGCACGAGAAGCCTACGAGATCGCGGTTCGAAATTCGTACTGGCATCCGGCGGCGCTGGCCGCCGAATCGCTCATCCTCGGTCAAGCGACGTGGTGGCGGTTCGGCGAAGCGCTAGCGACCGCTTCCCATTGCGCCGACGCCGCGCAACGGGCCGGCCCGTACTTCGAGACGAAGCTGAAATACTGCCGGGCGGCGACACTGTTTCTCATGGATCGGCACGACGACGCCGAGCGCGAGGCGCAAGCCGCAATGAACGTGCTTTGGGCATATGTTCGCAGCCGAACTGGGCGGACGGCGTATGCGAACTCGCAGCTCGTCCTCGCGGAATTCGATTTGCAATCGATTCTTGCGGCGATCGCAGCGGCACGAAGGCGATGGCAAGACGTACTCGATCGTGCCGACGAACTTATGCGCTTCCCAACGTACCCAAGTTCGCCGCGTTATCGCGAGCGCGTGGCATTTCTTCGGATCGGCGCGCTACTGGAG
>DHWK01000140.1:14298-17393 GCA_002413145.1 bacterium UBP12_UBA5184
CTACTGGAGAGGGACGCGGCAGGAGACGCGGACGCGGCGTTGACGGCTCTGAGGGATCTGGATGAATCGAAACGCGAGTGGGAAATCGATTCCTGGAGCAACTGCGCCGCGCTCTCGCGAGCTCGGGTTTGTGCGAGGCGTCGCTCGGCGGATGCACCCGTGCTGCTCCGACGCGCCTATCGGATCGTCGCGGAGAACGCGAAGAGAACGCCCCTGGAAGCAGATCGAGCTTTCCGCGAACTGAGCCTGGCCGCAGCGGCAATCGGCGAGCCACGAATCGGCGCGTGCGCCTCCGCTCGCGCCCGAGAGTATCGCGTCCAGCGGTTGTCGAGGGCGCGAGAGGCTCTCATCGGCGAGGCCGAATTTAACGATCGATTGACGATCCCCAATTAGGCTGGCAGTACAAGGCCGCGCCAATGCGCCTTGCATCCAACTGGAGGATCTGAAATGCGTAGCATGCCTCGGCGGACGTTCGTCATGGAAATCGGCGGGCGAACCCTATCGCTGGCGGCGTTGTCCGCCATAGCCCTTGACGCGACCTCGCCGGCGCTGGCGGAGGCCGACGTCGGTTTTCACGCGACTCCGCTGCTGCAGCGAACGACCACGGACTCGGGGCAGACGATCGAGTTCCCATCCGGGCCGAACCAGATCAGCGCGTTTCTCGTAGAGCTCGCACCGGGCGGTGAGCACAGCCGACACCGGCATCCGTTTCCAATCTTCGCGTACGTCCTCGAAGGGACGTTAACGTTGGACATCGAGGGAGTCGGGGAAATGCAGTTCCCTGCGGGGACGGCGCACCTCGAGCCGGTGAACACTTGGCACCGGGACATCAACAAGGGAGTCGCTCCGGTGAAGTGGGTCGTCGTTTTCTTGGGGCAAGCGGGCAAGCCGTTCACCGAGCGGCCGTAGCCGGGAGTGGGACGAGGCCCAGGTTAAGCGCCCTGATCAAATGATGGCGTAAGCCTCGATCGCCGCGGCGTCTCTACGCTGCTCGGCGCACCCGAGGTTCCCACCGTCACGTTCTCCTCGCGTGCGTCCGCCATTTTTCGCCGCACGCCTGCGCCTGCCTGCGCGCTCCTGCTAGGTCTGGAACGATTGCAGCGGGTAGCTGCATGAATTGAAGTTGACGTTTACGAGCGTCAGGTCTGCGGCGTACGTTTCGTTGAACTGCAGCGAGCCGATCGCGGACTGATAGTAGTAATCGGAGCTGTATGGATGCGGACCATTCGGGTCCGTCACGAGTTGTAACGTGCCGCCCAAAATCTGGTTGCCAAAATTATCGATTAGGGTAACATTGAACGTCTGATAGTTCTGGCCCAAGTAATTGTTGTTGCCGTTCGCTACGATCGTAATCGCCCCGATGTTTGGATTCACGTTGCTCTGGAACGGCAGCGGATTCGCGAGTTGGACTTGCGTGCCGGGATTGCACGAAAAGCCGTTCCCGAAAATTCCGCCGTTGCCGCTGCCGAAAATTCCGCCGCTGCCAGCGCAGCTTGCCAAACCAAGGGCGGCGGCGGAGAGTGCAATGAAACGCGGACAGCGCAAAATCATGTTGAAGTACCTCCCCCAAGAAACGTGGAGTCGGCTCGAGTCGTCTCACAGGGGTTTCTAAGGATCGCACGACGTTACGGGCATGCTAACGTCGGGAGCCTACCTTAGCAGCGTCACACTTACCGAGCGCGCTAAGTTGGCGGTACGGCCGCGAGGCGCAGCCTATTGAGCATGAGTGCGTTTACGGTCACCGTGATCGTTGAGGCACTCATCAGAAGCGCGGCCCACTCCGGCTGGAGCAAGACTCGAAGGCTGGGGTAAAGGATCCCACCAGCGATCGGGATCGCTAGCGTGTTATAGATGGCGGCCCAAAAGAGATTCTGGACGATCTTCGTATGGACGTTTCGAGCCAGCGTAATCGCGGAAGCGACCGCCGCTGGGTCGTCCTTCATGAGCACGACTTCCGCCGTTTCAACGGCGACGTCAGCGCCTGCGCCGATCGCAATCCCGACATCGGCTTGGGCGAGTGCGGGCGCGTCGTTGACGCCGTCGCCGACCATTGCTACTTTGCGTCCCGCTTCTTGGAGTTTCTTGATCTCGCCGGCTTTGGCGTCCGGTAACACTTCCGCGGCGACACGATCGATGTGGAGTCGTCGCGCGACGGCCTCGGCCGTCTTGCGGTTGTCCCCGGTGAGCATGACCGTAGCGATCCCGAGACGCCGCAGGGCTGCGATCGCCGACGCGGCACTGGGTCGCGGCGAATCCGCGACTGCTACAATTCCTATGATCTGACCGTCAACCGCGACAAACATCGGAGTTTTAGCCTCGTCTGCGAGATCGGCGGTGCGGACCATGGCGTCTGGGGGGATCGAGACGTTTCGCTCGGTCATGAGCGCCGCGTTGCCAACCAAAATCAACTCGCCCTTGCTCTGCGCCTGGACGCCCCGCCCGGGGAGTGCAGTAAATGACGACGGCTGCTCAACGGTGACGCCGCGTTTTACTGCCCCTGCGACGATGGCTCGAGCAAGGGGATGTTCGCTGTTCGCATCGGCTGATGCAGCTCCGGCTACGACCTGTTCTTCCGTGAACGGCGCGATAGCGACGACGTCGGTGAGACTAGGCTTGCCCAGCGTGAGCGTTCCCGTCTTGTCGAAGACGACCGTATCGATCTTGGAGGCCGCCTCCAGCGCACTCGCATTCTTGAAGAGCACGCCTTCGCGCGCACCTTTACCCACGCCCACCGTGATGGCTGTCGGAGTGGCGAGCGCGAGCGCATCGGGACACGCAATGACGATCGTTGATACGCCGGCGGTCAGAGCGAAGAGAAACCCGTCACCGACGAGATACCATACGGCGAAGGCGAGGACGCCCGAGCCAAGGGCCACAAAGACGAGGTACTTGCCCGCGCGATCGGCGAGTGCTTGGGCCGGGGCCTTCGAAGCCTGAGCCTGTTGGACCATTTGAACGATTCGCGCGAGCGCGGTGTTGGACCCGACTGCCTGAGCGCGAAAATCGAAGGCGCCGGTCTGGTTAACGGTGCCGCCCACCACCGGATCGCCTTTCGTCTTGGCGACCGGTAACGGTTCGCCGGTGATCATCGATTC
>DHWK01000074.1:0-1547 GCA_002413145.1 bacterium UBP12_UBA5184
AGATGTGTATAAGAGACAGTCATAGCGCAGCGCTTCGATCGGATCGAGCTTGGCCGCACGGTACGCGGGATAGGTTCCGAAGAAGAGCGTTACGACGGTCGCGAAGCCGACCGCGATCGCGACCGACTGGACCCACGGGATCGGTGCGATCACGCCGGAGAGCGCGATCAGCACGAAACGGTTGATCAGGCCGCCGATCCCGAGCCCTATCCCCAGGCCGATGCCGCAGCCGATCAGCGAGAGCAAGAGCGCCTCGATGAAGAACTGTGCGAGCACCTGGCCGCTGGTCGCGCCGATCGCCTTGCGCACGCCGATTTCGCGGGTCCGCTCGGTCACCGAGACCAGCATGATGTTCATGATTCCGATGCCGGCGACCAGCAGCGAGACGGCGCCGATCAATGCGACGACCATCGTCAACGACGCAAAGATGCCGTCCATCGTCGCGGTGAACGATTTGCGGTCGAACGTGCCGTAATCCGAGCGCGACGTCTTGAGCGCCTTAAAATATTTGACGACGTCGACCTCGGTTTCGGCGATCTTGCTCGGATCGGAGACGACGAAGCGCGCGAAGAAGAGTGGCGACGAGCGGACGTAGTCGTTGACGTAGGCGGTGTACGGGATGAAGACGTCGCCACCGAAGTTGATCGGGATGATCCCTTGCGAGGGTTTGGCGCGGACGCCGACGATCACGAAGCGCCGCGCGCCGACGCGGATGCTCGTCCCGAGCGGGTCGCCGCCCTGTGGGAAGAGACGCTGGTAGCCGTTGTCGCCCAGAACGGCGACGTGCGTCGCAGCGGCGACGTCGTCGCTGCCGATGTTGCGGCCGTAAACCAGCGGCGTATCGATGAACGAGATGTCGGAGTCGGCCGAAACCGTCAGGCGCGCGTGCGAATGGGCGACGCTCACGATGCGGCGCGTTCCGCCGGCCGGCATCGCGACGGCGATGTTGGGAATCGCGGCCTTGGCGCGTTCGACGTCGCCGATTCGGAAGGCGGCTTTGGTGATGTCGGCTTGACGCGCCGTCGGAAACAGTATGAAGCTGCGATCGTTGAGGCTGCCGAGGATGCCGGTGACGGCGCCCGAGAGACCGTTGCCGAGGATCTGGATCGCGATGACCGCCCCGACGCCGATGATCAGACCGAGGACGGTCAAGAGCGAGCGCGTCCGGTTTCCATTGAGGACGGCGAACGCTTCGCCGAAAAACTGTGCGGTGAACCCGATCACGAGCGCAACGCCTCGATCGGATCGAGCCGCCCGGCGCGAATCGCGGGATAGGTGCCGAACACGATGCCGACCAACATCGAGAATCCGGCCGACAGCGCGATGATCCCGAACAGCGGCACCGGCGCCGGCCCGAGCAGTTTCGTGACGAAACCGTTGGCGAGCAGCGCCGCCCCGATGCCGAGCAGCGTTCCTAACGCCCCGCCGAGCAGCGAGAGGATCACCGCTTCGAGCAGAAATTGGGTGACGATGTCGCCGCGGCTCCCGCCGATCGCCTTGCGGATGCCGATTTCGTGGATCCGTTCGGTGACCGAGACGAGCATGAT
>DHWK01000074.1:1637-4341 GCA_002413145.1 bacterium UBP12_UBA5184
ACCAGCGCGACGCCGCCGATCGCGGTCACGCCGACCGAGATCGTCGCGATCACCTGTTCGAACGACGTCAGAAAAGCCGCGGCGTCTTGTAATTGGTATTTCGCGCGCGGCCCGTGCAGATGATGGAGCGTTGCGAAAACGCGCTCTTGCACCCGGACCGGATTCGTCCCGGGCTGGGGGTAGATGGTCAAA
This sequence comes from bacterium UBP12_UBA5184, assembly GCA_002413145.1. Taxonomy (GTDB): domain Bacteria; phylum Vulcanimicrobiota; class Vulcanimicrobiia; order Vulcanimicrobiales; family Vulcanimicrobiaceae; genus Zemelea. The sequence continues at coordinate 1,830 of DHWK01000074.1, forward strand.
CCGTCGACCGGACCCGGCGCGATTTCGTGATAGGTCGAATACGGAATCTCGATATAATCCGAGGCGCCGATGTTGTTGAAGATGCCGGCCTTGAGTTCGTCGTAGACCCCGACGATCGTGAACCGAATGCCGTTGATGTGCACCACTTGCCCGAGGCCGTACTCGCCGCCGAAGAAACGGCGCTCGAGCGGCTGGCTGATCAGAGCGACCCGTTCGGCGTTTTCGACCTCGGAGGGGCCGATGCGCCGCCCTTCGCGCAAGGTCAGCGAATCGACGATATAATCTTGCTGGCTGACCACCGTGCCGACGAACGTAACGCCGTTGGACTTCAGGGTGTAGTTCCGCTGAAAGGTCGGGAAGACGTAGCGCACCGCGTCCGCGTCTTCGGCCAGCACGGTCGAGGCGTCGCGGTATTGGATCTGGGCGGAGGCTGGATCGTCCTGACGCGGATCGGCTAAGACGAAGAGCCCGGGGTTACCGAATGCGTTGAGGGAGCCGGCGATGCCGGCCGAGGCGGCGCTGCCGATGCCCAGGACGGCGATGACCGAACTCGTCCCGATGATCATGCCGAGCATGGTGAGGATCGAGCGGGCGCGATTGCGCCAAATCGCATCGAGCGCCTCGCCCGCGTAGGCGAGCAGGCGGCTCATGGCGCGTTCCGATTCATCAGCGCGGCGAAGCAGACGGCCCGGGCGACGCCGTCGGTGCGGCGGTGACCCGAGCGTCGGGGAGGACCTGGAGGTTCTTGTCGGCGACGACGACGTCGCCGTCGTGCAAGCCCGAGGTCACGATGACGCTCGTGTCGTTTTGCTCGCCGAGTTTGACGTCGGTGCGGACCGCTTTCCCGTTGCGCACGACGTAAAGGTACTGGCTGTTATTCTTATCGTCTTTACGCAGCGCGTCGACGAGGACCGTGAGAACGTGGTGGCGGTCGTGGGTCACGATATCGACGTCGACGCTCATACCGTCCCGCAAATACGGAAGCGTTTGGTCGAGGACGATCGTCGTCAGCACCTGTCGCGACGTGTTCGACGGGTCGTCCGATTTCTGGGCGAGCGGCGAGATCGAGGTGACGTGTCCCGCCAGTTTCTTGCCGGCGAAATCCTCACCGCTGACGACGGCGCGCTGGCCGAGCCGAACTCCGGCGATGTCCTGTTCGTCGACCTTCGTGCGCACGATGTAGCCTTCGTTGCCCGACATCGTGAACAGCGCTTGGCCCGCGGTGACGGTGTCGCCGGGTTGGATCGGCCGCAGCGAATCGCCGCTTTGCGAGGCGACGCTCTGGACGACTCCCGAGAGCGGGGCGCGAATCGTCAGGCGCGCGACCTGATCGCGTGCGAACGCCAGATCGGCTTCGCTGCGAGCGGCATCGGCCTTGGCGGCCTCGACGTCGCCATATTTGTCCTGCGCGGCGTTGGCCTGGGCGGCTGCAAGCGCCGCCTGAGTTTGGCGCAACTGATCTTCGGCCGCGCGCACGCGATCTTTCAGGACGCCGGATTGGCGAACCAGCGTCCCTTCGACGATCAGCCGTTCGCGCTGCGCTTGCTGCTGTGCGACGAGGGCTTGTTCGTAGCGTGCCTTCGACTGTTCGAGGATATCGCGCGAGACGGCTTTCTGAGCGTAGAGATCGACGTTGGCGTCGTAGGTGCGCTTGGCCTCACGCAGGTCGGTCGCCGCCTTTTCGAGCGTCGCTTTAGCGATCAGGCGCTGCTCTTCGGCCGTCTGCCCGCTGTAGCCGAGTCCCGATTGTTGTCCCGAGGCGAGATCTTGCCGCGCCTGACTGAGCCCGCTGCGGGCCTGCACGACCGCCGCCTGCGCCTGTACGACGGAGGAGCGATTTTGCACGGGGAGGACGGCGTTGGTCTGCGTCGCGCTGCGCGCGTGGCCTTCGGCCGAAGCGGCGTTCGCCTCGGCGTCGCTGAGGCTCGAGAGCAGCTGCGGGTTGTAGATCGTCGCCATCGTCTGACCGGCGATGACGCGGTCGCCGGCCTTGACCTCGATGATTCCCATGTTGCCCGAGACTTGCGCGGGGAGCGTCAGGAGACGCGGGTGCTGCACGACGCCGGTCTCGGGCAGCGTCGTCGAAAACGTCCCGTAGTGAACGGTTTGCAGTCGCACCGCGACCGCGTGCTTCCCTCCGGCGCGCGAGACGACCGCGATCACGATCACGAGCGCCAGCGCGCCGACGACGATAAGGGAGACGACGAGACGATTCATGGGCGATCAGAGTCCTCGTAGGTCGGCGGCGGCGACGGGGTCCGGCGGCCCGAGCGCGAGCCGGAGCCGGACGACGGCGGTGACGTAGGCGACTCGAGCCACGAGCAGATCGTTCTCCGCCGAGAGGGCGGTCTGCTCGACCTGCGAGACGTCGCTGAATGAGATCAACCCGTTCTTATACTGGAGTTGCGCGATGCGCGCCGACTCGCGCGCGAGTTGCGCGCTCTCTTTGGCGAGCGCGAGTTTATCGGAGGCGGTCTGCAGGTTGCGGTCGGCGGCGCGGACGTCGCGCTCG
>DHWK01000074.1:4487-4756 GCA_002413145.1 bacterium UBP12_UBA5184
TTCGCCGCCGCGGAGGCGATCTGGGCGCGGGCGGCCCGATGATTGGCGGCGCGCGTGCCATAGTCGACCAGGGGCAGCGTAAAGGACGAGAGGAGGCTGAATTGCCAGAAGCCCGGCCCTCCGCGCGTCACCGGCGGCGCGAGCAGCGGCGCGGGAAAGTTGACGCTCGGAAAGAGCGTGCGCTCGAGGTTGTAATTGGCGATGGCGGCGGCGTTCTGAGCGCTGATCGATTGCTGTTGCAGGACGAAGTTGGTCGGCGAAACCTGACT
>DHWK01000074.1:4908-5211 GCA_002413145.1 bacterium UBP12_UBA5184
AGATCGGTATCGACGCCGGCATCCCCTAGGCGCGCCGCTTGCAATGCAGCCTTCGCGGAGGCGACTTCGGGGCGATTGACTTCGGCGATCGCCGTTAGGGCCGCCGGCGAGGCCTTCGGCAAGGGCGGCTCGGGGAGGGTCTGCGGGACGTTAAAGCTCGCGTCGGGTGACGCGCCGATCTCGACCGCAAGCGCCTCGCGCGCATTGGCTTCGTCGGCTCGCGCCTGGACGAGCGTCGCCTCGCTGCGCGCCGCCGCGACCTACGCGCGCAAACCGTCGACGCCGGCGACGCGGCCGACGCGT